>NZ_JBHXNY010000023.1:0-99849 GCF_042719275.1 Nocardioides sp. NPDC058538 | reverse complement strand
GGCGTCACCCGCGTCGGCCGAGAGGGCACCGGCTGCCGTCTCGGCCGACCTAACCGACGCCTCGGCCGACGTAGCTGACGCCTCGGCAGTGGTCAGTGGAAGTCGCGGGAGCGGTGGCGGGAGGCGATGGCCTTGGCCGCCTCGGGGTGGAGCTCCTCGAGCGGGGCGAGGCGGTCGGCGACCAGGTTGGTGACTCCGTCGTTGCGTTCGAGGATGCCGCGGATGAGCATGACCGAGGTGGAGACGGCGATCTTGCGGTGCTTCCTCCACAGGCCGGCGGAGCAGACGACGTTGAGCATGCCGGTCTCGTCCTCGAGGTTGATGAAGGTGACGCCGCCCGCGGTCCCGGGGCGCTGACGGTGGGTGATCAGGCCGGCGACGGTGATGCGCCGGCCGGGCTCGGAGGTGGGGAGGTCGCTGATCCTCGGGAGTCCCGCCGCGGTCAGGCCGGACCGGAGATGGGCGAAGGGATGGCTGCCGGGGGTCACGCCGGTCGCCCACAGGTCGGCGAGGGTCTCCTCGACCGGGTCCAGGCCGGGCAGCGCAGGGGTCTCGGCGGTGAACCGCACTCCTTCGAGCTGGTCCTCGGTCTCGGTCCACCCCGCCTGCCACAGCGCCTGACGACGGCTCGATGTGAACGCCTCCAAACATCCAGCGGTCGCCAGCGCCTCGAGCTGGGCGCGTTCCAGCCCGGCGCGACGGGAGAGGTCGAGGGAGTCCTTGAACGGAGCCTCCTCGCGGGCCTTCACGATCCGCTTGGCAACGTCCTTGCCGATGCCGCGTACGGAGTCCAGGCCCAGCCGTACCGCGAAGTTGCCGTCACGCCGGTGCTCCGGGGTCGGGTCAGGGGTGCCGGGCACCCACGGGGTCTTCTCGCCGTCCATCCGGCAGTCCTCCTTCCCGGTCGGCGACACGACGTCGACATCGAGGGGCTCCATGTCGGCGGCGGCCTGGCTGAGGACGAGGTCGGGGCGGCGTACCTCCACTCCGTGGCGGCGGGCGTCCTGGGTCAGCGACTGCGGTGAGTAGAAGCCCATCGGCTGGGCGCGGAGCAGGCCGGCCAGGAACGCGGCCGGGTAGTGGAGCTTGAACCACGACGAGGCGTAGACGAGCTTGGCGAAGCTCAGCGCGTGGGACTCGGCGAAGCCGAAGTTCGCGAAGGAGAGGATCTGGGTGTAGACCGCCTCGGCCGTCTCCTCGGTCATCCCCTTGGCGCGCATGCCCTCATAGAGCTGCTCCTTGAGCGAGTCGATCCGCTCGAGACCACGCTTCGAGCCCATCGCCCGGCGCAGCAGATCGGCGTCGTCGTGGTTGAAGTCGCCCAGGACGCGGCCCATCTCCATGAGCTGCTCCTGGAACAACGGCACCCCGAGGGTGCGCTCCAGCACCGGGATCAGCAGCTTGTGGGCATAGCTCGCGGGCTCGCGCCCGGTGGCCCGGCGTACGTAGGGATGGACCGCTCCGCCCTGCACCGGCCCGGGCCGGATGAGCGCGATCTCGATGGCCAGGTCGTAGAAGCAGCGCGGCTGCAGGCGCGGCAGGGTGCCGATCTGCGCGCGCGACTCGACCTGGAAGACCCCGATCGAGTCGGCCCGGCAGAGCATGTCGTAGACCGCCGGCTCCTCCTTGGGGATGGTCGCCAGCGTCCAGCTCTCCCCCAGGTGCTCGAGAGCCAGATGCATCATGTGGTCGAGCGCCGCCAGCATGCCGAGCCCGAGCAGGTCGAACTTCACCAGGCCCATGTATTCGGCGGCGTCCTTGTCCCACTGGATCACGGTGCGCTTCTCCATGCGGGCGCGCTCGATGGGTACGACCTCGCCGATCGGCTCCTCGGTCAGCACCATGCCGCCGGAGTGGATGCCGAGATGGCGCGGGGTTCCGTGGATCTCCTCGGCCAGCGCGAGGACCGGAGCGGGGATGCCGACGTCGTCCGGTGCCTCGACGCGGGAGTAGCCGAGGTGCTTGGACCAGGCGTCCTGCTGGCCGGGGCTGTGACCGAGTGCCTTGGCCGCGTCCCTGACCGCCATCTTCGGCCGGTAGCCGACGATGTTCGCGACCTGCGCGGCATTGCGCCGGCCGTAGGTGTCGTAGACCCACTGGATCACCGTCTCGCGCTTGTCGGAGTCGAAGTCGACGTCGATGTCCGGCTCCTCCTCCCGGTGCTCGGAGATGAACCGCTCGAACGGCAGCTTGTAGAAGACCGGGTCGATCGCGGTGATCCCGAGCGCGTAGCAGACCGCGGACGCGGCCGCCGATCCTCGCCCCTGGCAGAGGATCTCCTCGCTCCGCGCGAACGCCACGATGTCGTGCACGATCACGAAATAGCCCGGGAAGTCCTTGCGCTCGATGACGTCGAGCTCATGCTCCACCCGCTTGCGGGCCTTCTCGACGAACTCCGGGTCGGTGGCGTACGCCTTCGCATAGCGCTCCGCGAAACCCTCCTCGGTCAGGTGGCGCAGCCGGCTCGCGGCGGTCTCGCCCTCGGGGATCCCGCGCTTGGGCAGCTTCGGGGTGGCCTTGCGCAGGTCGAAGGCGCACTCCTCGGCGATCTCGACGCTGCGTGCCACCGCGCCCGGGTAGCGCCGGAAGAGCTGGTCCATCTCCTCCCCCGACCTGACGTACGCCACCGGGCCGGCCGGGAGCCAGCCGGCGATGTCGCTCAGGGTGCGGCGCGCGCGGACCGCCGCGAGCGCGTCAGCCACCCGGTGCCGGTCGGGCGTGGCGTAGTGGACGTTGTTGGTGGCGACCGCGGGCAGGCCGGCCTCGCGGGCGATGCCGGCGAGCAGGTCGTTGTCGTAGGAGTCTGTCGGATGGCCGCGGTCGGTCAGCTCGACGACGACGTTGTCGTGGCCGAACCTGTCGGTGAGCTCGCGCAGCGCCCGGGCCGCGGCGATCGGACCAGTGCCGGTGAGGGCTTGGCGTACGGCACCCTTGCGGCACCCCGTCAGGATCAGCCAGTTGCCGGTGCGAGCCCGGTCGGCGAGCTCGTCGAGGTCGTAGGCCGGCCGGCCCTTCTCGTCGCCGCGCAGCTGCGCCTCGGTGATCGCGCCGGCCAGCTGCCGGTAGCCCTCGACGCCCCGGGCGAGCACGAGAAGGTGGCTGCCCTCGGGGTCGGCGATCCCGTTCTGCGGTTTGGTCAGATCCAGGGACAGCTCGGCGCCGTAGACGGTCAGCAGCCGTGCCGGTCCCGTCATCTTCTGCGCCGCCTCGGCGCTGTACACATTTGCCGCCTCCGCTAGTGCAGGTGCCCCGTAGAACCCGTCGTGGTCGGTGATCGCGATCCCGTGCAGCCCCTGCCGGATCGCCTCGCTGACCAGCGCCGACGGGGAGCTCGCTCCGTCGAGGAAGGAGAAGTCGGAGTGGGCATGGAGCTCGGCGTACGGCACCACCGGGCCTTCCGGCCCGCGTACCTCCTCATCGGTCAGCCGCTTCTTGCGGCGCGAGATCGGCGCGTCGCCGTAGGGGTCCTTCGGCGGGCGGCCGGAGAGCCGCCGCTCCAGCTCCTTCCACGGGATCTCGGGGTTGTTCCAGCCCATCAGTCACAGCCCCGTCAGTCATAGCTGGCTTCGGTGAGCCAGTGGTCGGTGTCGAAGGTGGCCAGCCAGGCGCGGCCGTCGACCCCGACGAGCTGGAAGCGGGCGACCCGCCGCCCGCCGCCGGGCTCCCACCACGCCTCGGTGACCGGCCACGGACCAGCCCAGGACGCGACCCGCTGCCAGGGCTGGCCGGCCGAGGGCCGGTAGCGGGCGGGGTCGGCGGAGACACCGCCGCGCGGGAGCACCAGCACCTGCCGCCCGGCCTGGTCGCAGACCTCCGCCGGCCACGGTTCGGCCAGGACTCGGGCAGGCGCCGGCGGCGGGATGCTCCCCGGCCACGGCAGTCGGCGATCGCGGAGAGTGGTGGGGCGGTCGCCCCAGGGGACGTACGCCTGCCGGTCGCGTGGCGTCCGGCCGCCCTGGAGCACCGGGGCGACGACGGCCTCGTGGCCGAGCAGGCCCTGCACCCGGGCGATGCCGCGATCGACGCGCTCGTCGGTGCCGCCCCAGAGTCCGTCGGCGTGGACCGCCTCGGAGACGGCGACCTCGGGGACGAAGCGGACCTCGGTCACCGCTCCTCCTCGCCCACCCGAGCGGTGTATCGAGCTTGTCGAGATGACCGCCCCGGCCAGCTGCCAGTGCAGCCGGTCGATGAGATCGACTGAGGAGAACCACCGCGGATGTGCCCAGGTGCGTACCGAGTCCGGGACGTCCTCCATGGCGACCTCGATCCGCACCTCGGTGCAGACCTCCTGACGCGTCGCGAGGCCCTTGACGAACCCCTCCGCCGCCTGCCGGGCCGAGAAGCAGACCGCCTCGGCGGAGTCGAGCGGCGGCTCGAAAGCCACCTCGGTGGTGAGCTCGGGCGGTGGCGTACGCCCCGTCACCGGCCGCGCTCCCTCGCCGTGGATCACCCGGCGGACCCAGGCGGCCTGCGCGCCGAAGCGCGCCTTGACGTCGGCGCCGGGCAGGTCGGCGAGGCCGCCGAGCGTGGTCAGGCCGAGCCGCTGCAGCAGGCTGACCGCGTTCGCGTCCTCGAGGACATGGACCGGTAGCGCGCGCAGGAAGGCGGTCGAGCCGCCGTCCGCCGGGACTGCGTACGTCTCCTGCAGCCCGGCGCTCCGCGCGGCCTGCTCGGCGGTGAAGAGCTCATCGGCGATGCCGATCCGGACGTCCCAGATCCCGAGCCCGACCACGCACTCGGCGATCGCCGCGCCGGCCTCGGCCTCGCCGCCGTAGAAGCGGGCCGGCGAGCGCAGCGCGACCAGGCCGGGGCGCAGCGGCATGACGCCGGGGCGCAGCTCCTCCAGGCGCACCAGCACCTCCTCGAAGACCCGCGCGTCACGGGCCTCGTCGGCGGCGAGCACCTGCACCTCCGGGCAGCGCGACTGGGCGTCGCGGCGCCGCATCCCGCGCTTGATCCCGAACTCCCGTGCTGCCTGGTTGTAGGCCTGGACCCGGTTCTGCGCGAAGACCGCGGCCGGCAGGTGCCGCGGCAAGCCAGCCTCACCCAGCGCCGCGGCCACCGGCCAGTCGGCGCACCAGACCACCAGCGTGCGACTCATGCCGCCGCCTCCGTAGAGCAGTGCCAAGAATACGGACGCGGCGGCCTGAGGCTTATGGTCGCTCGCTGACGCTCGCTCATGCCGACTCCTGTTTCCGCAGGTCAGCAATGCCTGCGACGGGCTCGAGGACGCGCCGCAGACCGCCGTCCTCGGCCGGGAACCAGAGCGCCGTACGCCGCGGCGGAGCCGTCCCGCGCACCGCCTCGACCACCATCCTCCTCGCCCGGAGATGGCCATCGCCGTTGCCCAGCCCGACCCAGCGCGGCTCGGTCGCCCGCAGGCGCACGTCTGCTCTCGGCCACTCCCCGAGCGCGACCAGCGCGGCGCCGCGGGTGCGCAACCGGGCACCGATCTTCTCGGCGACGCCCGGAGTCACCCGACCCGTCGGCCGGACCAGCACCAGCGTGGTCACATCGACCAGCGCGGCGGTCGCCTCCAGCCAGGAGTCCTTGGGCCGTGGCACCAGGATGGTCCGCTCCAGGTCGACCCCGGCCTCGGCCGCCGCCTCGACACCGAAGTCCTCGACCCCGACGACGGCGGTCCACTCCCCTGCCGCCGACGGCCCCGCCAGCAGCAGCATCGCCAGCGACAGCGAGTCGGCCGCGTACGTCCCGCCGGCCCGAAGCTGCACCACCCCACCCAGCGCCTCGTGCGTCGCCAGCTCCGCACCGATGCCCGGCTTCTGCTCCAGCCGTCGCACCTTCGACCGAAGCTGCTCGATCTGAGCCAGCTTCTGGTGTCGCTCAATCCCCGCTACCACTCCCACTCAACGAGTATCGAACATTTGTTCGAACAGAGCAAGGTCGCCGAGGCGTCACTCCCGCAGGGCGAGACGTCACTCGCGTCGGCCGAGTGGGCATCCCGCTGTCCACTCGGCCGACGCGGGTGACGCTTCGGCCGACGCGGGTGACGCCTCGGCAGGGGGTCAGCCGCGGAGCGCGGAGGCGAGGTAGGTGAGGCGGGGGTGGTCGGAGGTGGGGAGGGCGGTGACGGTGGTCGTCTTGGCCACCGCGATCTTCCAGTAGGACGCGCCGGCGACGACGAGGAAGTCGGCCTTCGACGAACCATCACCGGACAGGGGCGTGGTGATCAGCTCGGGCTGGCCGAAGGCCCGGAGGGCGGCGATGACAGGGGAGCTCTCCTCGAGGGCGGCGCGGGCGGCGGCGACGAGGCCACCGTGGGCGTCGGGGACGGCGTTGACACGCAGGGTCTGGATGCGCGGCTCGGCCTCCGGGGAGAGCATGACCTCGATGTCGTAGCGGCCCTTCTCGGCCGGCACCACGGCCAGCGCGGCGCCCATCGCGCGGGAGAAGTAGCCGTAGGGCGCGCCACCCAGCGGCAGCCCGACCTTGGCGCGCGCCTGGGTGATCTGGAGGCGGCGGCCGGTGTCGGGGGCGTCGAGCTCGACGTTGTCGGCGAACAGTGATGGCAGCGCGAACACCTCAGCACCCGCAGGATCGAAGGTACGCAGCCGCTCGACCGCGGTCTCCAGCGCCGAGTCGAGCCGCGGCCGCAGGCCCTTGACCACCGTCGAGAACCGCTGCGGACCATTACCAGAAAGCTCGTCGGAGACCAGCGAGCGCAGCGCGGTCATCGCGGTCGGGTAGCCCCCGGCGTACGTGCTGTTGGACAGCGTGATCACACCCAGGCCGGTCGCGGGGTGCCAGACCATCCGCGAGCCGTAGCCGGGGTAGCCGCCGGAGTGGTGGACGAGCTGCCCGAGCCGGCTGTCATGGTCGACCATCAGGCCGTAGCCGTAGCCGGCGGCGACCGCCCCGACACCCGCCTCCGCACCGGAGAACCCCAGCGAGGCAGACACCGAGCCGAACCGGTGCAACTGCTGCATCTCCCGCCGCGACGCCTTCGACAGCGGATGCCCGTCGGCGGCGGAAGAGAACGCGCCCAGGAACCCGCCGACCCAGCGCGCCAGGTCGGCGACCGAGGAGTGCAGGCCTCCCATCGCCGCGAACGACCCCGACGGCACCGGCGGCGTCACTGCCCACGTCGGCGGACCCTCGAGCCGGTCACCGGCCCACGCCGGATGCAGCGGCGGCACATGACCCGGCACACGGTTCGGCACCGCATCGGGCGAGTAGGCCGAGGAGGTCATCCCGAGCGGCGCCAGCAGCTCGTGCTCGACGAAGTCGCGGTTGGCCCCCTCGGGCGACGAACCACCGACGACGTTCTCGATCGCGCGCCCGAGCAGCGCATAGCCGAGGTTGGAGTACTCGAACCCGACCCCCGGCTCCTGCCCGGTCGAGAAGCCTCCGTCGAGGAACGTCCCGAAGTCGTCATAGGACAGCGACTCCTGCCGGTCGCCCCACGGGTCGTCGGTCGGCAGCCCGGCCGACATCGAGAGCAGCAGCCGCAGCGTCACGGCCGGCGAGTCGGCGGAGTAGGGCGCCTGGTCGACGAGCTCGGGGACGTACTGCGCGATCGCCTCGTCCAGGTCGACCAGCCCGCGGTCGCGCAGCAGCAGCACCGCGGCCGCCGTGAACGACTTCGACATCGACGCGATCCGGAAGACGCTCTCCGCCGTCGGCGCCGGACCGCCCTCGGTCGTCGCCCCGAAGGCGCCGGAGTGGAGCAGCTCGGAGCCGCGTACGACTCCGTAGGCCAGCCCCGGAGTCAGGTTCTCCTCGAAACGTTCCTGGAAGAGCGAGTCGACGACGGCGGTGTTCAGGCTCATACGGGCGTTCCTTCGGTGGCAGGTTGCTCGACGCGTTGCAGCCTAGCCACGGAAGGCACCCCAACCGTGGCAAGACAGATCAAGACACAGAGAACACCGCTCGCCAGGAACACCGGTCGTGTCCCGAAAGACTCCCCCAGCGGCCCGTACATCAACTGTCCGATCGGCATCGCGATGTAGGACCCGAGCATGTCGTACGACCACGCCCGCGACTGCATCTCCTCGGGCACGTTCTCCATCATCGCGAGGTTCCAGCCGAGGCTGAAGATCTCGATCCCGGCGCCGGCGACGGCCATCGCGATGACGAAAGGCACGGTCTCCGGCCACAGACCGAGCGCGATGAACGGCAGCCCCATCAGCGTGACGCCGAGCATCCCGGCCCGCAGCGGATACCGGAGGGTCAGCCGCATCAGCACGAACGTCATGACCAGAATCCCGATCGCCTGGGCCGAGTTGCCCAGTCCCCAGCCGTGGACCCCCAGCGAAGAGGATTTGGCGTACGCCGGTCCCAGCACCTGCATCCCGCCGGACCACATCGTGTTGATCACCATGAAGGCGAGCACGACGACCCACAGCCAGGTGGTGGAACGAACGTACGTCCATCCCTCGACCAGGTCTGCGATGGCCGACGTCTTCGGGCCCGTCTTGTCGCGGCGCGGGATCCGCACCGGCAGCAGGAAGATAGCGGCGAGGAGCCAGGTCAGCGCGTCGATCGCCAGCGCCCAGCCGGCGCCGACCCCGACGACCAGGACGGCCGCGGCCGACGGCCCGAGGATCGTCAGCGCGCCTCGCGACATCGACAGCAGCAGGTTGGCCGGCTGCAGGTCCTTCTTCGCGACCAGCTGCGGCACCATGCCCTGCATCGCCGGGTACGCCATCGCCGACATGGTGCCGTTGACCGCTTCGAGGACGATCAGCATCCAGATCTCGGCGCTGCCGGCGATGATCAGCCCGGCGGCCACGGCCTGGGTGAGCGCCGAGGACAGGTTCGAGATCTGCAGGACCAGCCGCCGCGGGAACCGGTCGGCGATCACGCCTCCGACCAGCAGGAAGATGACCATCGGGATGGTGTGTGCCGCCACGACGGCACCCAGCGCCGACGCCGAGTCGGTGACCTCCAGCACCGCGAAGGCCAGCGCGACGTGCGACATCGAGGTGCCTGCCATGTTCACGAACCGCGACGCGAAGAACCACCCGAAGTCGCGGTCCTTCAGGACGAAGAGGCTCTCCTTGATGCTCACTGGTCCTCACCCATCACGAAGGCGGAAGCGGTCAGGTTCACGTGGATCGTGCCCTCCGTACGCGGCGGGCGAGCGTTGTCGTGGAGCAGACCGCTCGCCTCCCGGACGAGGTCGTGGACCCGCTGCCAGACATCGGGGTCGACCCACATCTCCGCGTCCGAGACGATGGCCGGTCCGTCGGCGCGCAAGCGGCGGCGGCGTACGAGCTCCTCGGCGATCGCGCGGGTGTGGACCTCCTCGTCCTCCTTGGAGGGTGGCCCTTGGGCGGCGTCGCGGCGCCAGACGTACCGGTATCGCTTCGCGACCCCACCGCGGATCCGCTCCTCGCTCGCGACCTCGATCAGCCCGGCGTTCTCGAGCAGCCGGAGATGGTAGGAGGCGTTGGCATGCGTCAGGTCGAGCTCGCGAGCCACCTCGGCCGCCGACAGCTCCGCACCCGTCAGCAGTGACAGCATCCGAAGCCGCAGCGGGTGCCCGGCCGCCCGCAGCCGCGAGATCTCCTCGTCCATCGCGAACCTCCCAAGAGTTGTTTGGGAGTGAGTCTGGTGAGGCCGAGCAGGACCGTCAAACAGTTATTCGGGTCGCGCCTAAACCGATAATGGCTGCTGTGCGTCATCCAGGCGTGAGCCGAGAAGAATTCGCCGACTTCTACGTCGGCGCCAAGGACCGCTGCCTGCGTGCGGCGATCGCGACCGGCATGGATCCCGGCCGGGCCGAGGAAGCGACCGCCGAGGCCTTCGCGCGCGCCTGGTCGCGCTGGCCGACGGTCAGGCTGGCCAACTCCCCGGCCGCATGGATCGTTCGCACCGCGATCAACGTCGACATCTCCTGGTGGCGCAAGCGCCGCCGCGAGCTGACCGTTCCCGAGACTCCCGAAGAGCTCCCCCGCCACGGCTCCGACGACGACACCGACCACGACCTGTTGGAGGCCGTACGCCGGCTGCCACCGCGTCAACGCGAGGTGGTCGCGCTGCGCTACTTCCTCGACCTCGATGCCGAGACGACCGCCCACGAGCTCGGCATCGCTCGCGGCACCGTCTCCGCCACGCTCCACCACGCGCTCAAGGCTCTGCGGCTGCAGCTGACCGACCCCGAAGGGATGCTGTCATGAACGACATCGAGACCTTGCTGCGCAACAGCAGCCACCAGACCCTGGACCTTCCTGCCAACGAGATCCTGCGCCGCGGTGACCGGATGCGTCGCCGCCGCCGCGCGGCGAAGGCGATCGCCGCCGTCGCCGCCTTCTCGGTCGCCGGGGTCATGGCGTACGTCGCGATCCCCGATCGGCTCATCGACTCGAACATCGCCACCCCGGAGCCGTCGACAACGACCGCGCCCCAGCAGAAGACTCCGGTCGACTGGTCCGGCGACCCGACCAACCTGACTCCCGAGGAGCTCGACACGCTGAGCGAGCGGTGCCTGGAGACGGCCTGGGCTGACGTGGTGTCCCTGTACGCCGACTTCCCCGAGGCGAACAATGCCATCAACCCCGATGAAGTCGAGGAGATCCCGTCAGACACCTGGCCATTCCTCGCCGAGAAGCGTGGCTCGACGGCCATGGCGATCTTCGACGGCCCCGACTATGAGGTGACCTGCTCCACGGTGCAAGTCCCCGGGCGGGACGCCGACAGCGAGCCCGATCTCGCGGGGGCATTCGGCCAACCCCAGGTCTGGGGCACCTTTGCGGAGACCGGGCCATGGGAAGACTTCTCCCGTGGGGGAACGGGCGATGGCACGGAGTTCATGCTCCCCCTGCCGAAGAAGATGAACGTCACCAAGGTGGTCTTCGTCTCGAGCGGGGAGGACATCCCGGCGACCATCGTCAACGGCGTGGCGGTCGCGTGGACGGACCACCGGGTCGCCGTCGAGTCAGCAACGTTCCGCGCGTACGACGCCAACGGCAAGCGCGTCCACTAGGGCCGGCTGACGTACCTCTCCGCCGCCGCCCGCGGCTTGTCCCCGAGCCCATCGATGCCGATGAGCCTCGGGAGCACCCCACACGTCGAGGTCCTCGCGGGCGAAGGCGTAGACGGCCTGCTCCGCGCCGCCGTGGTGGCGGCGGTCGGTCTGGGTGTCGGTCCGCGCTGGAATCAGGCACGCGAGTTTCTCAGTCCTGGACGGCCTTCGCGACCGAGATCATCGCGGTGAACCACTCTTTATCAGGTCCAGCCTTGTCGGGAGCCGGGTTGTCCTCGAGCTCGCCCTTGACGTTGACGACCAGCCGCAGCACCGCCCAGGCCCGGGCGCGGTCCTCGTCGAGCTCGGCGGCGTCGACGAGGGCGAAGAACCGGTCGCGTACGCCGTCACGGATCCGCCCCGCGTACTCGTCGAAGCGGTTCCACAGCATCGGCGCGAGCTCGTAGTGCGGGTCGCCGGAGAGGGGCTTCGGGTCGATCACGAGCCACTCCTCACGGTCACCCCGGAGCGCGTTCTCATAGTGCAGGTCCGTGTGGATCAGCTTCCCGTCGGTGGCCTCGTCGGCGGCGAAGTCGCGGGCGATCGCCCGGGCCTGCTCGACCATCCGCGGCGGCACCGGAAGCCGCCGCTCCGACTCCCCCAGCTCGTTCGCCCAGCGTGCGGCCTGTGCCGACAACGTACGCAGCTGCGGCGGGGCCGAGACGTGCAGCCGCCGGTAGAAGCCGCCCACGATCTCGCACGCCTGCACGTCCCAGAGCTCGGAGAGGTCCTCGGTGTGCAGCCGTTCCAGCAGCAGCGCGAAGCGTTTCGGGTCGGCCCGGAGAAGGCGTACGGCACCCCGACCGCCCCAGGTCTGCAGCGCCAGCGCCTCGTGCTCGGCCTCCCAGTGCGGCCAGCCGATCTTCAGCACCGCGGCCTCGTCATCGGCGGTCCGCACCGGCACGACCAGGGCGGCGCTGCCATGGGTCGCCTCGCCCTCGGGCCTCAGCGACCACTCCTCGAGCAGATCGCGCACCAGCCCGGGGAGGCGGTCGAGCCACGCTGCCCAGTCGGGACCGTTCGCGGCGAGCGCCACGAAGGAGTCTGGCAGCGGCGTCACGCGAGCCACCTTAATCCGCTTCCCAACCCCGGACGGATCGGGCAGGTTGTGCCCATGTCACTTCCAGAGTCGATGGGGACCAAAGGCGTTCCCTACCCGCCCGAGCGCTACGACGGCGAGGCCGGTGAGGTCTTGGCGTTCTACCGTCCCGACACCACCGCACCCGACCTCGAATATCCCAACGGCGTGAAGGTCGACTATCTCGCCACCGGAGCGACGACCGCAGGTGACTACGGGCTCTACCGCTGGCACTTCGGTCCCAACGAGACCGGCCCCGGGCCCCACTTCCACCGTGCCGTGGCCGAGTCGTTCTACGTGCTGACCGGGACCGTGCGGATCTACAACGGCGAGGAGTGGATCCCGGCCGGTGCCGGCGACTTCGTGCACGTGCCGGTCGGCGGCCTGCACGGGTTCCGCAACACCACCGACGAGCCCGCCTCGATGCTGCTCCACTTCACCCCGGGCGCGCCGCGGGAGGGCTACTTCGAGGGGCTGCGCGAGCTGGCCGAGGGCACCGAGCTCGGACCGGACGAGATGGCCGAGTTCTACAAGCTCCACGACAACTACTGGGTCGACTGAGCGACCTTCAGGGCCGCGATCCCCATCCGGACGATCGGGCTGGTGGTGTCGGCTCCGATCGCGGGGTCGTCCAGCCCGACCCACGCGGCGTAGTCGGTGGTTCCGTCGACCTCCAGCGTGCCCAGCTCGCCCCCGACGATCCGTGCCTCGAAGACCACCCGGGTGGACTGATAGGGCCGGCGACCGGGGTCGAACGGCACCACGTACACGTCGGTCGTCAGCGGAGCCCCGACCTCGACGTCGTAGCCGGTCTCCTCCTTCACCTCGCGCACGACTGCCGCGGGCATCTGCTCGCCGTAGTCGACGCCACCACCCGGCAGCGTCCAGCCCGGGTCGTTGCGGTGGTTGCCGTTGAACCAGCTCAGCAGGATCCGCCCCGCGTCATCGACGATGACGGCGTACGCCGCCACCCGGGTGTCGTAGTCGGTGAAGTGCATCACCGCGAGACTAGCGCGGACCGACCCGAAGTCAGTCGAAGACGAAGGCGGTCGCGTCCTTCGGGAACGAGGTCCAGGCCCGGATCCGCCGCGGATGCACCGCGGGCGTCCCCTCGATGTAGTGCTTCGCCTCGAAGACGTTCTCGCCGTAGTCGGGATACTTCGCGTTCAGGAGCCCCGCGATCTCCCCGGCAACCTTGGAGTCGAAGGTCGTTGTCCGCACCTCCCCTTCGATGACGACCAGCTTCCACGGATCCGGCAGGTTCACCGTCACCTTCGGATGCTCGGCCGCGAGCCGCCGGTGCAACGTCTCCGGGCTGCCTCCGTAGACCAGCTTGTCCTCGAACCAGATCCCGTCCAGCGGTGTCACGTGCGGACTCCGCCCCGGTCTCTCGAACGCGAACCAGAACTGCTTCGCCTCGACCAGCTGCTGACGTACGTCCTCCCACGCCAGCAGCTCGCTCGGCGTGCCGTACCCCTCCGGAAACCGAATCTGTTCTGTACGCATGTGCCTCACTCAACCACCGCCCACCTCCGGCCGACCCGACCGTTCTTGCGCATGACCGGTGGCTGCCGCGCCCCGCACCTGCCGTGATGGACTACCCGGCATGCATTTTCGGGCTCCACCGCACGCCCTTTGACTGCGTCTACGTGCAGGCCAACGGCATCCGCGTGTTCTGGCAGAACCCCGACGACATCGACCAGCGGCTCGACGACCTCGGGGCTGTTCTCGACAAGCGCGACCGCCGGGGCCTCAGCGACTCCGGATCCAGTGGTCCGGAGGCACATCAGACCGCCCAGCAACAGGCTCGGTGGTCTCGACCCATCGTTCGCCCCACGCCTGAGCAGCAACACGACGCCAGAAGGTCATCGCTCTGGTGTTGTCGTGCTGGAACGGGATCGCCCATGGCCCAGGGTGTCGGCCGATGATGTCGAGCGCGAAGGTCTGGCCCATGCCGCCACGACGCGCGGCGGGGACGAGGAAGAAGGCCTGCATGGCGCGCTCCACGAAGCCCAGGCCACGAACCAGCGCGAACCCGATCGGCGCGGACTCCCCGGTGTTCGGGTGAGGGGCCCAGGCCAGGTAGCCGCAGCGGTCGTCGGCCGGATACTCATCGAGCCATTCGTGCCGGTAACGGCCATCCGCGAGCGGGAAACCGTTCACGATCGGCGCGAGATCATGGCGGAAGTCCTGCCACAACCAGGCGACGGTCTCCCATTCGGCCTCACCCGAGACCGGCCGGATCTCGACCACCGGCCGGGTCACTTCTTCCCGGCGGACTTGTCGGTGGAGGGCTGGGTGGTGGAGAGGGCGGCGACGAAGGCTTCCTGGGGAACCTCGACGCGACCAACCATCTTCATCCGCTTCTTGCCCTCCTTCTGCTTCTCGAGCAGCTTGCGCTTACGCGAGATGTCACCGCCGTAGCACTTGGCGAGGACGTCCTTGCGGATCGCTCGGATGGTCTCGCGGGCGATGACCCGGGCGCCGATCGCGGCCTGGATCGGCACCTCGAACTGCTGCCTGGGGATCAGCTCGCGCAGCTTGCCGACCATCATGACCCCATAGGCGTACGCGGCCTCACGATGCACGATCGCCGAGAACGCGTCGACTGGCTCGCCCTGGAGCAGGATGTCGACCTTGACCAGGTCGGAGGCCTGGTCGCCGGTGAACTCGTAGTTCAGCGAGGCGTACCCCTTGGTCGACGACTTGAGCTGGTCGAAGAAGTCGAAGGCGATCTCGCCCATGGGCAGGACGTAGCGCATCTCGACGCGGTCCGCGGAGAGGTAGTCCATGCCGCCGAGGGTGCCGCGCTTCTTCTGGCACAGCTCCATGATCGTGCCGATGTAGTCGGCCGGCGAGAGGATCGTGGCCTTGACGACCGGTTCGCGCACCTCGCGGATCTTGCCCTCGGGGAACTCCGACGGGTTGGTGACGATGTGCTCGGAGCCGTCCTCCATGATCACGTCGTAGACCACGTTGGGGGCCGTCGAGATGAGGTCGAGGTTGAACTCGCGCTCGAGACGGTCGCGGGTGATCTCCATGTGCAGCAGGCCGAGGAAGCCGACGCGGAAGCCGAAGCCGAGCGCACCCGAGGTCTCCGGCTCGTAGGTCAGGGCCGCGTCGTTGAGCTGCAGCTTGTCGAGCGCCTCGCGCAGGACCGGGTACTGGTCGCCGTCGATCGGGTAGAGCCCGGCGAAGACCATCGGGTTGGGGTGCGAGTATCCACCGAGCATCTCCTCGGCGGGTCGGTTGTTGCCGGTGACGGTGTCACCCACGCGTGACTGGCGGACGTCCTTCACGCCGGTGATCAGGTAGCCGGTCTCCCCGACGCCGATGTGGTCGGCCTTGACCGGCTCCGGGCTGATCACACCCAGCTCGAGCATCTCGTGGACCGCGCCGGTCGACATCATCTTGATCTTGTCGCGGTGGGTCAGCTTGCCGTCGAAGACCCGGACGTAGGTCACCACGCCGCGGTAGGTGTCGTAGACCGAGTCGAAGATCAGTGCCCGCGCCGGCGCATCCGGGTCGCCGACAGGGGCCGGCACCTGCTTCACGATCTCGTTGAGGAGATTCTCGACGCCGAGACCGGTCTTGGCGGAGGTGAGCAGGACGTCCGAGACGTCGCAGCCGACGAGGTTGGCCAGCTCCTCGGCGTACTTCTCGACGTTGGCCGACGGCAGGTCGATCTTGTTGAGCACCGGGATGATCTGCAGGTCCGCACCCATGGCGAGGTAGAGATTCGCCAGCGTCTGCGCCTCGATGCCCTGCGCGGCGTCGACCAGCAGGATCGCGGCCTCACACGCCTCGAGCGACCGGGAGACCTCGTAGGTGAAGTCGACGTGGCCGGGGGTGTCGATCATGTTGAGGATGTACGTGCCCGGCTCGGCGTCAGCCTCGTTGCCCTCGGCCACCGTCCACGGCATGCGGACCGCTTGCGACTTGATCGTGATGCCGCGCTCGCGCTCGATGTCCATGCGGTCGAGGTACTGCGCCTTGGCCTCACGCTCGCCGACGACACCCGTCAGCTGCAGCATCCGGTCGGCCAGCGTCGATTTGCCGTGGTCGATGTGGGCGATGATGCAGAAGTTACGGATGATCGCCGGGTCGGTGGACCCAGGCTTCGGCGCGGAGTTCGTGGGCACGGGCTGCTTTCGCTCTGTGTCTCTTGAGGGGGACGTACGTCTTCTTCCGATTGTCCCACGCTCAGTACTGATGGAACCAAAGCGGCAGCTGCACCGACTCGCCCGGGCAGGTCACGTTGCGGTCGCGGCCGTCCTCGAGCCACTGCACCATCACCGCGACACCGCCCTGGAACATCCACTCGCCGCCGCACCGCTCCAGGGCCGCGGCCCGCGATGCCTCGCCCGCCGGGCGCCACTCGGGCAGCTGCAGCTGCAGGTCGCCGACGATCGGCGTCCACAGGCCCTCGATCGAGTAGACCCCGACCCGCTTCCCGGCGTCCTGATAGCCGGCCAGGGCTCCCTTGACCACCGCCTGGTTGGCCTCGATGTCGTCGGTCCACTCCCAGACCGCGACCGGCTCGACGTCCATCCAGACCGAGGGCGACTCCAGGCCGGCGCGCTCCATCGCCTCCAGATTCCACACCGCCTGCTGGTAGCCGACGTTGGTCAGCCGGCCGATCTTCGTGTCCGGGTCGCCCGGCCCTTCGCCGCCGTGCTCGCGGATCGTGGCGTCGCGGGGGTAGGAGGTGACCGCATAGGCGGAGGTCATCACCTTGTTCTTCTTGGCCCACTCGACCTGCGAGGCCAGACACGGGTTGGGGGTGAACGCCGGGCCGTTGGTGAGCCCGATGACCACGTACTCCGCCGAGGCGAGCGGCATCGGCAGCCCCAGCGTCCGACGTTCCTTGATGCCCATCCCCTCGGGACACTGCGGCCAGCTCAGGTCACCGCCCTCGACGATCCCGCGATCATCGGCGGGCGGGACGGACGGGATCTCCAGCGACTCGGGCGCGCGTGGTGGCACGCTCGCCGACGTCTGGGGCGCCGTGTTCGCGGGCATCGACGGCGAGGCGGACTCGGACTCGGCCTCGGCCTCGGCCGGGGGCTCGGCGGCGCAGCCGAACAGCACCGGCGCCGCCAGGAGCAGCAGCACAGCGGCGAACAGGTTCTCTCTTGCCCACATCACCGCAGATACTGCCACCCGCATCCCAGCGGGTCACACCTGCGCGAAGTCGTCCCCCATCACCGGCCGGATCTCGATCGGCTCGCCGAGGACAGCGACGATCCGCGACACGATGTCGATGGCGCGCTCCTGGCTGGCCACGTCGATGATCGCGAAGCTGGCCAGCACCTCCTTCAGCTCGGCGAACGGACCATCGGTCGCGACCGGACCGTTCTCGCCCGGCCGCACCGTGACCGACACGGCCGGATGCCCCAGGCCCTCGGTGCTGACCAGCTCGCCGTTGGCGACCAGCTCATCCTCGAACTTCTGGTACTCCGCGAACGCCGCGAGCGCCTCCTCGGAGGCCGTGTCGGAGGCATCCCACGCCTCGGCGGGCGTGTAGCCCAGCATCAGGTATTTCATGCCTCGAAACTAGACCCTCGAACTAGGCTCTGTCGGCATGACCGGACCGGCGGCGCTCGAGGACCTGCTGCGGACCGAGGCGCCGTACGTCCTGAGCGCCCTGGTCCGCCGCTTCGGACGGTTCGAGGCCGCCGAGGACGCGGTCCAGGAGGCGCTGCTGGACGCCAGCGTCCAGTGGGCGCGCGACGGCGTGCCGGAGAACCCGCGCTCCTGGCTGACCAGGATCGGCTACCGGCGGATGGTGGATCTGCTCCGCTCCGAGCAGGCGGCCCACCGCCGCGAGATCCAGGTCGGCATCGCCGAGGTGGTCACTCCGGCCGGCCCGGCGGCGGAGACCGACGACAGCCTGGCGCTGTTGCTGCTGTGCTGTCATCCGGCGCTGTCGCGGACCGGGCAGGTGGCGCTCACGCTGCGCGCCGTGGGCGGACTGACGACGACCGAGATCGCCCATGCGTACGGCGTGACGGAGAACACCATGGGCACCCGGATCAGCCGGGCGAAGCAGACGCTGCGCAAGGCCGGCGCCCGGTTCACGCCGCCAGGGCAGGCCGAGCGCGCCGACCGGATCGGCGCCGTGCTCGAGGTGCTCTACCTCGTCTTCAACGAGGGCTACACCGCCACTGCCGGCGCCGAGCTGGGCAGGGTCGACCTGACGCACGAGTCGATCCGGCTGACCCGGATGCTGACCCGGATCGCTCCCGGCGAGCCCGAGGTCGCCGGCCTGCTGGCGCTGATGCTGCTCACCGAGGCGCGGCGCCCGGCACGCACCGATCCCGACCTCGGCCTGGTGCCGCTGGCCGAGCAGGACCGCTCGCGGTGGGACCGCGCGCTGATCGAGGAGGGACTGGCCATGCTGGAGGAGGTGTGGGGGCGGGGTGATCCCGGGCCCTTCCAGCTCCAGGCGGCGATCGCCGCGGTCCATGCCCACGCGGAATCCGCCGCGGACACCGACTGGCACGAGATCCTCGGCCTCTACCTGCTGCTGGAACGTACGCTGCCGACCGCGCCGGTACGCCTGGGCCGCGTGGTCGCGGCGGCTCATGCGTTCGGCCCGGTGGTCGGTCTGCAGCTGCTGGACGAGCTCGACGCCGAGCATGGCCTCGCCGGCGATCCGCTGACCGCGCAGCGGGTCCTGGCGGTGCGTGCGCACCTGCTGGACCAGCGGCGCGATCCCTCCGCAGCCGCCCAGTTCCGGGCGGCTGCGGAGCTGACCGCCAACGAGGCCGAGCGCGACTACCTGCTGAGGCGCGCGGATCAGACCCGCGTCATCGTCGACTCGTAGCCGCCCTGGCCGGCGTAGTCCCACTCGCCGGTCATGACGTCGCCGGTTTCGTCGAAGGTGCCGACGAACTTCACCGGCGATCCCTTCTCCCCGCCCCAGATGGTGAGGGTGTCGCCGTCGAGCTCGTAGACGTAGTCGAGGGTGGCGCCGGTGTTGTCGTAGTAGCGCGAGTGCACGTCGGCGCTGGGCTCCTCACCGAACGGACGCAGGTTGCCGATCACCTCGATCCCGGTCGTGACCTGCTCGAACTGCTCCAGCCGTACGTCTTGCAGCAGGAAGTAGCCGCCTTCCATCCAACGGTAGGTCACCTCGCCCTCCGCTCCGCCGGTCACCTTCCAGGTGCCGATGAGCCGGTCCAGGGCTCGGACGCCGGGGCTCGGTGCGGGCAGTGCGGGCATGGAGTACTCGTCGTTCATGATGTCGCTCCTCAGATGCGGCCGGTGTCTCCGGCCTTCACCGCTCTCTCGGAGCCCGCCCAGCGTTCTCGACATCCGGGTGAAAGAAATTCTTCTTCACCCTGGAGGCGGCACCCTTCGCGTACGTGTTCACCGAGACGACCCGCGGAACTCACCGGTCGTTCCGCCGGAATCGGCAGGTTTGGCCCATGACCCCACTCAACCGCCGCTCCGTCCTCGGCCTCGGTGCCGCCGCCGGTGCCGGACTCGTCATCCCCACGACCGCAGCAGCCGCCCACGCCGCCCCCGCCTTCGGCCCCGCCAATTTCGTACGGAGCAACCGCCCGACCCTCACCCACGGCGTCCAGTCCGGAGACGTCGGCGCCCGGGGCGGGGTCCTGTGGAGCCGCGCGGACAAGACCTCTCGCCTGGTCGCGGAGGTCTCGGCCGACGAGTCCTTCCGCCGGGCCCGCCCGGTCAGCGGACCGGTGGTGACCGCGCGGAGCGACTTCACCGGAGAGCTGAAGGTCGACCGCCTCGAGGCAGGGCGCGACTACTTCTACCGGGTCCGTGCCGTCGACCCCGACGACCCGCGACGCGGCAGCGCCTGGGAGCTGGGCCGGCTGCGTACCGCTCCGGCACGTCGCCAGGACATCCGGTTCCTGTGGTCCGGCGACATCTCCGGCCAGGGCTGGGGCGCCAACCCCGACTTCGGTGGCTTCCGGATCGCGCCCGCGATGGCGGCGCGCGAGGCCGACTTCTTCCTGAGCTCCGGCGACAACGTCTACGCCGACGGCCCGCTCACCTCGACCGTGACCCTCCCCGACGGACGGGTCTGGAACAACATCGTCACCGAGGAGAAGCACAAGGTCGCCGAGACGCTGGCCGAGTTCCGTGGGCAGTACGCCTACAACCTGCTCGCCGACAACTGGCGCGCGTTCCTCGCCCGGACGCCGATCGTGGCGCAGTGGGACGACCACGAGGTCACCAACAACTGGTACCCGGGCGAGATCCTCCCCGACGACGGCCGCTACGCCGAGCGCCGCGTCGACGTCCTCGCGGCCCGGGCGAAGCAGGCTTTCCACGAGTACATCCCGGTCGGCGACGCCTCCCCCGACCCCGACGGCCGGATCTACCGCAAGCTCTCCTACGGCCCGCTGATGGACCTCTTCGTCCTTGACATGCGCACCCACAAGGACGCCAACACGAGCGACGCCGAGACGAGCGCCGACGGCGGCGTGCTCGGCGAGCGTCAGACCCGCTGGCTCCTGCGCGAGCTGGCCGCCTCCCGGGCCACCTGGAAGGTCATCGCCGCCGACCTGCCGATCGGCCTGGTCGTCCCCGACGGCACCCTGCAGGAGGGCATCTCCCAGGGTGACGGCGGCGCCCCGCTAGGCCGCGAGCTCGACATCGCCAGAGTCTTGACCGGGCTCAAGCGCCTCGGCATCCGCAACCACGTCTGGCTGACCGCCGACGTCCACTACACGGCCGCGCACTCCTACGACCCCGACCGCGCCGCGTACCAGGACTTCGACCCGTTCTGGGAGTTCGTCTCCGGCCCACTCAACGCCGGCGCGTTCGGCCCCAACAAGCTGGACCCCACCTTCGGTCCGGCCGCCGAGTTCGTGGCCGCTCCCCCGGCCGCCAACGCCTCGCCCGCCGACGGCTTCCAGTTCTTCGGCGAGGTCGAGATCGACGGACGTACCCAGCAGCTCACCGTCACCCTCCGTGACGTCGACGGCGGAGCGCTTTTTACGAAGACGCTGGACCCGAGTTTCCGTTAGGGTCTCCGGGCTAGGGCGTGTCTCTGTGCAGACACGCCCTAGCCGTCTCCCGTTCGGGCCCAGGAGGACCAGCAGACCATGAGCGAAATTCATGTCGTCCCCAAGGACATGAAGACATCCATCGGCATCGCCACGGACGCCGAGAGCGCCGTACGCAAAGCCGACTCCGCCAGCTATCTGAGCAAGGCGGGCGCTGCGGTCCCAGGGGCGGAGTCGGTCGGCTACATGTCCGATCTCGGCACCCGCTGGACCGATGAGACCAAGGCCGCGGCCGACAGCTCCCAGAAGCTCGCCGCGGAGATGCAGAAGTCTCTCGACGAGTTCGAGGCCGCCGACAAGGCCGCCGGCGACAAGGGCGGAAAGGTCATGGGCCCGAACTGATGGCGATCACGTTCGGCCAGGTCAAGACGTGGAAGGCCGCACCGCTGGGTGACGCCGGCGACGGTCTCAAGGCCGACCTCCGCAAGCTGGAGACCAGCCGCGACGAGCTCGAGGCCAACGGCGTCGCCAAGTCCTGGACCGGTGTCGCCGCCGACGCCGCCCGCGGCCACCGCGACACCCTGGTCAAGAACCTCAGCACCCACATCACCGGCAAGGAGGGTATGCAGAAAGCCCTCTACTCCGCCGAGACCCAGGTCGAAGCCATCGAACGCCTCGTCCAAGGCATCCAGGACCGCGCCAAGACCAACGAGTTCACCGTCGCCGACGACGGCACGGTCACCAGCACCGCCACGCCGCCCACCTTCAAGAGCCGCTACGAGGCCGAGGAATGGGGCAGCAGCCGCAACACCATCGCCCAGGAGCTCGCCGACGACATCTCCGACGCCCTCGCCAAGGCAGCCGGCGTCGACGTGATCCTCAGCGACGGCATCCCGACCGGCACCGTCCAGTCCCTCGACGACACCCGCGAGCAGCGCGGGACCGCCTCCCCCGAGGTCGCCGAGCGGTGGGCTCAGCTCACCGACGCCGAGCGCAAGGCGATCATCGACCAGAAGATCGAGGAGCTCGCCAAGGAGTACGGGGTCGACGTCGAGGACATCATCTGGGACGACACGATCTCCGGCAACGGGTCCTGGAGCGAGGACGAGAAGGCCGTGCGCCTCAACCCGGACAGGCTCAGCGATCCCGACCTCCTGCACACCGTGGCCCACGAGATGCGTCACGCCCGGCAGTACGAGGCGATCGAGGACAACAACGACTTCCAGTTCTGGTGGGAGGACGACCCCTTCGACGCGCACGAGGAGGACGGCATCACCGAGGAGCAGGCCGAGGAGTGGGAGGAGAACTTCGACGACTA
Organism: Nocardioides sp. NPDC058538; assembly: GCF_042719275.1. Taxonomy (NCBI): domain Bacteria; kingdom Bacillati; phylum Actinomycetota; class Actinomycetes; order Propionibacteriales; family Nocardioidaceae; genus Nocardioides; species Nocardioides sp. NPDC058538. Next base: position 77,479 of record NZ_JBHXNY010000023.1, on the reverse strand, counting down.
CAAGAGTCCTGACCAGGACTTCGACGCCTACTACAACCAGCCCGTCGAGGCCGATGCCCGCAAGTCCGGTCGCGAATATCTCGACAACCTGACCGCCGCTGAGCTCGACCGTCTCCTGAAGGAGTCGAAATGACGACGTACGCCGATCTGGTCACCGCCTACCTCGACGACCCCGGCCCCGAGACGCTGGCGCCGCTGCGCCGTGCGGTCCGCAACTCCGCCAACTTCACCATCGACCTCGACCTCAGCGCCGTCGACAAGCTGCTCGACGAGGGCGCCTACGCCGAGGCCGCGGCCGCGCTGCGGGCACTCATGCCCGGGGCGATCTTCAGCCCGTCCGCCCATCTGCGCCTGGCGACGGCCCTGGAGCGCTCCGGTGAGGAGCGCTCCGCCGCTCGCGAGCGCCAGGTCGCCAGCGCCGCCCTGCGCAGCATCCGGGCAACCGGCGACGGCACCCAGGAGAATCCCTGGACCGTGCTGCGGATCAACGACGAGTACGACCTGCTCCGCGCGCTCAAGAAGGTCCCCGGCCGCCAGGATCTCCTGGAGGCCGACGGGCGGCGTATCGACCGCCACACCTGCACCGACGGGACCCTCGCTCACTTCGACGCGTCCGCGCTCGTCTGATGGCGATCACGTTCGGCCAGGTCAAGACCTGGAAGGCCGCACCGCTGGGTGACGCCGGTGACGGTCTCAAGGCCGACCTCCGCAAGCTGGAGACCAGCCGCGACGAGCTCGAGGCCAACGGCGTCGCCAAGTCCTGGACCGGGATGGCCGCCGACGCCGCCCGAGGTCATCGCGACGGCCTGGTCAAGAGCCTCAGCAGTCACATCACCGCCAAGCAGGAGATGCAGAAGGCGCTCTACACCGCCGAAGCGCAGGTCGAGGAGATCGAGCGTCTCGTCCAGGGAATCCTCGACCGGGCCAAGACCCAGGAGTTCACGGTCAGCGACGACGGCACGGTGACCAGCACCGCCACCCCACCGCAGTTCAAGAGCCGTTTCGAGGCCGAGGAGTGGGGCAACAGCCGTCAGAACGTCGCCCAGGAGATCGCCGACGAGATCGAGAAGGCCCTCGCCAAGGCCGTCGGTGTCGACGCGATCCTCGCCCGCGGCCTGCCGACCGGCATCGACGAGCAGGGTGACGAGTACGGCAACATCGACCCGGCCATCGCGGAGAAGTGGGAGACGCTCAGCATCGAGGAGCGCAAGGCCGTGCTCGAGGAGATGGTCAAGAAGATCGCCGCGGAGAGCGGCGTCGACATGCCCACCATCGACTGGGACGCCCTGGAGAACGACACCTGGGACGACAACAGCATCACCTACGGCTACTGGAGCGACGAAGAGCCCACGATGGCGCTCAACCCCAACGTGCTCGACGACCCCGGCCAGCTGATCAACACCGTCGCCCACGAGGTCCGGCACGGCCGCCAGCACGAGGCCATCGACGACAAGAACGACTGGCAGTTCTGGTGGGAGGACGATCCCTTCGACGAGCACAAGGAAGACGGGATCAGCGAGGAGCAGGCCGAGGAGTGGGAGGAGAACTTCGACGACTACAAGAGCACCGACAACGGTGACTCCTTCGACGAGTACTACAACCAGCCCGTCGAGACCGACGCCCGCAACTCCGGCCGTGACTACCTGAACAACCTCACCGAGGAGGAGTTCAACCGTCTCCTCGAGGAGTCCCGATGACGACGTACGCCGATCTGGTCTCCGCCTACCTCGACGACCCTGGCCCCGAGACCCTCGGGCCGCTTCGCCGCGCGGTCCGCGGTTCGGCGAACTTCACCCCCGACCTCGACCTCGACTCGGTCGACCGCCTGCTCGCCGAGGGGTCGTACGCAGCGGCCACCGCCGAGCTGCGGCGGGTCATGCCGGGCGCGATCTTCAGTCCCTCGGTCCACCTGCGGATGGCCACCGCGCTGGAGCAGTCCGGCGACGGACGGGCCGGCGCGCGCGAGCGGCAGGTCGCCGGCGCCGCGCTGCGCAGCATCCGCTCCACCGGCGACGGCAGCGAGCAACATCCGTGGTCGGTGCTGCGTATCAACGACGAGTACGACATGCTCCGAGCCCTCGACAAGGTCCGGGCCCGCCAGGACCTCGTCGAGACCGGAGGCCGTCGACTCGACCGCCTCACCTGCACCGACGGCACCGTCGCCTACTTCGACGTGTCCTCGTTCGCCTGACCGACCTCTCCAGAAGGACCGATGAAACCCCGAACGTACGTCCTCAGCGTCCCGATCATCGGCGTGCTCGCCGCCGCGCTCCTGGCCGGGTGCGCAAGCGACCCCGACCAGGACGGCTGTGACATCTCCGCGCTCGGGACGTCCGGCGGCTCGATCAGCCTGGCCGCCGCGATCATGCCGTCGCGGCTCGACGCAGGCTCACTGGTCACCGACCCCGAGGGGAAGTACGTCGTGGCCAGCTGCACCGACGGCACCTGCCGCTGGAGCGCCGCCGGTGGTGCGTACGAGACGATCTCCGAGACGGGCTACGGCGCCATCAGCCCCGACCTCACGCTCGTCGCGCGGAAGGTCGGCTGCTCCGACATCGCGCTGGTCGAGGTGGAGGGCGACAAGCAGGTCCAGCGGCTCGAGGGCCTGCCGAACCCGAAGGTCACCGACGCCAGCCCGGTCGGGAAGATCGCGTTCAGCCCCGACGGCAAGCTCGTCGCCGGTGCCGGGCTCGAGGGCGACCTGATCATCTGGTCGGTCGAGGACGGCGACGAGGTGGCGAGCACCGATCTCGGCAGCGGTGTCGGGGCGATCTCGTTCAGCCCCGACGGCAAGCTGGTCGCGGTCGCCGCCGAAGACAGGGTCTCGATCCTCGACACCGACTCGGGCGAGGAGCTCGCCGGTGTGCCGGCCGGAGGCCAGGCCAGGCCCGTCTGGAGCCCGGACAGCCATTGGCTGGCAGCTGTCACCGCCACTGGGGTCGCCACGATCTGGGACACTCGCACCTTCACCGCCGTGGCAGACCTGCCCGGGTACGACACCGCCGCGGTCGCCTTCTCACCGGACTCCCGCTCCTTGGCGACGATCAGCACAGCCGACGCCGACGACTCAACCGGGTTGCGGCTCTGGGCACCGGCCGCACTCGGCGGGTCGGGGCAGAGCCGCAACCTGACGTCCATGTCTCCGGAGGCGAACGTGGTCTTCAGCCCCGACGGCAAGGCCCTCTACACAGCCTCGGCCGAGGACGGCGTGGCCGCCTGGGACGTCGCCGCAGGGAAGCCCGCCGGGCAGTTCGACCAGCCGCCGATGCCCGAGTAGATCTCCGCTGGCGCATCCTGGCCGACGTACACAAGGATGTTCGTCGTGACCGCGATCCCGACGAACATCCCTCACGGGCAGACCGCCCGCCGCCTGGAGTGGCCCCACCTGCCGCCGTTCCTGCGGTCCTCGATCGAGAAGCGGCTCGGCGGTGGGCCGGTGGTCTCGGCGGAGTCGCACGGGGCCGGGTTCACGCCGGGGTTCGCCTCGGTGCTGACCTGCCAGGACGGTTCCCAGCACTTCGTGAAGGCGGCCTCCGCCAAGGCGCAGCGCGACTCGGCGGCGCTCTACCGGGAGGAGGCGGCGAAGCTGAAGAAGCTCGCCGGCTGGGTTCCCGCCCCGAAGCTGAAGTGGTTCGACGACGGCGAGTGGGTGGTCCTGGCCTTCGAGTACGTCGAGTCGCGGCTGCCGTCGCGGCCGTGGACGCCCGCGGACCTCGAGGTCGTCTCCCAGGCTCTGGTCGAGGCCGCCGCCACACTCACCCCGGCTCCGGGCATCGGCTGGCCGACCTTCGCCGAGGAGCACGCCTCCTACCCCGGTCTGTGGGACCGAGTCGCCGGTTACCCGCATGCCGACCGGGCGGCCTCGCTCGCGGCAGGCTTCGCGGAGCACACCGCCGGCGAGACGTTGGTCCACCTGGACGTACGCGACGACACCGTCCTCATCCGGCCCGACGGGGGCGTACTGCTGGTCGAGTGGACCTGGCCGGTTCTCGGCGCCGACTGGGTCGACTCGCTCCTGCTCCTGGTCGGGCCGCGCGGTGACGGCCTCGACGCCGAGTCGTTCCTGGCCACCCATCCGCTGCTGTCGCAGGCCGCGCCGGAGGCCATCGACTCCGTCCTCGCGCTCTTCGCCGGCTACTTCCTGGCCGCCGCCGACCAGCCGGTCAAGACGACCTCGCCCCACCTCCGCAGGATGCAGCGGTGGCAGGGCGAGGTGTGTCTGGACTGGCTGGCCGAGCGCCGCCAATGGTCGACGGAGCGGGACCAGGAGGATCAGGAACCGGCGTAGAACGCGTCGATCCGCGCCTGCTCCTTCGCCTCGACGACGTTGCGCTTCACCTTCAGCGACGGGGTGAGCTCACCGCCCTCGACGGTCAGGTCGTGCTCGAGGATCTCCCACTTCTTGATGGTCTCCCAGCGGTTGAGGCTCGCGTTGAGCTCGTCGACGTAGCCGCCGATCAGCTCACGCACCTGCGGCGAGGTGACGATCTCCTCGTAGGACTTCCCCTCCAGGCCGTGGGAGGCGCCCCAGGCGGTGATCGACTCGGGGTCGAGGGCGATCAGGGCGCTGACGAAGTTGCGGTTGGCACCGAAGACGAGGAACTGGCTGGTGTAGGGGCACAGCGCGGCGAACTTCGACTCGATCGCCGGCGGCGCGACGTACTTCCCGCCCGAGGTCTTGAAGAGCTCCTTGATCCGGCCGGTGATGGTGATGTAGCCCTCCTCGTCGATCGAGGCCTTGTCACCGGTGTGGTACCAGCCCTCGGCGTCGAGCGCCTTGGCGGTCTCCTCGGGCAGGTTGTGGTAGCCCGGCATCACGTGCGGGCCGCGAATGAGCAGCTCGTCGTTCTCGCCGATCTTCACCTCGCTGCCGGGGAACGCCTTGCCGACGGTGCCGAGCTTGTTCTCCTGCAGGGTGCCGACGGAGGCGCCCGCGGCGTTCTCGGTCGAGCCGTAGCCCTCCATGATGAGGATCCCCGCGGCCCGGAACCACTCGGCGATGTCGCGGTTGAGCGGGGCGGAGCCGGAGATGAAGAAACGTACGCGGCCACCGAAGCGGTCACGGACCTTGCTGAGCACCAGCTTGTCGAGCACGGCGTGCTTGAGCGCGATCGAGGTCGGCACGGACTTGCCCTCGCGCAGCAGCCGGTCGCGGGCGATGCCGTTGGCGAAGGCGGCGTCGAAGAGCTTCTTCTTCACACCACCGTCGTTCTCGACCATCATCGTGATCTTGGCGTGCACCTTCTCGAAGATGCGCGGGGCGGCGCCCATGAAGGTCGGCTTCACGATCGCCAGGTTGTCGACGATCTTGTCCATCCGGCCGTCGATCGCGGTCGGGAAGCCGCAAGCGATCTGGATCGAGAGCAGCACCTTGCCGAAGACGTGCGACATCGGCAGCCACAGGAACTGCAGGTCGTCGGGACCGAGCACGTCGCCCTGGACCCGGACGGCCTCACCCTCGTAGACCCAGGCACGGTGAAGCAGGCGCACACCCTTCGGCCGGCCGGTGGTGCCCGAGGTGTAGACCAGCGTCGCCAGGTGGTCCGCGGTGATCTTGGCCGCGGTCTCCTCGATCAGGTCCGGGTGGTCGGCGAGGTACTTGTCGCCGATGACCGCGAGGTCGTCCAGGCCGATGACCCGTTCGCCGTCGGTCTGGCCTTCGAAGGTGATCACCTTGACGATCTCGGGCAGGTCGGCGGCCCTCTCGGCGATCTTGGCGAGCTGACCGTCGTCCTCGGCGAAGACGAAGCGGCACTCGGCGTCACCGAGGATGTAGGCGGTGTCGTCGACGTTGGTCGTCGGGTAGACCGTCGTGGTGGCGCCGCCGGCGAGCATCACCGCGAGGTCGGCGATGATCCACTCGTAGCGCGTGGTCGAGGCGATGCCGACCCGCTGCTCGAGCTCGAGGCCGAGCGAGACGAGGCCCGCGGCGAGGCGGCTGGCCATGTCGCTGGCCTCCTTCCAGGTCAGCGACTTCCACTCCTCTCCGCCTGCCTCGGTCGTCGAGCCGACCACGGGATAGCGGAACGCTTCCGCATTCGGGGTCGCCTTGACCCGGTTGAGGAAGTGAAGGGCGAAGTTCGCCGGCATCTCGTCGAGGAATGCGAGATCGATCGCGGACTGGGTCGGCATGATTCTCCTGGCCTGCAGTGTGTGCGTGGGGGTGAACGGTGGGCGGTTAGCACGAGAGAGACCGCGCGGGGGACCCTAGACGCTGGAGCCGAGCCGCAACAGGGGGTTCCGCCGGAAATCTCGTGACCGAGATCACCACAGCCTACCCCGGAGTAGCTACGGGAGGTACGGCGATTTGAGGCCAAACGACGCGAGTCTGTAATCTTGACCGCAAGCGTGTTCGCGTAGGCCTCTCCCCTCTCATTTCCCCGAGGGGCCGGATTGAGAGCTCGCACCACCACACGTCGAAGTACTGGAGATCATTCACCCATGGCGAACATCAAGTCGCAGATCAAGCGCAACAAGCAGAACGAGAAGGCGCACGAGCGCAACAAGGCCGTCAAGAGCGAGCTCAAGACCGTCATCCGCAAGTTCCAGGCCGCCGCTGCGGCCGGCGAGAAGGACGCTGCGGTCGAGACCGCCAAGGTCGCGGCCAAGAAGCTCGACAAGGCCGTCTCCAAGGGCGTCATCCACAAGAACCAGGCCGCCAACCGCAAGTCGGCGATCGCCAAGAAGGCTTCCTCCCTCTGAGGTAAGCCCCACCGAAGCCCCCGTCCTCCGCGACGGGGGCTTTGTTCATTTGCCGAGAAGTCGCCCCCGTCGGCCGAGGCGTCACCCGCGCTGGCCGAGAAGTCACGTACGTCGGCCGAGTAGGCACCGTGCTGACATCTCGGCCGACGCGCCTGACGCCTCGGCCGACCGGGGTGACGCCTCGGCCGACCTAGGTGACGCCTCGGCGTGGTTGTGGTCAGCGCTGGCGAAGGGCGGCGATGGTGAGGACGAGGCGCTCGAGCGTGTACGCCGGGTCGCTGGCCGCGCCCTTGAGATCGGCGTCGGCTCGGGCGACCGAGCGGAGGGCCTCGCCGATGCCTTCGCGGGTCCAGCCGCGGGCGAGGCCGGCGACGGACTTCTGCTTCCAGGGCGGGGTGCCGCTGTCGCGGATCCCGGCGACGTGGTTGGCGACGGTGCGCAGCTGGCCGGCTACGGCGGAGAGGACGTAGACCGGGGAGGAGCCGGTGTCGAGCGCCCAGCGGATCTCCTCGAGGGCCTTGACCCGGTCGCCGGAGATGATCGCGTCGGCGATCACGTAGTTCTTCACCTCGGCCCGGCCGCCGAAGTATTGCTTCACATGATCCAGGCCGAGTCGCTTCGCCTCGTTGTCGGAGGCGAGCTGGCTGGCCGCTGCCGACAGGGCGCGGAGATCCTGGCCGACTGCCTGGATCAGGAAGTCAGCGCCCTCCTCGTCGATGCTCCCGCCGTGGCGCCGCACCTCGGCCTTCACGAAGCTCCCGAACTCACGCGCCTTCAGCTCCACCGACTTGTGCTCGGTCACCTTCGGAAGCTTGCGCAGCTTCGCAAGCGTGCCGCTGCCCTTCTGCCCTCCTCCGTGGACGAGGACGAGCGCGACCTCCTCCGCCGGCATCCCGGCATAGGCCACCAGGCTCTCGACCGACTCGTCCGGCAGGTTCTCGAGGTTTCGGACGACGACGCACCTGATGCTCGAGAAGAGCGAGGGCGCGCTCAGCTCGCCGAGCGTGGCCAGGGTCAGCTCGGCTGCGGTTGCCTCGGAGACCTCCGCCTCCGCGTCGTAGGCCTTCACCGCGGCCTTCGCAGCCGCGACCGTACGCTCCCCCAGGAACTCCTCCTTGCCGGTCACCAGCGTCACCCGGCCGAGAACGTCGGAGGCCGACAGGTCGCCGGTGGGGCTGGGTGCGGAGGCGGTGCGTGCCATGCTCAAACCCTCCCACACGCCACCGACATCCGAGCCTTGGCCGGCGCTTGCGTCGGCCAAACGCGAGGAGGTCGAGCGAGCGCAGCGGCTGAGCCTGCGAAGCCGCGAAGCGGGTCGAGACCGACGCTATCGAGTAACAACCGCCACTTCACCCCCGCTCTCGACGACCGCGACCGAGCCGTCACGGTCGGTGCGGTAAACCTTGGTGCCGCGGGCCTCGAGCCCCTGGACCGTGGGGGTGGCGGGATGGCCGTAGTCGTTGCCGGTACCGACCGGAACGAGCGCGACCTGCGCCCGCAGCGTACGCAGCCAGTCGAGGTCCTGATAGCGCGACCCGTGATGGGGCACCTTGAGCACGTCGACGTCGAGCTCTGCCAGGTCGTCTGCGAGCTGGTCCTGTCCCTCCGGCTCGATGTCGCCGGTCAACAGCAGACGCAGGCCGCGGGACTCGATGAGAAGAACCACGCTCGCGTCGTTGGCGGTGGAGCCGTCCCCGGGGCCGCGGGTGTCGGACTCGCCCGTCGGCCAGAGCACCTGGATCCGCACCTCACCGATGGTGGTCGTGGCCCCGTAGGGAGCCGGAACCGGCACCACCCCGGCCGCCCCGGCGGTCTCCCCGAGGACCCGTACGCCTTCGGGCGGGTCCTGGAGCCGCGAGGTCCACAGCTCGCCGACCCGCCGCCCGGCGAAGACGCCCTCGACGCCGTTGACGTGGTCGGCGTGGAAGTGGGTGATCACGGCGAGCGGAACGTCCTCGATCTCGAGGCGATCGAGACAGTCGTCGACGAGGTCCGGATCGGGACCGGCGTCCACCACGACGGCACTCCCCGTCCCGGTGCGCACCACCAGCGCGTCTCCCTGCCCCACGTCGCACATCACGAGCACCCAACCCGGCGGAGGCCAGCCCGGGCTCGGCAGCCGCACCAGCGCGACCGCGAGCAGCACCAGGCATCCAGCCACCCCGGTGACCGGATGCCGCAGGATCCGCGGCGCCAGGAAGGCGATCGCGGCACAGACGACCACGAGCACCGCCAGGGCCAGCGGCCCGGTCGCCCAGCCGACCTCCGCGGTCGGCAGTCCGGCGCCGAAGCGGGCCACCGCGATGATCCAGGCGACGCACCAGGTCGCGACCGTGCCCGCGACCATACCGAGCGGATCCCACACCAGCCCGAGCAGACCTCCCAGGAGACCGAGCACCGTCGCGGGTGCGACGGCAGGCTCGACGAGCAGGTTGGCGAGCACCGCGACGAGACTGACCTGGCCGGAGATGGCGGCGACCACCGGAGTGCAGGCCAGCTGCGCCGCTGCCGGGACCGCGATCGCCTCCGCGCACCACTGCGGCATCCAACGCCGCAGAGCGTCGCGCCATGGTGGCCCGAGGAGCAGGATGCCGGCCGTGGCCAGAACCGAGAGGGTGAACCCGATCGAGGTCGCCAGCCCGGGGTCGATCAGCAGCAGCCCGATCACCGCCGCGCCGAGCCCACGCAACGCTCGCTGGCGTCCGTTGTGCGTCATCGCCAGCAGCCCGACCGCACCCATCGCGGCGGCCCGCACCACACTCGGCTCGGTGCGGGCGAGCACGATGAACCCGAGGATGCCGAGCACCCCGACGGCGTACAGCCCTCTCCCCCGCACCCCGGCCCAGCGGGCCACGATCAGCAGGAACCCGACCACCAGGGTCAGGTTGGTGCCCGAGACCGCGAGCAGGTGGGTGAGCCCGGTCGTGCGGAAGTCGTCCTCGAGGTCGTCGGAGAGGCCGGTGTCGTCACCGTCGACCAGCGCCGGGACCAATGCCGCCTGGTCGGGCGGCCGGTGTGCCACCGCATCCCGGATCGAGGCACGCAGCGTCTCGGAGGCACGCCACCAGATCCCCGGACCGGCGACGACTCGAGGCGGGCCGGCGATCAGCAGCGCCGACTCCTCGTGGGAGTCGCTCTTCCCCAGGCGTCCGGCCGTCGACACCGTCGCCCCCAGCGGGATGTCCGCCCAGGCGTCGCCGCCGAGCACGACCACCGGCGTACGCAGCCGGTAGACCACCCCTCGGCCCTTGATCTCCCGCACGCTGGCGCGCCGGAGCTGGTACGTCGCGTGCTGACCCGTCACCTCCTTCGGGTCGGTGGTGATGGTGGCGATCACCCGCACCTGCGCCTTGCGCGCGGCCAGGTCCGCCACCGGGTTGTCGCTGACCCGGGCGGCGTGCAGGCCCGCGACGACCGCCGTCCCGGCGACCATCAGCACCAACGCCAGCGCCGTCGGGCGGTGCTTCCGAACGGCCCATCCGCCGCCGATGCCGAGGACCATGGCGAGGAGCCCGAGCAGAACCACCCCGGACCGTCCGCCGGCCACCACCACCGGCCCGGCCAACGCCCCCGCCCACGCACCGGCTCCGAGAAGCGGCAGTCGCAGGTCGTTCACAACGTGACCAGCGGTGCCAGCGAGTCGTAGGTCTTCGGTCCGATCCCGTCGACCTCGAGCAGCTCGTCGACGGAGGTGAACGCGCCGTTGGAGGTGCGCCAGTCGATGATCGCCTGCGCCGTCACCGGCCCGACCCCGGGCAACGTCTCCAGCTCCTCCAACGAGGCGGTGTTGAGGCTCACCCGCGCCCCGGGCGCACCGGCCGCCGGGGCGCCAGAGCCGGGCGCCGCGATGCCACCTCCCCCGTTGGGCGCACCGACCACGATCTGCTGACCGTCGCTGAGCAGAGCAGCGAGGTTGAGCCCGGCGAGCTGCTTGTGGGAGGCGCCACCGGCGGCTTCGACGGCATCCACCACCCGCGAGCCGATCGGCAGCACGACGATGCCGGGCTTGGGCACCTTGCCCTCCACATCGACCGTCACCGTCCCGGCCGACGCCCCGCCCGACGGCACCGCGGCCGTGCTCCCGGGCGCCATCGAGGCGGTCGGCAGCGCGACCAGCGGGGAGGCCGAGGGCGAGGCCCGGGCAGCCGGCACCACCTCCGGGTCGGCACGGATCATCCACCAGCAGGCCACCGCCAACCCGGCGACCAGCACCAGCGAGACGACGACCAGATGCCATGGACCGAGGCTCACCCGCCCGCGCAGCGGCTCGGGCAGCACCGCATCAGGCGAGATCACGACCTGCCGCCGAGACGCGTGGCGTCCCGGGACCGGCACCAACGGATCCAGCTCCGCGGTGTCGGTCGCTCTCGGCCCGTCCCACCACGGCGGCTGCCAGTCCTCCTCGCCCTCGTCCTCCTCCCCCGGCGGGTCCAGCTCGGCGCGCAGCTGCTCCAGCCGCCGGGCGACGGCATCGGCGTGATCAGAGGTCGGTCGGGTCCGCATGACGCCGAAGCTATGCGCCCGCGCCGACACATCCGAGCGCGTTCTCAGCGCCTGTGGACAACCCGATCCTCAACCGCCCCTGTGGACGGTAACCGGCCCAAGAACGGGCCCAGAATCAGAGCTTGGGCCCCACGACGACCGCCACACACCCGGGCCCCACATGCGCACCGAGGACCGCACCCAGCACCCCGACGCGTACGTCGCCATTGATCTTGCCGCCCAGCTCGGCGCAGAGCCCCTCGGTCATCGCGGCCGCCCGGTCCGGGCTGCCCAGGTGAGCGACGACGATCTCGACGGCGTCCGCGTCCTCACCCGCCTCGACCCCGAGCGCCTGCAGCCGCGCGATCGCCCGCTCGGCCGTACGCACCCGCTCGTGCGGCACGACCCGCCCGTCCTCGATCGTGAGGAGCGGCTTGACCGCCAGCGCCGTCCCGAGCAGGGCAGCAGCGGCTCCGATCCGCCCGCCGCGGCGCAGGTACTCGAGCGTGTCGACGTAGAAGTAGGAACGAGTGGCGGCGACCCGCGCCAGCGCGGCCTCGCGCGCCTCGGCAGCGCTCCCGCCGCGCCCGGCCACCTCCGCGGCAGCCAGAACCGCGAACCCGACCCCGGGCCCGACCAGCCGCGTGTCCACGGTGGTCACCGGCACCGGAGCCTCCCGCGCTGCCAGCATCGAGGACTCGCACGTCGCGCTCAGGTCCGCGGAGAGGTGGATGGAGACGATCTCCTCGAAACCCTGCGCCGCGAGCTTTTCGTAGACCTCTGCCAAGAGTGCCGGCGAGGGCCGGGAGGTCGTCACGGTCTTGTGCGCCGCCAACGCCGCCAGCAGCGCTTCGGGCGATGTCTCCTCCACCCCGTCGTCGTACGACGTCCCATCCACGATCACCTGCAACGGCACCGATGTGATCAGCTCCGTGGCATCCCCGAGATCGGATGGAAGCATCGCGGTCGAGTCGGTCACGATCGCTACCCGGGCCATGTCAGAAGCCTACAGATCGACCCATCGCCTCGACAGCGCGAGCCGAGCCGATCAGACGACGATGTTGACGAGCTTCGGCGCGCGGACGATGACCTTGCGTACGGTCTGACCCTCGATCGCGGCCGCGATCGTCGGGTCGGCCAGCGCGGCGGCCTCCAGGTCGGCCTCGGAGATCGAGGGCGAGACCTCCAGGCGCGCACGCACCTTGCCCTTGATCTGCACGACCGCCGTCACTACGTCCTCCACGAGCAGCTCGGGCAGAGGCGTCGGCCACTCAACCCGCGCAACCGTCGGCTCGTGCCCCAGACGCTCCCACATCTCCTCGGCGGTGTAGGGCGCGACCAGCGAGAGCAGGATCGCGACCGTCTCCGCGGCCTCACGTACGGCGGGGTCGGCGGGACCGACACCGGAGTCGATCGCCTTCCGGGTCGCGTTGACCAGCTCCATCACCCGAGCCACGACCACGTTGAACCGGTAGGACTCGATCAGCTGCTCGGCCTCGGCGATGGTCTTGTGAGTCGTACGCCGCAGCGCCACGTCCCCGTCGGCGACCGAGACATCCGGGGAGGACGTCACGTCCCCGGCCAGGCGCCAGGCACGCTGCAGGAACTTCACCGAACCCGCCGGCGAGACGTCGGCCCAGTCGATGTTGTCCTCCGGCGGGGAGGCGAAGACCAGGGTCAGCCGGGTCGCGTCGACGCCGAACTCCTCCAGCACGTCGGACAGGTTCACGCCGTTGCCCAGCGACTTCGACATCTTCTTGCCGCCGTTGATGACCTTGCCCTGGGACAGGTACGCCGAGAACGGCTCGTCCCAGTCGATCAGGCCGATGTCGCGCAGCGCCTTGGTGAAGAAGCGGGCGTACATCAGGTGCAGCACAGCGTGCTCGTCGCCGCCCAGGTAGAAGTCGACCGGACCCCACTCGCGGGCCAGCTCCGAGGAGAAGGCCTGGGTCTCGTCGGTCGGCGACAGGTAGCGCAGGAAGTACCACGACGAGTCCACGAAGGTGTCCATCGTGTCCGAGTCGCGCGTGGCCGGACCACCACACTTCGGGCAGGAGACGTTGACCCACTCCGAGGCGGCCGCCAGCGGCGAGACACCCTTCGGCTTCAGGTCAGCTCCGGCCAGATCGGGCAGCTGCACCGGCAGCTGGTCGTCCGGCACCGGCACCTCGCCGTCGACCGGGCAGTGGACGATCGGGATCGGCGCGCCCCAGTAGCGCTGCCGCGACAGCAGCCAGTCACGCAGCCGGTAGTTGATCGTGCCCTTGCCGTGGCCCTCGGCCTCCAGCTTCTCGATGATCTTGTGGATGCCGCTCGCCTTGTCGGCGACGCCCTCCAGCTCCGGCGAGTTCACGTACGCGCCGTCACCCACGGTCGCGACGTACGTCTCCTCGGGGTTCTCCGCACCCGGCACGTCCACCACACGGCGCACCGGCAGCGAGAACGCCTTGGCGAAGTCCAGGTCGCGCTGGTCGTGGGCAGGGACGGCCATCACAGCGCCGGTGCCGTAGTCGGCCAGCACGTAGTCGGCCGCCCACACCGGGATCTGCTCGCCGTTGACGGGGTTGGTCGCGGTGACGCCCAGGTCGACACCGGTCTTGGGACGGTCGGTCGCCAGGCGGTCGATGTCGGAGGCCTTGCGTACGTCCTCCAGGTAGCCCTCGAGCGCAGCAGCCTGCTCCGGGGCCACGATCTCCTTGGCCAGGTCGGCGTCGGCGGCGACGACCATGAAGGTCGCCCCGTAGAGCGTGTCGGGACGGGTCGTGAAGACGGTGACCTTCTTGGTCCCACCTGAGGTCAGCGAGATCTCGAAGTCGACGTGTGCGCCCTCGGATCGGCCGATCCAGTTGCGCTGCATGTTGACGACCTTGCCGATCCAGGTGTCCTGCAGCTGGTCCAGACCGTTGTACAGCTCCTCCGCATAGGCGGTCGTGCGGAAGTACCACTGCGTCAGGTCACGCTTGGTGACCACGGCGCCGCAGCGCTCGCACTCGCCGTTGACGACCTGCTCGTTGGCCAGCACCGTCTGGTCGTTGGGGCACCAGTTGACCGGCGACTTCTTGCGGTAGGCCAGGCCGGCCTCGTACAGCTTCAGGAAGATCCACTGCGTCCACTTGTAGTACTCCGGGTCGGAGGTGTGCAGACGGCGCGACCAGTCGAAGGAGATGCCGTAGCGCTTGAACGACTCCGCCTGGGTCTCGATGTTGGCGTAGGTCCAGCCGGCGGGGTTCTCGTTGCGCTTGATCGCGGCGTTCTCGGCGGGCAGGCCGAAGGAGTCCCAGCCGATCGGGTTCAGGACGTCGAAGCCCTTCAGCCACCAGTAGCGGGCGATCACGTCGTGCAGGGCGGTCACCTCGGCGTGACCCATGTGCAGGTCGCCGGAGGGGTAGGGGAACATCGTGAGCGCGTAGCGCTTCTCAGCCCCCTCGCGCTGACCCGCCTTGAACGGCTCCAGCTTCTCCCAGATGGGGCGCCATTTGTCCTGCAGCTCGGTGACGTCGTACGTCGCGTGCTCGGCCTGCTCCTGCGTCATTGGTCTTTCGTCCTTGTCGAGTGTCGTGCGTCAAGACTGCTTCTGGAGACAAAGCTCCGTAGAACTAAAAAGGCCCCTCACATGGAGGGGTGGCCGCGTGACCGGGGTGTGTCCCTCAGGGTCAGCGCGGCTGCCTAAGAAGCAGGACAGACATCTGCATGTGTCCAGGGTAGCCGACCACCGCCGCCACCGTCATTCGCAGTCCTGCCATACTCCCGCGCCCGGCGCCGATGACAGGGTCGAAGTCCTCTAGAAACGCACTTTCGATACCTCATGAGTTCCGCCCTGCAGATCGACCGACAGAAAATACCGCCGGAGGGGCCTTCACCTATTGCGACGGCGCATCTGAGCGTGCCAAACTGGCGGCGCTCCGCTGCTCGTGATGTCGGTCGTGAATGAGGACCCCCCCATCTCATCCAAGGAACGCTCCGAGCAGCGGAGTCCAAGTTTTAGGGCATATGGGTCATGCGCCACGGCCGTCCTGATGGCTAACGTCGCACCGTGGGAAGCGACCCGGAGCGGCATGGGGCCGCACTCGTCGGCAGAGCAACAGAGCAGGCACGCCTGGCCGCGTTGCTGAGACGTATGCGGAACGGCAGCGGCGGGTCGATCGCCGTCCTCGGCGAACCGGGCTTGGGCAAGTCCGCGCTGCTCGCCGCGGCCACCACCGGCACGAGCCTTCGGGTGGTCCGGCTCGACGGCTACGAGTCCGAGTCCGACATGGCGTTCGCCGCGGTCCAGCGGCTGGTGACGTCGCTGCACCCCGAGTGCGGAATGCTCCCGGAGCAGCAACGCCGCGCCCTGCTCGTCGCCTCGGGCGAGGCGGACGGACCGCCGCCCGACCGCTACCTGGTCGGCCTCGGGGTCCTCGGGCTGCTGGCCGCCGCGAGCAACGGGCACGGCATCGTCTGCACGATCGACGACGCCCATCTGCTCGATCCGGAGAGCCTGGACGCGCTGGCGTTCGTGGCCCGCAGGATCGCGGTCGAGCGCGTCGCGGTCGTGTTCGCCGGGCGCGACGAGGCCGGCCTGGCCGAGCATCTGGGTGGGGTGCCCCAGCTCGTGCTGGCCGGCCTGGACCCCGACGCCTCCGTGCGGCTGCTGAACCGTGCGGCAGCGGAACCGCTCCCGCCGTCGGTGGCCCTGGCGATCGCCCAGGCCACCGGCGGCAACCCGCTCGCTCTGATCGATCTCGCGGGCGAGTCGCTGGTCCACGAGCTGCCGGACCTGGGCATGGCGGGCGAGCCCGTCCCCGTCGGTCGCCACCTCGAGGCGCACTACGTACGCCGCGTTCGCCAGGCCGACCAGGCGGTCCAGACCTGGGCGCTGCTGGCCGCGGCGGACTCGACCGGCAACATCGACCTGCTCGCCGCCGCGGGCGCGGAGCTCGGACTCACCCTCGAGGACGCCGACCGCGCCGAGGTCGCCGGGCTCGTCCAGCTCACCCCGACCGTGCGGTTCCGCCATCCCCTGGTGCGTTCGGCGGTCTACAACGCGGCCTCTGGCGTCGAACGACGCCGGGTCCACCGTGCCCTCGCGCAGGCCGCCGACCGGGCGGACCTGACCGAGGCGGAGGCGTGGCACGCGGCGCGAGCCGTCGGAACCGACGAGGAGGTCGCCGCCCGGCTGAACCTGACCGCGGACCTGGCGGCTCGACGCGGCGGCCTCGTCTCCTGTGCGCGTCTTCTCGCCCGTGCCGCCGAGCTGAGCCCGCCGGGCGAGGCACGTGCCGTACGACAGGTCGGCGCCGCGGAGGCGGCGCTGGCCGTCGGCGCCGCGCACCTCTCGCGGCGGCTCGTCGAGGACCTCGACGAGGAGTCCGCCGACGCGGTCACCCGAGGCCGTGCGCTGCTCGTCCACAGCTCGCTGGCGCTGCTGCGCGCCGAACGGGACGGGGTGATGAGCGGTTCGGCCGACCACCTGCGGGCCGCCGATCTCTTCCACGGTTTCGACGACGTACGCGAGCAGGACGCCCTGCTGCGGGCCTTCGACCGATGTTCGAGCGCCGACCGGCTCATGACCGGCGTGACCCAGGCCGAGCTGGGCCGGAGGATGCTTGCCGGCGCGGACCTGGACGGCCGGTGGTCGGTCGTCCTTCGCGGGCTGGCTGCCTTGATCCTGGAGCCGTACGACACGGCGCACCCGAAGGTTCGGGCGGCGTTCGACGCGGTGCTCGCCCTGCCCGATGACGAGATCATGTACTTCGGCAGCGTGATCGCCGGCCTTGGTGCCTACCTGTGGGATGACGGGGGCCGAACTGCCGGCCTCGACCGCGCCGCACGGGCCGCACGCGATCAGGGCGCTCTGCTCGTGCTCGACACGCTGCTGTGGATCATGGCCCTCTGCGAGGTCTACGGCGGCTCGCTGCACCGCGCCGGCCGCTGTGTGGAGACGCATCGAGAGGTGCGGGTCGCGATGGGCTACGAGGACGCGAACGTGCCCAACGTCGCGGTGATGGCCTGGTCCGGCGAGCCGCGCGAGCTGGTCGAGGCCGTGGCCGACGGCGCCGGTGCGCTCGGGTTCGGCGGAGTGCAGTTCTCGGGGATCGAGGGGCTGGTCGCGCGTGACCTCGCGGACCGGCGCTACCAGGACGCCTACCAGCGCCACAGACCGCTGGTCGAGGAGCCGTTCCTTCAGGTCACCCCGATCTGGTACGCCGACTTCGTCGAGTCAGCCGTACGCTCCGGCCACCCAGACGTTGCGCAGCGGGTCGCTCAGGACCTGGCGAGACGGGCGGCGGTCAACGGCATGCCCTGGTGCGAGGGGGCCGCCCAGCGCGCACTCGCCCTGGTGAGCCCGGACGACGAGGCGGAGGCCCACTACCTCGCCTCCGTCGCGGCCCTGCACAAGACGCTGGCAGAGACCGAGCTCGGCCGGTCGTACCTGCTCTACGGCGAGTGGCTCCGTCGCGTCCGGCGGCGCCGTGAGGCGGCCGAGCAGCTCCGGCTCGCGCTGCGCCACCTGCGCCACAGCGGCGCCGAGATCTTCGTCCCGCGCGTCCTGGCCGAGCTCGAGGTTCTCGGCGCCCGGGCCGACGACGTCGAGAACACGGACGCCGCCCCGCCGCTGGAGCTCACCACCCAGGAGCACACGATCGCGCGCCTGGCCGCGTCCGGACGTACCAACGCCGAGATCGCCGCCAATCTGTTCATCAGCCCGAACACCGTCGACTACCACCTGCGCAAGGTCTTCCAGAAGCTCGGCATCTCCTCTCGCCGGCAGCTGGCCGACCGCCTGAACGCCTGAACGCCTACACCGGCAGACGCAGCGGTACGCCCGGCGTCGGCCAGCGGAAGCGGTCCGCGATCCCAGGCGGAGCATCGGCCAGGTCGGCGAGGATCCGGTCCCGCCCCTGACGAAAGTGCGACCAGCCCTCGTAGTGCACCGGCACCACCGTGACCGGTTCGAGCAGCCCGCACAGCTCGACCGCTTCCCGACCGCCCATCGTGTACGCGAGCGGCCCCGTCACCGGGAACCCGACACGTCCGAGGTGCAGGACCGCGGTCCCGACGTCGACCCGGGTCGCGACCTCGCCGAGACCGCCGTAGAGCACCGTGTCCCCCGAGACCCAGACGGCGCCGTGCTGTTGCCCCTCCCACGTCAGGGAGAAGCCGATGACATCACCGACGATCGGCCTGCTGCCTCGGATTCCATGACGTGCAGGGGTAGCGGTGACCGTGACCGCCGGACGCCCCGGCGCCTGCAGCACCGTGGTCTGCCACGGCCGCAGGCCCCGGACCGACCGGCCCAGCCCCGACCTGGTGAGCCTGAGCGCGCCCGAGGCGGTGGTGGCCACCACCCCGACGTCCGGCAGCAGCGCCCGGCCGGCGTCGTCGAGGTTGTCGGCGTGATGGTCGTGGGTGAGGAGGACGGCGTCGATGGGGCCGATCTCGGCGGCGGGGACCGCAGGACCTGCGGTCTTCCGCGAGGACGTCCCCCAGCCGAACCGGTACGTCCGGCCGGGGGCGTCGAAGGTCGGGTCGGTCAGGATCCGCCACCCGGCCACCTCGAGGAGGGTCGTCGGCCCGCCCACATGGGTGAGGCTGAGGTCCATCGGGTTGCCTTCAGGACACGGTGGGCTCGGCGGACCCCCGCTGTACCGCGTGGGAGAGCGCCCACTCGAGCGCGTGGTCGGCGATCTCCTCCCACCCCGGGCCCGCCACCATCAGATGCGGCCGGCCCTCGTACGTCTCGTGCTCGGTGACCGTGCCTTCGCCTTTGTAGCGCTTGACGTTCGAGGCCTGCACCGACGGCGGCATGATGTGGTCCTCGGACCCGGACAGGAACAGCAGCGGCGCGCGGTCGGCGTTCTTGAAATCGACCCAGGCGCCCTGGTGACCGGGCTGGAAGTTCGCCAGCACGGAGTCGAACAGGACGCGACCCGAAGCCGGGATGTGGTAGCGCTCGTAGAACGCCAACGACTCCTCCTCGGTGTAGGTGTTCGTGAAGGCGTACATCCACTGCTCGGCGTCGAACCCTACGGCGCGGTGATGGTTCGCCGGGTTCTTGAGCACCGGGAAGACGGAGCGCAGCTGGCTCCACGGCGTGGCCCGGACGCCCTCGGTCGGAGCGGAGTTGAGGACGACGCCCGCGGCTCCGTAGCCGTGTTCCATCACGACCTGCGTGAACGCCCCGCCGGCGGAGTGGCCCATGATGATCGGGGCCGTGTCGAGCGTGTCGAGGAATGCCTCCAGGTGGGAGACGATCGCTTCCAAGGTGAGGTCCGCGATCGGGGTCGGGTCGGCGCGGAGGGCCTCCACCTCGACCTCGAAGCCGGGATAGGCGGGGGTGTGCACGGTGAAGCCGTTGGCCTCGTACCGCGCCTTCCAGTTCTCCCACGACCGGGGTGTGACCCAGAAGCCGTGGATCAGGACGATGGTGTCCGGAGTGCTCATGTCAGGTTCCCTCTCGGGTGCTGGGGCTGGGACGCTCCGATCGTCCATCGAGTCGCGATGCGCCGGACCACGTACGACACGTAGTCCCGCGGGACTACGCGGTCCACGTGGTCCACAGAGCCGGGTGGCTGGGCGAGGCTCGTCGGGACAGGACCCAACCGACCGTGGGAGGAAGCCGATGCCTTACATCACCGCCGACGACGGCGCCCAGATCTTCTACAAGGACTGGGGCGACAGCGGGAGCCCCGTGCTGCTCAGCCACGGCTGGCCGCTCAACTCCGACGCCTGGGAGGCCACCGCTCTCTTCCTCGCGGAGCACGGTCACCGAGCCGTCGCCCATGACCGCCGGGGCCACGGCCGCTCCAGCCAGACCTGGTCGGGCAACGAGATGGACACCTACGCCGACGACCTCGCGTGTCTGATCGACGCGCTCGACCTGCAGGACCTCACCCTCGTCGGGCACTCGACCGGCGGTGGTGAGATCGTTCGGTACGTCGGGCGGCACGGCACCGGCCGCGTCGCCGGCCTCGCCCTGGTCTCGGCGGTGCCGCCGCTCATGCTGCGGACCGAGGACAACCCCGAGGGGCTACCCATCGAGGTCTTCGACGAGATCCGCGCCGGGGAGCTGGCCAACCGGGCCCAGCTCTACCGCGACCTGGCCGACGGGCCGTTCTTCGGGCACAACCGCAACGGCGACGTCCCGCAGGGATCTCGCGACGCCTTCTGGCTCCAGGGCATGGCCTCCGGGCACCGTGGCGCCTACGAGTGCATCGCGGCCTTCTCCGCCACCGACTTCCGGCCAGACCTGGCCAAGATCGACGTGCCGACGCTGGTCGTGCACGGCGACGACGACCAGATCGTGCCGATCGAGGTCGGTGGCCGCCGCTCGGCCGAGCTGATCGACGGCGCGGAGCTGAAGGTCTACGAGGGTTCCAGCCATGCCCTCCCGGACACCGATCGCGACCGGCTGCACGCCGACCTGCTGGCCTTCATCGACCGATGACCGGTCTACGGCACCCTGGCCCGCCAGGCCGGGGTCCCATGCTTGCTCTCGACCAGCGCCGCGGCCTCGTCGATCGTGGCCCGGTCGAGGCCGACGTACGCCGCCCCGAAGCTCTGCTCGAACTCCGCCAGGAGCGCGTCGATGACCTTCTGGCGGCTCAGCCCGGTCTGGGAACGGATCGGGTCGACGCGCTTGGCGGCGCTCCGGGTGCCCCTGTCGGACATCTTCTCCCGGCCGATCCGGAGCACCTCGAGCATCTTGTCGGCGTCGATGTCGTAGGCCATCGTGACGTGGTGCAGGACGCCGCCGGGGATCCGCTTCTGCGCGGCGCCGGCGATCTTGCCGACCGGCGAGGCGATGTCGTTCAGACCGGCGTAGGCGGCCTCGATGCCGACGCTGCGCAGGCCGCGCAGCACCCACTCGTCGAGGAAGGCGTACGACTCCTGGAAGGACATGCCGGCCACGAGCGTGTCGGGAACGGCGAGGCTGTAGGTGATCGTGTTGCCCGGCTCGATGAACATCGCACCGCCGCCGGAGATGCGGCGTACGACCTCGATGCCATGACGCTCGGCGGCGGCCTCGTCGACCTCGTTGGAGATCGACTGGTAGCTGCCGATCACGACCGCGCTGCTGGCCCAGTCCCAGAACCTCAGGTTGGGGGCGCGACGTCCTTCGGCGACCTGGCGGACGATGACCTCGTCCAGCGCCATCTGCATCCGCGGCGACAGCGGCCCGGTCTCGACGATCTCGAGGTCGAGGTCGTCCCAGGTCGTGGCCCGGCCAAGCGCTCGGAGCACCGTCAGAGCGACGTCACGGGTGCCGAAACCGACCAGCTCGGCGTCACGGGCGGCGGTGTCGAGCACCGCCGTCAGCTGGTCGAGGGAGACGTCGACGGGCTGCCCCTCCAGCGCCTCGGTCAGCCAGCCCAGCGCCTCGTCGGGTTCCAGGAAGAAGTCGCCCGAGAGGACGACGTCGATGATCGTGTCAGCGGAGACTCTCGCGTCGACGACGACCAGCTTGCCGCCGCGTACCTTCCGCTCGCCATGCACTCTTTCGCTCACGATCTCTCAACGCCGTGAGCGCCCCGATTCATCCCTTGGTCGAGGCGTCACCCGCGTTGGCCGAGGCGTCGCTCCCGTCGGCCGAGGCGTCACCGCAATGCCCACTCGGCCGACGTAGCTGACGCCTCGGCCGACGTAGCTGACGCCTCGGCAGGGGTTGGTCAGACGGCCGCTCCGCACGAGCCGGCGGTGTCGGCCAGGCGGGTCAGACCGGCCGGTCCGACGAGCGGGCGCGGGTCCTCGGCGAGCGTCCAGGCCCCGTCGACGAGGACGTAATCGCCCCGGACGTCACCCGCCAGAAGAGCACGTACGCCGGCCACCAGCCGGTCCACGTCCGCGACCGAGGTGCCGATCCCGATGCTCGCGCGGACCGCGCCGCCGGTGAGTCCGAGGCGCTTGAGCAGCGGCTGGGCGCAGAACCGGCCGTCGCGTACGCCCAGGCCGTGCTCGGCGGAGAGGTAGACCGCGACCCGGCCGGGCTCGATGCCGTCGACCGTGAACGTGACGACCCCGACCGGCTCCTCGGAGTCGGGCCACAGGCGCAGAACATCCACACCCTCCAGCGCGGACAGGCCGGCCACGAGGCGCCCCCTCAGTGACGCCTCGTGGCGGTCCAGCTCGGCGGGCTCGAGGCCGCCGAGAGTCGTACAGGCAGCGGCCAGTGCCGCGGCGCCGATGACGTTGGGCGAGCCGCCCTCGTGGCGCGCGGGGGCGGGCTGCCACGTCGTCTCCCCCACCTCAACATCATCGACGGCCCCTCCCCCGGCGAGGTAGGGGGTGCCGACGTCGAGCCAGTCGCGGCGCCCGACCAGGGCGCCGGCACCGTAGGGGGCGTAGAGCTTGTGGCCCGAGAGGACGACGTAGTCGGCGCCGGTCGCGGCCAGCGAGAAGTGGCGGTGGGCGAGCAGCTGGGCGCCGTCGACGAGGACCCGGGCGCCGTGGGCATGGGCCAGGGTGACGATCTCGCCGACCGGCAATGCCTCGCCGGTGACGTTGGAGGCGCCGGTGATCGCGACCAGGGCGAAGCTGTCGCGGGCCAGCTCGCCGGCGAGGGCGTCGATGGTGCCGGCGAGGGTGTCCCGGCCGGCGACCACGGTCACACCGGCCTCGACGCGGCGCCACGGGAGCAGGTTGGCGTGGTGCTCGATGTCGAGGACGAGCACCCGGCCGGGTACGCAGCCGGCCAGCAGGTTCACCGAGTCGGTGGTGTTGCGAGTGATGACAGTGACGTCGTCCTTACGAGCGCCGACATAGGCGCCGATCGTCGCGCGCGACTCCTCGTAGAGGGCGGTCGAGACCTGGGACAGGTAGCCGGCGCCACGATGCACCGAGGCGTACCAGGGCAGGACCTCGGCCACCCGGTCGGCCACGCTCTGCAGCGCCGGTGCCGACGCGGCGACATCGAGGTGGGCGTACGTCGTGGTCGTTCCGTCCAGCAGCGGGACCTGCGTGTTCGAGCCGACGAGCGGAAGCAGGGACATGGGGGCACCCTTCGGGTCATGGCTCCCCAGGGCTGCCCGGCGAAGCACGCGCTTGCCCACGCCACCTCGGCGAGGGCCTGGTCGTCACCCGGAGCACCCCACCGCGTGGGAGGGTTGCCCGCCAGCAAGCCGGGGCTTCGCGCTGGCAGTCGTGACCTTCGCCGAAGATGGTGCCGGAGACCGCGTACGCCCTCCAACTCGTCGTCTCGATCCGTGGGCACGGATCTCACATCACGGACGGCCTTCCCAGGGGTTGCCGCCACCCCGGCCGTCCTCGCCGTCACTCTCGCAGGTGCCGAAGAACTCCGAGACCGGGTCGCACTCCTCGCCGTCGTCCTCCTCCTCCGGCGGAGCGGGCGGAGCGATCAGCTCCTCCTCGTGTCCGGTCTCGGGATCCTGACCGTCGACATAGACGGGTTCGGGGAAGTTCTCGTTCTCCTTGCCCTCCATGGCCTCGGCCATGATGGCCGCCCAGGTCTCGGTGGGATAGTCGGCGCCGAAGTAGGACGGCATCCAGCCGCCGTCGAGCTTCCCCTCGCCGTTGCCGCGCGAGTAGCGCACGGCGGTGGCGATCTGCGGGGTGAACCCGACGAACCACGACGAGCAGACGTACTGCGCCTTGGTGCAGGTGCCGGTGCCGGTCTTGCCGGCCACCGGCCGGCCGATGCTCTGGGCCTTCTGGCCCGAGCCGCTCTGCACCACGCCCTGCATCGCGTACGTCACGTCGGCGGCGATGTCCTCGGAGATCGCGTGCCGGGCGTGCTTCCGGCCGTTCCAGCTGTAGAGGACGTTGCCCGCACGGTCGCGGACCTTCTTCACCACGTGTACGTCGTGGCGGTAGCCGCCGTTGGCGATCGTGGCGTAGGCGTTGGCCATGTTGATCGGGCTGACGTTGGCGCGGCCGAGGGCGATCCGGTCGTCGGCCTTGTGATCGAAGTCGGTGGTGGTGCTGGGGATCCCCGGGAACTTCGGGTTCGCCTTCGCCGGGGCGACGCCCGCGGCGACCGCGGTGTCGTAGATCGCCTTGCGGCCCTCCTCCGGGCCACCCATCGACTCGGTCATGTCGATGAAGGCCGTGTTCACCGACTGCTCCATCGCCTTGAGCATCGTGATGTGCTGGCCATAGTCCATCCCGTCGGCGATCCCCGCCTGCTCACCCTCGTTGACGACGGGTGCGCCGGTGTAGGTCGTGAACGGCGAGTCACCCGCCCACGTCGAGTTCAGCGAGTATCCCTTCGCGATCGCCGCCGCGGTGGCGAAGGCCTTCATCGTCGACCCGGCGTGACCACCGGTCGCGGCCCAGTTGTGCTGGCTGTCGAGATAGTCCTGGCCACCGTAGAAGCCGAGCAGGGCTCCGGACTCGACGTCGACCGAGGCGGTCGCCACGTGCAGGGCGTTCTTCTGCTCGGGGTCGCCCTTGACGTACGCCTTGCGGTTCTTCGGCTTCACGGTCTTGGCCGCGGTCGCCGACGCCTTCATGACCTTGGGCGAGAGCGTCGCGGTGATCCGGAGGCCACCACTGTCGATCTTCTCCTCGGTGAACAGCGGCTTGCCGTCGGCGCCCTTCAGGGCGAGCAGCTCGGCCTTGATCATGGTGAGCGCATGGCCGCGCTGGCCGCCGAGCCGGCTCGGCACCGTCTTCGCGGGGAACTTCGGCAGCGCGTCCTTCACCTTGTCGGCGTCGGCCTGCTTCAGGTAGCCGAGGTCGACCATGCCGGAGAGGACGTACTGGTAGCGGCCGAGCAGCTTCTCCTCGCCACGGAAGGTGCTGCTGGCGGGGTCGAAGCCGGCCGGGTTGTTGAGGATGGCCGCGAGCGCCGCCGTCTCCTGCAGCGACAGGTCCTTGGTGGACTTGGCGAAGTAGGCCTTCGCGGCCGCCTCGATGCCGTAGGCGCCGCGGTTGAAGTAGATCGTGTTGAGGTAGTCGGTGAGGATCTGGTCCTTGCTCTTCTGCCTGGTCAGCTTCAGGGCGATGACCGCTTCCTTCAGCTTGCGCGAGTAGGAGCGCTCGGCGCTGAGGTAGTAGTTCTTGACGTACTGCTGGGTGATCGTGGAGGCACCACCCGAGGTGCCCTCGGTGGTGTTGGAGAACGCGGCCCGCACGATGCCCTTCACGTCGACGCCGCTGTTCTCGTAGAACGTACGGTCCTCGGCGGCCACCACGGCGTGCTTGACGGTCTCCGGGATGTCGTCGGCGTCGAGCTTGATCCGGTTCTGGTCGCCGTCCTGGTAGCGGCCGAGCTCGGTCTTGCCGTTGCCGTAGTAGACGAAGGAGGTCTCGACCTCGAACGCGGCGTTGGGGTCGGGCACCTTGATCCGGTTGTAGGCCACGATCGCCGTCACCGACCCGATCAGGGCGATGGCCAGGAACCCGACCAGCGCCACCTTCGCCGTGACCTTCCCCCAGCGTCGCCAGCTCGGCGAGGTCTTCGAGGACCCCGATGTCGAACCCGTGGACGTCGAGCTTCTGGCCGCCGCCCACTTCTCGGCCGCCCAGCTCTTGGCGGGTTCGGCCTTCGCGAGCCAGACGCTGGCGGAGGACGGCTTGGGCGCCGCGCGACGCGCGCCAGGCCTGCTGGGCGTGGTCCGGGGCGGCTCGGCCGCGATCCGTGGAGCGGGCGGAGGAGGTGGTCTCCACGACGGCGGCGGACCGGTCGGACCCTTCGGAGGCTCGGCGCTCCGGTGTTCCATTGCTCCACCTGACCTAGGCAACTGACTGCGGCGGCCGTTGATCCTACCCGGGTGGGTATGACAACGGAGGCCGACCCCGCAAGGGGCCGGCCTCCGTGTCAGTCGTACGCCGCGGCGTACGGCCTCAGATCCCTATGATCAGCGGGGCTTGAGGTCGAAGCGGTCGTTCTCCATGACCTTGACCCACGCCTTGACGAAGTCGTTGACGAACTTCTCCTTGGCGTCGTCGGCACCGTAGACCTCCGCCAGGGCGCGGAGCTCGGAGTTGGCACCGAAGACCAGGTCGACGCGGGAACCGGTCCAGCCGTTGGAGCTGGTGTAGGTCGCCTCGTCAGCGGACGGGGTCCACTGCTGGTCGTAGTCGAGCAGGTTGACGAAGAAGTCGTTCGTCAGCACGCCCGGGGTCTTGGTGAAGACACCGAGGTCGGAGCCGTCCCAGTTGTTGCCGAGCACACGCAGACCGCCGACCAGAACCGTGGCCTCGGGGGCCGAGAGGCCGAGGAGGCTCGCCCGGTCGAGGAACAGGAACTCGGTCGGGAGGTTGAGGAACCCGGAGTCGTAGTTGCGGAAGCCGTCGGCGACCGGCTCGAGCCAGGCGAAGTTCTCGACGTCCGTCTGCTCCTGGGTCGCGTCGACGCGGCCGGCGGAGAACGGGACGGTCACGTCCTGGCCCGCGGCCTTGGCGGCCAGCTCGACGCCCACGCCACCGGCGAGGACGAGCACGTCGGCGAAGGAGACACCGGTCGCGGCCGCGATCTCCTCGAACTTCGCGATGACCGGCTTGAGCTCCTCGGGCTGGTTGACCTTCCACGAGACCTGCGGCTCGAGACGGATGCGACCGCCGTTGGCACCACCGCGGTGGTCGGACGTACGGTGCGTGGCCGCCGCCTTCCACGCGGTGGAGACCAGCTGCTGCACGCTCAGACCGGACGCGGCGATCGCGGTCTTGGCGGCGGAGATCGCGGCCTCGTCGGTCGCACCACCCTCGGCGGGGAGCGGGTCCTGCCAGAGCAGGTCCTCGGCCGGGACCTCGGAGCCGACGTAGCGGCTCTTCGGACCCATGTCGCGGTGGGTCAGCTTGAACCAGGCACGGGCGTACGCGTCGGAGAAGGCCTCCTGGTCGTCCCTGAACCGGCGGGAGATCTCGTCGAACTCCGGGTCCACGCGCAGCGCCAGGTCGGAGGTGAGCATGCGCGGCTCGCGCTTGCCCTCACCGTGCGCCTCGGGAACCATGTCGGAGCCCGCGCCGTTCTTCGGACGCCACTGCTTGGCGCCGGCCGGCGACTCGAACAGCTCCCACTCGTAGGCGTAGAGGATGTGGAAGAACTCGTTGTCCCAGCGGGTCGGGTGGTAGGTCCAGGTGACCTCGAGGCCCGAGGTGAGTGCGTCCGCGCCGACACCGGTGCCGTGGCCGTTCTTCCAGCCGATGCCCTGGTTCTCCAGCGGCGCGGCCTCCGGGTCGGGGCCGACCAGATCGTCGGGGTGAGCACCGTGGGTCTTGCCGAAGGTGTGGCCACCGGCGATGAGGGCGACGGTCTCCTCGGAGTTCATCCCCATACGGCGGAAGGTCTCCTTGATGTCCACCGCGGACTTCATCGGGTCGGGCTCGCCGTTGGGGCCCTCCGGGTTGACGTAGATCAGACCCATCTGGACAGCGGCCAGCGGCGCCTGCAGGTCGCGGTCGCCGGTGTAGCGCTGGTCGTCGAGCCAGACCTTCTCCGGACCCCAGTAGATGTCATCGTCGGACTCCCAGACGTCCGCGCGACCGCCCGAGAAGCCGAAGGTCTTGAAGCCGCCCTCCTCCATGGCCACGTTGCCCGCCAGGACCATCAGGTCGGCCCAGGAGAGGTTCTTGCCGTACTTCTTCTTGACCGGCCACAGGAGACGACGGGCCTTGTCGAGGGAGACGTTGTCCGGCCAGGAGTTGAGCGGCGCGAAGCGCTGCTGGCCACGGCCGGCGCCGCCGCGACCGTCGTGGCTGCGGTAGGTGCCGGAGGCGTGCCACGCCATCCGGACGAAGAGCCCGGCGTAGCTACCGAAGTCAGCCGGCCACCACTCCTTGGAGTCGGTCATGACCGCGGCGATGTCCGCCTTGACGGCAGGCAGGTCCAGGGACTCGAAAGCCTTCGCGTAGTCGAAGTCCTCGCCCATCGGGTCGCTCACAGGGGCGTCCTTGGCGAGAATCTTCAGGTTGAGCTTGTTCGGCCACCACTCCTGGTTGGCACTGCCGACGGTGGGGTGAACGCGGCCTGCGTTCATCACCGGGCACTTGCTCACGGCCTCTTCAGACATGAGATTCCTATCCGTTTCTGATCGGACTGGCTGCTGCCAGACGCTGTGATTCACATGTGTTGCACCGGCCGATGACGAGCTCAGCCGGCTCGGGCTCTACCCCTGGGACAGGCTGCAGTCCGCGCAGGTGCCCCAGTAGATGACCTCGGCCTCGTCGACCGTGAAACCGTTGTCATCAGATGCCGTCAGGCAGGGCGCATGGCCGACGGCGCAGTCGACGTCGGCGATCGCCCCGCAGGAGCGGCAGACCACGTGGTGGTGGTTGTCCCCGACCCGGGTCTCGTAACGAGCCACCGAGCCGGACGGCTGGATGCGGCGTACGATCCCGGCCGCCGAGAGAGCGGCGAGGGAGTCGTAGACGGCTTGATGGGAGACGTCGGGAAGCCGCTCGCGCACCGCTCCGAGAATCGTCTCGGTGTCGGCGTGCGCGTTCTCGGTGACGGCCCCCAGAACGGCCACTCGCGGGCGAGTGACGCGCAGGGAGGCACCTCTCAGCAGCTGTTCGTAGTCCGGGTTCCCCACACCCCAGACACTACGCCAAATCTTGAATGAGTCAAGAAACCACGGGGAAATTTCTGGCGCGGATCAACCCAGTTTCACGGTCTCCGGAGACTCGGGAGCCGGGCGGGTCGCGAAGCGGCCGGCCATCAGCGGGATCAGCACGGAGATCGCCAGCGGGATGAGGAACATAGAGCGCTCGCCGAAGACCTCGGCGACCGCGGCGATCAGGGAGGCGGCGGCGAGGTAGCCGGCGTAGTTGGCCAGGTTGACCCGAGCGATCGCGTCCTCGGCGTTGTCCGGGGAGATGTGGGCGGCGGCGACGAAGGACTGCGGCGGGACCATCGCCAGGCTGCCGCCGAGGACGGCGAAGCCGACGGCCGCCACGCTCCAGTGCGGGGCGACGACGATCAGCACCAGCGCGCCGACGCCGACGATGCCGCCGGTGCGGATCACCCGCTCGGGACCGAAGCGGGCGACGAGGCGGTCGCCGGGGAGACGTACGGCCAGGAGCACCAGCTGGTAGGCGGCATAGATCGCCGGCGCGACCGCCGCTGCGGCGCCCAGTCCATCGACGACATAGATCCCGCCCCAGGCGGAGGCCGCCGAGTCGATGAACCACATCGCGAACGTCGGCACCGCGACCAGGAGGAGGGGCAGCCACGGCAGCGGAGGCTTCGGGTGCTGCGTACCGCTGATCCGCTTCTCTGCCGCGTCGACCGCCTCCGGCGGCAGCAGGAGCCGGAACGTGGCGAGGTTGGCGGCCAGGCCGATGACGGCGATCGGGATCATGTCCAGACCCAGAGGTACGCCGAGGGCGATCGTCGCCGTCGCATAGACGGCGCCGAGGACGGCCGCCGCGCTCCACATCGCGTGGAACCCGTTCATCAGCGGGCGTCCGTACGCGTCCTGGGTGGCGGTGCCCTGCATGTTCATGGAGGCGTCGACGCCGCCGAGGAAGAAGCCGTAGACGCCGATGAGGACCAGCAGGGTCACCATCGTCGGCGCGAAGGCAGGCGCGACCGCGGCCAGCGAGGCCCCGCAGAGCATCAGCGAGAGGGTCGCAGCGCTGCCGACCCTGGTGGCGAGGTGACCCGCGACGACGCTGCCCACCGCCCCGACCGCGGTGGTGACGCCGAGCACGACGAAGACGTCGCCGGCGCCGAGGTCGAGCTTCGTCGCGATCGACTCGAGCCTGGTGATCAGGGAGGCGAAGGTGAGTCCCTGGACCGCGAAGGCGATGAAGACCGCCATCCGGGCCAGCTGGAGTCGGGTCATGGACGCGAAGTCTGCACCCTCGCCCCCGGGTCGCGCACCCGTTTCCTCAGGTCAGTTGCCCTTGAGCAGCCCGTCGAGGATCTTCTCGCCGTCCTTGCCGTCCCGCTTGCTCAGGTTGTCGAACTCCTCGCGGAGCTGCTCCATCTCGCGCTTGGCGCTCTCGCCCTTCTCGACGAGGTCACGGATCTGCTGGATCTGGTCCTCCCACTCCTGGGACTGACCCTCGTCGATGACGCTCCAGCCCTCCAGGTTCTCGCGCCAGCGGTCGAGCTTGTCGAGGCGGTTGAGAGTCTTGTTGTCCGACTTGTCCACGGGCTCATCAGCGGAGTTGTCAGAGTTGTCGGTGTTGGTGTCCGTGTTGTCGGAGTTGTCGGAGCTCTGGGACGGCTGGGCCTCGGCGGGCGCGGGCTCGTAGGCGGCCAGCCAGGAGGCGGCGAAGACGCACGCGACCACGATCGCAACGGCGCCGAGGAGACGACCGGTCGGGAACTTCCGCAGCGACCCCGGGCGCGGCCCGCGGACCGGAGGCGGGTTGCCAGGACTGGGCAGGACGCCGGTGCGGGAGTTGGCCAGCGCCATCGGCTCGTCGAACGGGCGCGGCGCCATCGCCTGGGTCGGCCGTGGCGCCTGCCCGGCGGAGAGCCGGTCGGTGGCATCGGGGTCTGCACCACTGAGGACATAGCCGAGCTCGTGACCGACCTGGTCCATCGAGGGCCGGGCGGCGGGGTTCTTGTCGAGCATCCGGGTGACCAGCCGAGCCAGCGGCGCGGGCACCGCCCGGAAGTCGGTGATGCGCGGCACCGGCTCGCTGAGGTGCATGTGCAGGATCTTGACCGGGTGCGGCGCGGAGTAGGGCACCTTGCCGGTGAGCATCTCGAAGAGCACGCAGCCGAGCGAGTAGACGTCGGCGGGCGGCCCGACCGGGTCGCCGGAGGCCTGCTCGGGCGAGAGGTAGGACGGGCTGCCGATCACGTGGCCCGTCTGGGTCAGCCCGGCGTCGACCCCCGTCATGGCGTACGCGATGCCGAAGTCGAGCACGGTCAGCCGGCCGTCCCCGTCGAACATGAGGTTGGCGGGCTTGATGTCGCGGTGCACCACGCCGGCCCGGTGGGCGGCGCTGAGCGCGCCGGCGACCTGGCGGGTGTATTCGACGGCCATGTCGACCGGCATCGCGCCGCGCTGCTGCAGCGGCTCGGCCAGGGTCGGACCAGGCAGCAGCTCCATCACCAGGAAGACGTCGTTGTCGTCGCTGCCCGCGTCGAAGATCTTGACCACGTCGTCGTGGACGACCCGGGCGGTCGAGAGCGACTCACGGCGGAACCGCTCGGCCATCGTGGGGTCATCCACATCCCGCAGCAGCTTCACTGCGACGTCGCGGTCGAGGACGGTGTCACGCGCCCGCCAGACCTCGCCCATGCCACCGGCTCCGAGCAGGGTGAGAAGCCGGTACCGGCCGGCGATCGGGGGAAGCTCGTCCATGACGGAAATTATGCCGGGGTCACCCAGGAGCCGAAGAGCGGGATGCCCTCCCAGGCTCCTCCGCGTGCGACCGCCACCACCGCGTGCGGCCGGTCGAACCTCAGGTCGATCTGGCGCACCGTCGTCTCGCGCGGCGCCGCTGCGGCGGCGCGGACCATCATCCCGGTCACCGCGGCCGCCCTGAAGCCCTCACGGTCGTAGGACGCGACCGCCTTCTGCACACAGACGGCCTCCGTCTCCTCCTCGACCGCGGCCATCACTCCGCGGGCGATCTCGGCGACCCCCGGCGCGGACGAGAGGTCGTGACGGTCCTCCGCGTTCCACTCCGGCAGGTGGCTGCGCCAGCGGTCGGACGGAGCGCTGCCGAAGGCGGTGACCTCCCGGACCGTCCAGGCGTGCCCGTCCTCCTGGCCGGCATCGAACGTGCGGTCATGGACCTCGCCGGCGTCGATCCTCCGGACGACCTCGTCGGTGGCCCGCCACACGTCGTCGGCGGACACGCCCTCCTCGGCGATCACGGAGTAGACCGAGATGCCGTCCTCGCTCGACGGGCTGGCGACCGCGACCGGGCCGGCGGCCTCGGTCTCCACGACGGCCTGGAAGCCGCTCTCGAGCAGCAGCAGCCCGCCCTCGCCCTGCTCCAGCTGCTCGCTCCAGCGCGGAGTGACCACCAGCGCAGAGGCGAGCACGAGCAGCGTCTGGGCGTCGATCTCGAGCGGGAACTCCTTGATCAGCCCGCGGGTGTGCTCATCGGCCCACGCGTCGAGCCCGGCCTGGTCCGGGAGCGGGTCGAGCACGATCGGCAGGCCCTTGGTCAGCTCCACCCCGGGGCGCAGCCAGCCGGCGACCGCCGCCCCGATCGTGGGGTGCGGCGCCTCCAGCAGGGTCAGCGCGGCGGCCCGCGCGGCGGCGCGGTTCAATCCGAGGATCTCGTCGGTCTCGGTCTCCGCCGCGGGCGCCAGCGAGGCGAGGAGCAGCCACAGACCGGCGTACGAGATCACCGGGGACTCGGCGGATCCGAGAGCGGAGCGGGTGGTGGCGGCGTACGTTCGGACCGCCTCGGCGGCAGCGAGGGACAGGGGCGTCTGCGTTCCCGACTTCTCCATGCTCGAAGACATTACGGGGAGAGCCACGACAGGTGAGCCAAGTCACGATACGATTATGTATCGAGCGAGGAGGCATCATGGCCAGGAAGTCGCGCACAGCAGGGCTGGACCCGGAGACCGAGTTCCAGGAGATCTCGAGGCGTCTGGGGCTCTACGAGTTCCCCTGGGACACGACTCAGGCACTCAGCTTCGCACTGTTCCGGACCTACGCGGTGCCCTCGATCGGCCGGCTGCTGGCCGACACGCACCAGTTCACCGAGAGCACCCAGAAGCGCTACGACGACACCGCGCTGCTGCTGGAGGACGCGGCGATCGAGGACCTGGACAGTCCTCGCGGCCGGGCCGCGGTGCGACGGATCAACCAGATGCACAAGATGTACGACATCTCCAACGACGACATGGTCTACGTCCTCTCCACGTTCGTGGTGATCCCCCGGCGCTGGAACCAGGAGTTCGGCTGGCGGCAGTCGACCCCCGACGAGCAGCTCGCCGCACTGCGCTACTACCAGGCGCTCGGGAAGCGGATGGGGATCAAGGACATCCCGGCGACCTATGCCGAGTTCGAGCAGCTCCTCGACTCCTACGAGGCCGAGCACTTCGCGTACGACGAGGGCGGCCGTGCCGTCGCCGACTCGACCCTCGAGCTGCTGACGACCTTCTACCCGCGGCCCTTGGCTCCGGTGATCCGAATCTTCTCGCTGTCGCTGATGGAGCCGCACCTGCTCGAGGCGTTCGACTACCCCGAGCCGGGGCGGCTCGCCCGGACGCTGTCACGTGGGGCACTGAAGGCCCGCGCGCGCATCGTCGCGCTGCTCCCGGCACGGAGGAAGCCCGCGTACGTCCGGGACATGCCCCGCGTTCGCAGCTATCCCCACGGCTTCAACACCGAGGACCTCGGCACCTTCGCGCCGGGCTGTCCGGTGCACCGGCCGGTCTCTGAGCCCGTCGCCGGCCCCAAGCCGTAGCCCACCCCTCCCCCGCACTTCACGCGGCCTTCACCGGGCACCGCTTCGCTGTTGTCGATAACCCCCATATCGACAGGAGCACGTCCATGCCTGCCCCCAGCAACTCTCCTGATCTCCGCCCTGATCTCCGTGGCGCCCTCCGCGGTCTCGACCGCCGCCGCTTCCTGACCGTCTCGGCCGCCGCGACCGCGTTGGCCTTCACGACCGGCCTGCCACGTACGGGCGCCTTCGCCGCCCCGGCCGGCTCCCCCGCCGACATCACCTCGGACCCGTTCACCCTCGCGGTCGCCTCCGGCGACCCGCTGCCCGACTCGGTGCTGCTGTGGACCCGGCTCGCGCCGCTCCCCCTGGAGCCCACCGGCGGGGTGCCGCCGTCGCGTTTCGATGTCCGCTGGGAGGTGGCCCGCGATGCCGGTTTCAGACGCGTCGTACGCCGCGGCACGGCTGCCGCGCACCCCGAGTTCAACCACTCCGTGCATGCCGAGGTCCGCGGCCTGGACGCGGCGACCGAGTACTTCTACCGCTTCCGGGTCGGCCAGTGGATCAGCCCGGTCGGCCGGACCCGGACCGCCCCGGCCGCGGGGGCCGCGGTGTCGTCGCTGACCTTCGCCCTCGCCTCCTGCCAGCGCTACGACCAGGGCTACTACACGGCGTACAAGCATCTCGCCGGCGAGGACGTGGACGCGGTCTTCCACCTGGGCGACTATCTCTACGAGTACGCCGTGAACGCCTCCGCCGGGGCGCGCGGCTACACCGAGCCGCTGCCGGCGCACCTCAACCACGAGACCGTCACGCTGGACGACTACCGGGCGCGCTACGGGCTCTACAAGTCCGACCCGGACCAGATCGCCGCCCACCTGGCGCACCCGTTCATCGTCACCTGGGACGACCACGAGACCGAGAACAACTACGCCGCCGACACCCCGGAGAACGCAGGTCCGCCGGAGGAGTTCCTGGTACGCCGCGCCGCCGCCTATCGCGCCTACTGGGAGAACCAGCCGCTGCGGCTCCCGCAGCAGCCGTCCGGTTCCGACCTGAGGCTCTACCGGCGGCTGCGGTGGGGCCGGCTGGCGCAGTTCGACATCCTCGACACCCGGCAGTACCGCACCAACCAGGCCAACGGCGACGGCTGGAAGGTCCCGTCGGCGGAGTCCGAGGCCGAGTCGATGACGCTCCCCGGGAACGAGCAGGAGCAGTGGCTGATCGACGGCTGGCGCCGCTCCTCGGCTCTCTGGAACGTCGTCCCGCAGCAGGTCACCTTCTCCCGCCGCGACAACCCCTCCGGCGACGGCACCCGGTCGATGGACTCCTGGGATGGCTACCCCGCCTCCCGGCGCCGGATCCTCGACGGCTGGAAGGCGTCCGAGCAGTCGAACCTGATGGTGCTGACCGGCGACGTACACGTCCACTACGGGCTGAACATCCACGACGACTTCGACGACCCGTCCTCGCGGATCATGGGCACCGAGATCGTCACCAGCTCCATCACCTCCGGCGGCAACGGCGCCGAGCATCCCGCCAACTGGGCCGCCTACCTGGAGCGCAACCCGCACATGAAGTTCTACAACGGCCTCCGTGGCTACACGACCGTCTCCCTGAATGCTGACGGCGCGGAGATCACGTACAAGAACGTCGCCCAGGTCAGCGCGCCCGGGGCGCCGCTCACCGTCGGCGGTCGCTTCTTCACCGAAGCCGGTCGGCCGGGTCTGGTCGAGGCGTAAGCGGTCGGTACGACGGGGAGATCCGCACCGGTTACCAGCAAGTAATCCGTGGCAACCTCCCCGTCGTACGCGCGGGGCCCCTACGCTCAGAGGCGTGACCCGTCCGCGGTACTCCCCCGCTGTCGGGTTCGTGGTCGCCGCGCAGGCCGCCGTACTGCTGGCGATGAGCCCGTTCTACGGGCCGCATCGAGACGAGCTCTACTTCGTCTCCGCAGGTCAGCGGCTGGCTTGGGGATATCCCGACCAGCCGGCGCTGACACCGCTGCTGGCGCGGGTCGCGACCGAGATCGCGCCGTACAACCTCGTCGTGCTGCGGTTGTGGAGTCTGCTGGCGATGGTCGGACTGGTCCTGCTGGCGGCAGAGTTCGCACGGCTGCTCGGCGGCAGGCGTACGGCGCAGGTGCTCACCGCGGGACTCGTGGCCGTCGGAGTGGTCACGATGACGTTCGGGCACTGGCACTCGACGGCCACCTTCGACGCGCTGGCCTGGACCGCGATCCTGGTGCTGGTGGCCCGGGCGCTGATCGCCGACGGCTGGCGGCAGCGGGGGCTGTTCTGGCTGGCGGCCGGGATCACCGCGGGGATCGGGCTGGAGAACAAGCACTCGGTGGTCTTCCTCCTCGGCGCGATCCTGCTCGGCATCGCGCTCGTTCCGGCGACCCGGCGCAACCTGGCCACGCCGTGGCCATGGCTGGCCGGGCTCACCGCGCTGGTCCTGTGGATTCCCAACCTCCTCTGGCAGCTCGAGCACGACTGGCCGGTGCTCGACCTCTCCGAGGACATCCGGGAGGAGTACGGCGGGCTGGCCGGACGGATCGGGTACGTCACCCAGGCGCTGATCCTGCTCAGCCCGGTGATCACGCCGATCTGGATCATCGGTCTGGTAGCGCTCTTCCGGCGCCGCGAGTGGGCGCTCCTCCGACCGGTCGCCGTCGCGTTCGTGCTGGTCGCGGGCTTCTTCCTGATCGCGGGCGGCAAGGGCTACTACCTGGCCGGCCTGTTCCCGCCGCTGGTCGCGGCCGGCTCCGTGGTGGTCGCCGAGCGACTGCGACCGCGCACCGTCGGCCTTCTCGGCGCCGGCCTGGCACTTCTGACCATCCCCGCCTGGCCGATCAACCTCCCGGTGATCCCGGCGAAGACCTACGCCAGCTCCTTCTACACCGCCGCCGGCGAGGACCAGCTGGAGACGATCGGCTGGCCTCAGTACGCCACCCAGGTACGGGCGGTCGTCGACGACCTGACACCCGCCCAGCAGCGTACGGCCGTGGTCTTCACCGCCAACTACGGAGAAGCCGGGGCTCTGGAGTGGTATGGCACGGGGGCTCCCGTCCACAGCGGGCACAACGGCTGGCGGTTCTGGGAGCAGCCGCCGAAGGGCGCCACACCGATCGTCGTGGTCGGGTTCGATGAACCCGACCGCTTCTTCGACGGCTGCCGGCAGGTCGCCTCGCTCCACAACCGCGAAGGTGCCGACAACGAGGAGAACGGCGCCCCGATCCATGTCTGCGACACCGCGACGCGGCCGTGGTCACAGCTCTGGCACTACAGCGCCTGACCTGCGTCCGTCACCGACAACGGCGAGATCTCGAGGTCTCCGGTCAGATAGGTCAGGGTCGTGTCGTTGGACAGCACCACCCGGCGGCCCTCGTCCGTACGCCGCTGCAGCGACCTCAACGTCGTGAGCACCTGCTCGGGGCGGTCGAGGAGCGGGTAGCCGATCCGGACGACGCCCTTGCGCCAGCGCTTCGGAATCAGCCGGATCCGATGACGTCGCGTCACCGTCCACGACGGCGCATCGCCACGCGCGGTGATCTCGAGGAAACGGTTCCTCACCGTGATCCCGTTCGGGCTCATGACCTGCTCGAACATGTCGACACGGAGGTCCGCCCACGCCGCCGAGGCCGTCTCGGGGCCGAGCTCCACCGTCAGCGCCTCGGGCGTGATCAGCACTGCTCGTCGCAGCCCCAGCGTCGTCGCGTGCTCGGCCACGACCACGGCGAAGAAGACCGCAAGGAGCATGAACAGCAGCCCGACGAACAGATTGCCGGCCCGAAAGCCGAGCCCCGCCGCCAGGCACAGCATCGCCACGAAGCACACCAGCATCAGCTCTCCGCAGATTCCCGGCCCTCGCCTCAGCCGGATCACGATCCCGTCGCCGGCGGCAACACCCAGCCGCCTGGTCCTGCGCGTGGCGCTCCCGGCCGGACGTACGCCCTTGGTGACCAGTCCATGCACACCGATCAGGAACAGCAGGATCCCGAAGCCGGTCCCCAGCAGATAGGGCCCGTACGTGCCACCGTCCGCCACCACCGACCCGACGCCGATGGCCAGCCCGATCAGGGCGTTGAACACCCCCGTCACCGTCCAGGCAACCCGGCGCACCGTCGCCATCCACGGCGAGCCCAGATCCTCATTCCCGACCACGCCGTAGACCTTAAGGGCCGTACGCCGCTGCGACCCGATCGCAGCTGGCGTCATTCCGGGGACTGCATCCGGCGCGACGTGTACGCCCGGATCGAGGCTTCGGCCTCTTCGGCGGTGATGTCTCCGATGAGGACTCGCACGGTGAGGCCGTCGGAGAGCGCGAGCAGCTCGATAGCGCATGCTCGCGCCTCGGCCTCTTCGAGACCGTCAGCCTCCTCGATATGGCGGGTGCACTCCTCGACACCGACCCTCGTCGCCTCGGCCAGGATCGCGCGTACGGCGGGGTGGGTCATCGCCTTGGCGACGTAGGCGTACCAGACGGTGACCCCGATGCGGCCCGCGTCGGTGGCCGGGATCTGCTGGAGCAGGATGTGGAGGAGGCGGTCCTGCGGCGGACGGACGGCGGTCGCCTCGTACTCGATGACGGCCCGCTTGACGAGCAGATCGATGCCGGCGATCACCAGCGCGTCCTTGGTGCCGAAGTAGTGCTGTACGCGACCCATCGAGACGCCGGCCCGGGCGGCGACGGTCCGCAGGCTGACGCCCTCGATCCCTTGCTCGGCAACGACCTGCCAGAGCCCGGCAACGATCTCGAACCGGCGTTGTTCGTGGTCGACGGCTCTTGGCATGGCGCCCAGGTTAGCAATACAGTCGCATCGCAATAGGTTTCAATGCGATCGCATCGTTATCGGGGGACGACATGGACGAGGACATTCGGGATGAGCACATCGAACCGCGCAGGAAGCGCCGGCGCTGGCCGGTGGTGCTCCTCACCGTCATCGCGGTCGTCTCGACCGGGTGCCTGGTGATGGTGCTCGGCACGAGCGGCCCCGGCGTCGGCCACTTCCGCAGCCCTGCTGGACGCCAG
This sequence comes from Nocardioides sp. NPDC058538, assembly GCF_042719275.1. Taxonomy (NCBI): domain Bacteria; kingdom Bacillati; phylum Actinomycetota; class Actinomycetes; order Propionibacteriales; family Nocardioidaceae; genus Nocardioides; species Nocardioides sp. NPDC058538. The sequence goes on along the minus strand of NZ_JBHXNY010000023.1, from coordinate 39,001 downwards.
GCCTACATCAAGGCGTACGACGCGGCCTTCGCTGCGCTGCCGAAACCGACCAAGACGCACGACGTGGAGACCACCTTCGGCACGGTCCGTGCGTACGCCTGGATCAACCCGGACCCGGTCGATGAGGTTCCGGTCGTGCTGGTGCCGGGACGGGCCAGCGGCGTACCGATGTGGGGAGAGAACCTGCGCGACTTCGCCGAGCACCGCACCGTCTACGCCTTCGACGCGATCGGCGACAGCGGGCTCTCCGAGCAGACTCTGCCGCTGCGCGGGATGGACGACAACGCCCGTTGGGTCGAGGAGGCGCTGGCTGGTCTCGGACTCGACCGGATCCACCTGGTCGGTCACTCCCAGGGCGGCGGGCTCGCCGCGGCCGTCGCGGTGCGCCACCCGGATCGGCTGGCCAGCCTCACCCTGCTCGAGCCGATCATGACGTTCGGCATGCTGCCCGCCTGGGCGATCGGCTGGTCGGCGGTTGCCGCGCTCCCGTTCCTGCCCGACTCCTGGCGCGACCATGCGCTGAACCGGATCGGAGGTGTCGAGGACGACGAGGTCGATCCCGAGGACCCGATGGCCCGGATGATCGCCGCCGGTACGGCGCACTTCGACTCCGGCAGCCTGCCGACGCCCTCGCGGCTGAGCGACAAGCAGATCCGGTCACTGCGGATGCCGGTCTACGTCGCGATCGCGAGCGACAAGTCGCTGGCCGGTGGCGAGGACGCCGCCGAGCGAGCCGAGCTGCTCCCCCGCGCGACCGTCAAGGTCTGGCCGAAGACCACCCACTCCCTGCCCATGCAGGTCGCTGCCGAGCTCGACGCCGAGCTCGAGAGGTTCTGGGCGGACGTACGTTGACGGCGTCCGGGACACGTCGTCCTCAAGCCCAGAGGCCGACGTACTCGATGACCATCCTGATTCCGCCATTGAACTGTGCGGTGTTCGTGATCGCGTTGATGAGTCGTACGACCCAGAAGACCACGAGCGTGTAGCCGATCCCGAGCGCGATCCCTGAGGCCGCGGCGCTTGTTCCGGCCGCCTTCGCCCGGTTCAGACCGAGATGCCCGAGCACCACCGCGGCAGCGATCGGGATGATCGAGGCGATCATGAGCAGCCCGAGGATCAGCCAGACGACCGGGCGGTCCTCCATGTTGTAGAAGGAGTTGTAGTAGCTCTTGCTGACATCTGGGATGCCCACGACCACGCGCACCAGGGCGACGATCACCAGCATTCCCGCCCCGAGCCCCAGCCCGGCCAGCCCGAGTCCTAGGCCGTTTCGCGGACCGCCAGCAGGTGCTGGCGGGCTCGGCGCCGACCATGCCGGTCCCGCCCCTGCCGCCTCGTTCGGTTGTGACATCGCGCCCTTTTCCATCAAGTTGGATCGCGCCCGTCCTGCCGGTGCTGGACGGCCTCGTATGGCCCGAGACGTTATCCCAAAGGTTTGGCACCCACGGGCAGATCCGCGCAGGTGAGCGCGTCCAGGTGCGGGAACTGCTCGGTACAAGATTTCTCGACGATTTGTGTTTGAAACCCGGAATTTGGGGTAGGAGAGAGTTACCAATCGCTCCGAACGTCTTGGGGGACCCTCTCGTGAACGTCGAAATCGTGGCGCCGCAGGTGAAGACCGCGGCCCGTTCCATCGGGACCGCGGCCGAAGCCGTCGCAGGACTCGATCTCGAAGGCCCGATGGGCAAGGTCGCCTCCGCGCTGCCGGGAAGCACGTCGGCGGGCGCCGCCAACGGCCTCAAGACCGAGTGGAAGAGCGACAAGGACAAGTGGGTCAAGGACGCCCGCGACCACAAGTCGACCACCGTCGCCGACGCCGACGCGATCGTGGAGGCCGACACCATCACGGCTCAGCAGGCGCGCTACCGCGAAGCAATGATCGGAAGAGACTGATGGCCGTCACCTATGAGCAGCTGCAGACCTGGAAGCCCGAAGAGCTCGACACCGCCGCGGACCAGCTCAACACCGCCCGCAAGAGCTTCCAGGACCAGCAGGACGAGATGGACGCCGGCAAGGTCCCCGACACCTGGGTCGGCGAGGCGTCCACCCGTGCCGAGAACCGTCATCGTCGGCTGATCGCCGACCTCAACGACATGGCGGCTCCGCTGTCCCAGGTCATCAATGCCCTCGACGAGGCCGCCGCCTCCATCAAGAAGGCCAAGGACAACGCCAAGCACGCCTACGACGACGCGACCGGCCGAGGCTGGAAGGTCTCCTTCTCCGGCGGCGTACAGATCACCGATCCGAGCCCGGACGAGAAAGACCCGGACAAGGACAAGGGCACGATGCAGCAGCTCGCCCAGACCATCCAGGATGCGCTGACCGACGCCGCGTCCGCCGACGCGGACCTGACGGCCGTCCTCAATCACGCAACCAAGGGCGACTACGACGGTGGCGATGGCACGATCGAGCAGGCCAGCCTGCCGCCCGAGCTGCGCAACCTGCCCGAAGACGAGCTCATCGACAAGATGCTCAGCGATCCGGGCAAGTACGACGGCTACATCGACGCCCTCCCGCCGGATGCTCAGACACGGCTCGGCAAGGAGATCAGCGACCGCCTCGACAGCACGCTGAACGACGACGACTACAAGCTCAGCAAGGAAGAGGCCGACCGCCTCAACTCCATGCTGAGCGCCTACACCGACGACACGACCGTCGCCGCCGGGCTCTACAAAGACCTCGGGGCGGACGGCACCGTCGCCAGCATGGCGAGGATCGAGGAATACCTGCGGATGCAGTCGCCGGACTCCGGCTCTCTCAACACACTCGCATCCAACCTCCGAAGCGGTCTCGCATCGGCCTCGAACGACCCCGGTTTCCCGGCCGAGCAGTTCGGCCACGACATCGTGAAGTACGCCGGCCCCTCAGGGGTCTACCTCTCCAACGATGAGCAGGACGCCCTTCGGGATCGATACCCGAACTGGGGCGGCACCGGCGGAGCGTCGGTGCTGGCGTACCTGATGAAGGACCACGACCTCAACGGCGACTTGGTCCTCGGGGCTGCCGAAGAGCTTGACAAGTTCGAGCAGGCTGATGGTCCGCTCGACGCCAAGACCTGGTATCACCACACCGGCCATGGCCCCTTGGGTTCGGGCGAGAACGGCTACGGCGCCGACCCGATGGCCGCCATCATGGGCAACCTCGGCGATCACCCGGAGCAGGGCCTCGAGTTCTTCACAGGTGAGCACGGAAACGAGCGCCAGGAGTTCTACTTCGACAAGCGGACCTGGCAGGCCGACGGCTACGCCGGCATCTCGGAGCTCGCCGAGGGCATCGGCACCAACCAGGAGCTCCTCAAGGAGCACCCGCAGGAGACGACGGGCCTGGTGTCGAAGTTCTTCCACGACGTGAGCGACAACGAGGGTTTCAACGCGGAGGACGCCAAGGCCGCTTCGCCCCATGTGGCAGAGCTGATGAAGTTCTACACCCCCGGAATCGACGCTGCGCTCCACAACCCCGACCACTCGGGCGAGCCGGGAACCGAGCCGTTCTCGCTCGACCACTACGGCAAGATGGATCCCTACCCGAAGTTCTACGCGGGCGACCTCGAGAACATGATGAAGGTCTCCATGAGCACGCAGGACGGGATGACAAGCATCGCCGAGGGCGTGGGCACCTTCCAGCAGACCCAGATCAACAACATCGCCGCCGAGCTGGCACAGAATCCCAATGACCCAGGCCTGCGCACCGAGCTGCGCGACGTTCTCGAGCGCGGCGGCCACCTCCAGGGCTTCGCCGAGCATGCCGTCGGTGAGGTCGAGATCGATGGCGCGAAGGACCGTGACGCCCAGCGTCAGGCGTTCATCGACCTGACGAGCGAGGTGGCCGGGATGGTGCCCCTCCCGGGCGCCGAGCAGGTCGGCGAGATCGGTAGCAAGCTGATCGACTACGGCGTCGGCCAGGCGATCGACCTCGGCAAGGACGCCGCCGGCGAGAAGTTCGCCAACGAAGCGGCTGCAGCCACCGACAACGCGAACGTCCGCGCTTCCGAGGGCATCAACCGCGTAGAGCTCAACGCACTCTTCGCGCTCGAGCGGGCAGGCGTCATCGACATCCCCGCCACGGACGAGACGTTCCACCGCGACGGGCAAGTCATCAAGATGTCCGACGTCCCACCCGACGACGTGGATCGCTACGCTCACGAGGCGATGAACTACCTGAACGAGTACGTGACCAGCGGCGACTTCGAAGGGACATACAAGGATGCCTTCCTGGAGTACTACAAGTAGTGCAACGCGCGGTCTGGCGGCACTGTTGTGTGCTGCTTCGCTGCTCCTGACGGCCTGCGGCGCCGAACCGACGCTGCTCGATGCCGACGCCCTTCCGGAGGTCGAGAAGACCGTGGACGGGAGCCAGGGCGCGCCAGGCACCGGTTGGTGTGACGCACTTGGATACCTGGAAGGGAAGTTGTCGACTGCTGCAGACGGGACGACCGGCGACCAGTACACGCTCCAGAACGGGGATGTCGTCGGCGCCACGGTGTTCGTTCCCGGTGGAGGGAACTACCCCGATGCCGGGTCGATGCTCACCGCCATCCAGGAGGCTGTCGACGAGTGCACAGCAGATGCCGACAAGGGCGATTACGGCGAGGCGACGGCGGAGCCGATCAGCGGGCTTCCTGACGGAGCATTGGGATTCACGTTCACGAGTACGTCGTCAAACCCTGTCGAGGTCGGCAGCATCGCGTTCGCGGAGACGGACGACGGACGCCTCGTCGGGGTCGGGGTGACGCACAGCGGGGACAGTGAGGCATCTGTGGATGTGGCGGACCTGCTCTCCACGGCGCTCGAGCGAGCCTCCGACGTGGACACCACGAGCTGAGCACACCCCAGGACACGGGCCAGCGGCGCTGGTGCGACGGCCACAACCGTCGTACCAGCGCCGCTGGCATTTCTGCTTGCGATAGGACTTGACCCAGCGCCACTACTCAGCGCTACTATGTACCGGTAGTCAGCGACACTGAGTAGCCCGAGATGGGCAGAGGGGAGGTGCCCGATGGGCAAGCAGATGACCGAGATGCTCAAGGGGACGCTGGAGGGGATCGTGTTGGCGTTCCTGACCGGCAACCCGGCGTACGGATACGAGATCACGACCTGGCTGCGGAGCCAGGGGTTCACCGAGATCGCCGAGGGCACGGTCTACGCGCTGCTGGTCCGGATCGAGAAGAACGGACTGGTGGACGTCGAGAAGCGGCCGTCCGAGAAGGGGCCGCCACGGAAGGTCTACTCGCTCAACACCGCAGGCGAGAAGTACCTCGAAGAGTTCTGGACCACCTGGGGGTTCCTGGCCGAACGGCTGGAGAACCTTCGTACGGAAGGGAAGTAAGGCATGTCGATCCGATCGATGTTCGAGGCCGTCGTCGGCGAGCTCGAGCTGAAGAAGCGCTGGCGGCAGCTCAAGGCCCGCAAGCAGCAGCTCCCCGAGAACCACCGCAAGGCGCACGACGCGGTCGAGCGCTACCTGATGTACTCCGCCGGCATCGCCGACGGCGCGATCGTGACAGCGATGGCCGAGGACCTCCTCGAGCTCTTCGAGCAGGCCGCCGCCGACGGCACCCCGGTCAGCGCGATCGTCGGCGACAACCCGGTCGAGTTCGCCGAGGAGTTCGCCAGGAACTACTCCGAGGGCGCCTGGATCAAGAAGGAGCGCGCCCGGCTCAACGAGGCCATTCAGACCATCACAAATGAGCAGAGCAACGAGGAGGACGAGTCATGAGCGCGACAGCTGCCATCTCCGTACGGGGATTGGAGAAGTCCTACAAGGACCACCAGGTTCTGCGAGGGGTTGACTTCGAGGTGGCGCGGGGCACGATCTTCGCGCTGCTCGGGTCCAACGGAGCCGGAAAGACCACGGCCGTACGCATCCTCTCGACGCTCCTGAAACCTGATGCCGGCGCGGCGCTGGTCGAGGGTGCATCGGTGGTCGACGAGGCGCAGCGGGTACGGGAGGCGATCTCGCTGACCGGCCAGTTCGCGGCGGTCGACGAGATCCTGACCGGGCGGGAGAACCTGATCCTGGTCGCGAAGCTGCGCCACCTCCCCTCCCCCGGCGACGTGGCCGACGGGCTGCTGAAGCGCTTCGACCTGGTCGAGGCGGGCGCCCGGAAGGTCGCGACGTACTCCGGTGGAATGCGGCGGCGGCTGGACATCGCCATGTCGCTGATCGGCTCGCCGTCGGTGATCTTCCTGGACGAGCCGACCACCGGGCTGGACCCGGAGGCACGCCTGGAGGTGTGGCGGGTCGTTCGCGAGCTGACCGCGCAGGGCACCACCGTGCTGCTCACCACGCAGTACCTGGAGGAGGCCGAGCAGCTCGCCGACCGGATCGCCATCCTGCACGGCGGGACGATCATCGCCAACGGCACCCTCGGCGAGCTCAAGGCGATGCTGCCGCCGGCGAAGGTCGAGTACGTCGAGAAGCAGCCGTCGCTGGAAGAAATTTTCCTTTCACTCACCGGCTCCACCAACCGAGCAGGCACCCATCAAGGAGGACAGGCATGACCAAGCACGCATTCGCCGATGCCGGCACTCTGTTGAGCCGCTCGTTGCGGCACATCACCCGCAGCCCCGACACGATCATCACCACCGCGCTCACACCGATCGCGATGATGCTGCTCTTCGTCTATGTGCTGGGCGGCGCGATCCGGACCGGCACCGACAACTACGTCAACTATGTGCTCCCCGGGATCATGGTCATGGCGATCGCCTCGGGCATCGCGTACACCGCGCTTCGGCTCTTCACCGACATGAAGAGCGGGATCTTCGAGCGGTTCCAGTCGATGCCGATCGCCCGCTCGGCGGTGCTGTGGGCGCATGTCGGCACCTCGATGGTGGCCAACATGCTGACCATGGTGATCATCCTGGGCGTCGCGTTCGTGATGGGGTTCCGCACCTCGGCGGACCTGGGCGCCTGGCTCGCGGTCGCCGGGATCCTGGCGCTACTCACCCTGGCGCTGACCTGGCTCGCGGTCATCCCCGGGCTGGCGGCCCAGACCATGGAGGGGGCCACCGGGTTCTCCTACCCGCTGATCTTCCTGCCGTTCATCAGCTCGGCGTTCGCGCCGACGGAGACGATGCCCGGCCCGGTGCGCGCCTTCGCCGAGAACCAGCCGGTCACCTCGATCGTCAACACCATCCAGGCACTCTTCGCGGGGCAGCCGGTCGGTGACGACATCTGGGTCGCGCTGGCCTGGTGCGTGGGCATCCTGGTCGTCTCGTACGCCGCCGCCATGGCTGTCTACCGGCGCAAGATCAGTTGACGGCTTCAGCTTCTGGAGCGGTGAAGAGCCGATCTACCCCTTGCGGTGGTAGGTCGGCTGCTCGCCGTCCCTGAGGTTGCCTCGGTAGAAGCCCGTCCGCAGCTCGTAGGTGTATTCCTCGAGCTCGGGCATGCCTTCCTCGGCGGCGTACGCGATCTCGGCCTCCGCGTCGTAGGGCACCCGGACCCACTGGATGCCGAACGGGGCCTCCTGATCGCTGTCCATCACGCCCTCGAGGATGACGTAGACCGGGGTCGGGTCGCTCATGCAGTTGCCGACGCTGCCGGTGTTGAAAACGGTGCGCCGGTCCCGGTCGGTCTCGTAGTAGGGGTCGTGGGTGTCGGCGTAGCCGACGATGTCGGGCTCGGGCCGGTCGAAGCCGGTGGCCTCGGTGTTCTGGAACAGGCCCAGGAACTCCTGCTCGTCATGGTCGAACCTGACCCGTCGGTGGACCGTCTCCTCGGAGGCATGGAAGAGCCTGATCCGGCGGCCGCTCATCGTGAAGTCGTGGGAGAACGGGAGCGTACGCAGCCACTCCGCCTGCTCCCATGCCTGCAGCCGCCACCACATCAGCCCCACCGACTCGCGGCCGAAGTCGGGCTCGGGGGCGAGGAGAAAGTCCTCCCAGTTGCCGAGGATGTTGACCTCGCACCGCTCTCGGCAGATCTCCGCCACCTCTCGGCCTCGCGGGCCCTTGCCGACGTAGTCGCCCAGGTTGAAGATCCGGGTGATCCCTCTCGCGTCGATGTCTGCGAGGACGGCTTCCAGGGCGGTCAGGTTGCCGTGTACGTCCGAGATCAGCGCGATGCGCTCTGGGGTCATGGGCGCAGGCTATGCGATGGCTGGGAGACTGACAGAGTGAGGATTCTGGTGACGGGTGGGGTGCGGTCGGGGAAGTCCCGGCACGCCGAGTCGCTGCTCGCGGCGGCGACTTCGGTCGCGTACGTCGCGCCGGGGCCGACGGTCGAGGAGGAGCCGGATCCTGACTGGGCTGCACGACTGGCCTCGCATCGGGCTCGGCGGCCGGAGGGGTGGCGTACGGTCGAGTCTCGGGATCTCGCGGGGGCGCTGGCCGAGGGGCTGACCGACGGCGACGCCGTGATGGTGGACTGCTTGGGTACCTGGCTCACGGCCGTCATGGATTCCCGCCAGCTGTGGGAGGCCACGTCGGAGATGGCGACCGCGGCGGTCTCGGCGCTGGTCGAGGACGCTGCTGCCGTACTGGAGCAGCAGGGCGGCGATGTGGTGCTGGTGACGAACGAGGTCGGCCTCGGGGTCGTGCCGGCCCATCGATCGGGCCGCCTCTTCCGCGACCTGCTCGGGCTGGTCAACCAGCGGCTGGCCGCGGCGTGCGACGAGGTGCATCTCGTCATCGCCGGACGGGTCCTGAAGCTCTAGCCGCCCCGTCGGTCGAGCCGCGAGGCCGCCTACGGCCGAGCGTGTCGAGACCAACACAGCCCCATCGAGCGCGGAGGTCACCGTGTTGGTCTCGACACGGATTCGCTCGTTCCTCACGAATCCGGCTCGACCAGCGGGGCGTGTCAGGCCAAGGTGACGAGCAGCGCTGCCAGCGTGGATTCGACGGCCGCACCGAAGACGTCGCCGGTCACTCCCCCGAACCGCCGGATCGCCCGCAGGATGATCGCGCCGACGACGGCAGCGGCAACGGCAGCGGCGAGGGCTCCTCGCCACCAAGGCAGTCCAGCCCAGGCGCAGGCGCCGCCGAGGGCGGCCGCGACGACGGTCCAGACGAGGACGGTGACGAGGGGTGACAGGGTCTGGGTGAACGTACGCCCTAACCCGTCCTCGCGCGCCGGCCTGATACCGCGAGTGCAACACAGCGCCAGGGCCGCGCGCGAGGCGCAGACGGCGACAGCGGCGAGCACCGAGGTGCGTACGACCTCCCCTTCCAGCAGGGAGGCGAGTGCCGCCACCTGGAGACCGAGGACGAGGACGATCGCGGTGACGCCGGCGGGGCCGGAGGTGCCGGTCTTCATGACCGCCAGCGAGCGCTCGCGGTCATAGGAGGCGGCCATGCCGTCGACCGTGTCGGCGAGACCGTCGAGGTGGAGCGCTCGGTTGCCGGCGACCACGACGCCGATCGCGAGGAGGGCGGTGACCAGGTGCGGTAGTCCGGTGAGCTGCCCCAGGAGTGCGATAGCGGCGGCCCCCAGCGCGAGCGGTAACACCGCCAGCGGCGCCACCGCCATCGCCACCGCGGCACGACGGCGATCGACGTGCTCGGGAGGAGGCACGGGCATCGCGGTCAGCGTGCCGACCGCGAGACGCCAGGCGTCCCGCACGAGCATCAGGCAGGATCTCCCGGAGCGAGCTCGGAGAGCAGGGCGACGTCGCGCAGCAGTGCGACGGCGCTGCGTACGACCGGCACCGCGGCGACGGCACCGGAGCCTTCGCCGAGGCGCAGGTCGAGGTCGAGCAGCGGCTCTAGGCCGAGCTTCTCCAGGGCCATCGACTGGGCGGGCTCGGTGGAGCGGTGGCCGGCGGCGTACCAGGTCGCGGCGCCCGGCTCGATCCGGTCGGCGGTGAGGGCACAGGCGACGCTCATCAGGCCGTCGAGAAGGACCGGGGTGCCGCTGCGGGCGGCCTCGAGGAGGTAGCCGGTCGTCGCGGCCAGGTCGGCGCTGCCGAGCGCGGCGAGGGTCTCGATCGGGTCGCCGGCGCGCTCACCGGCGCGATCCAGGGCCGCGGTGATGACGTCGGTCTTGGTCCGCAGAGCATCGTCGCCGATGCCGGTCCCACGACCGGTGACCTCGCTCGCGGGCAGCCCGAGTCCGGCGGCCACCATCGCGGCCGCGGGCGTGGTGTTGCCGATGCCCATGTCGCCGCTGATCAGCAGCTGCGCCCCGGCGGCGATCTCCTCGCGGGCCACCGCGGCACCGGCCTCCAGCGCGGCCCGGGTCTCCTCTGCGCTCAGCGCGTCCTCGAGGTGGATCGCGCCGCTCCCCCGCCGGATCTTGTGCTGGGTCAGCGCCTCCCGGGTGGCCTCGTCGAGGTCTGGAAACTCCTCATCGACGCCGAGGTCGAGCACCCGGACCTGTACGCCGTGCGCCTTCGCGAGCGCGCTGACTCCGGCCCGGCCGCCCAGGAACGTACGCACCATCGCGCCCGTGATCGCCGGCGGGAACGCCGAGACCCCGTGCTGGGCGACGCCGTGGTCGCCGGCGAAGATCACGAGTCGTACGTTCTCGATCGGCCGCGGTGGCACCTCGCCCTGGCACGCGGCCACCCAGACCGCCAGCTCGCCCAGGCGGCCCAGGGCTCCGGGAGGCGTCGCGAGGGCGCCGAGGCGCTCGACGGCGGCGCGGCGTACGTCTTCGTGCGGGGTCTGGATCGTCACCCGCGCAAGGTACCCCACCCCGCCGGGTCCAGGCCTCGCTGGTTGAGCCGTGAGCGCCAGCGAGCGTGTCGAAACCAACACGGCGCCATCGAGCGCCGACGGGACCGTGTTGGTCATCTCGACAAGCTCGATACAACGCTCGACACGCCTCCGCCTAGCGGCTCCGGCGGCTCGACCAGCGGGGAACGACGGATCGACTACCGGACTCAGGGGAGGGCGCGGGAGACGCCTTGCGCGGCGACCTTGAGGGCGGAGACGAGGCGGAGGCGGTTGCGGCGGAGGTCGGAGACGACGATGCCCAGGGCGCCGACGACTCCGGAGCCGGTGGTGATCGGGACCGCGACCGAGCAGGCGCCGAGGGTCATCTCCTCGGCGGTGGTCGCGTATCCCTCGGTGATCACCCGGTCGAGCTGGCGCCGCAGCAGGCCGGGGGTGGTGATGGTGTGGCGGGTGAAGGGTCTGAGCGGGCCGGCCAGCACCCGGTTGCGTACGTCCTCGGGCGCATGGGCCAGGAGCACCTTGCCGACGCCGGTGGAGTACATCGGCAGGCGCGAGCCGACCGAGGAGACGATGGGTACGTTGCGGGTCCCGCGGAGTGTCTCGAGGTAGAGCACGTGGTCGTCCTCGCGAACAGCCAGGTGGACCGTCTCCAGCGTCGCGCCGTAGAGGTCATGGAGGAACGGGGCCGCGACCGAGCGCAGGTCGGTTGCGACCGGGGCGAGCAGACCGGCGTCCCAGAGCCGGCGGCCGACGGCGTACGTCCCGTCCACCTCCCGCACCAGGGCGCCCCACTCGACCAGCTCGGCGACCAGGCGGTGGGCGGTCGGGAGGGAGAGGTCCGCGCGGGAGGCGAGCTCGCTCAGAGTCAGCCGGCGATGACCGGCGTCGAAGGCGCCGATGAGACCGAGCACGCGGGAGGCGACCGTACGGCCTCCGCTGCCTCCTGCCATCTCTCCCAACCCTTTCGCTCAGCGGAAGTCCATGCTTTCATCGTACGCCTCCGGCACCTAGCGTTCGGAGCGTGACAGCGCCCACCAAGAAACAACCAGTCGAGACTCAAGCCGACCTCTCGGCCGAGATCGCCCAGCTCGAGGCGAACAGCATCGAGGCCGACTCCGCGGGCCAGAACGTACGTCAACCCCTGCTGAACTACCCGCCCTACCGGTCCAGCATCCTGCGCCACCCCACCAAGGACCCGCGCCATGCCGACCCCGAGACCATCGAGCTGTGGGCCCCGTGCTTCGGGAACTCCGACGTGGAGCCGCTCGAGGCCGACCTGACCATCGCCGGCAGCAACGAGCCGATCGGCGAGCGGATCACGGTCAGCGGCCGGGTGACCGACGGCGAGGGGCGCCCCGTACGCAACCAGCTCGTCGAGATCTGGCAGGCGAACTCCGCGGGCCGCTACGTCCACAAGCGCGAGCAGCACCCGGCACCGCTCGACCCCAACTTCACCGGCGTCGGCCGTTGCATCACCGACTCCGAGGGGCGCTACCGGTTCCAGACGATCAAGCCCGGCCCCTACCCGTGGGGCAACCACATCAACGCCTGGCGGCCGGCGCACATCCACTTCTCGCTCTTCGGCCGCGCGTTCACGCAGCGGCTGATCACGCAGATGTACTTCCCCAGCGACCCGCTCTTCGCGCTCGACCCGATCTACCAGTCGATCACGGACCAGAAGGCTCGTGATGCTCTGGTCGCGACGTACGACCACGACCTCTCCACCCCCGAGTACTCGATGGGCTACAGCTGGGACATCGTCCTGACCGGCCCGAGCCGCACCTGGACCGAGCCCGAGGAGGGCGACCTGTGAGCACCCCGAACCAGACTGCCCCGGGCTCCGCTTCGGCCACGCCAGGCCAGACGATCGGCCCCTTCTTCGGCTACGCGCTCCCCTACGAGGGCGACGCCGACCTGGTCCCGCCGGGCAGCGCCGGCTCGATCCGGCTGCACGGCTGGGTCTACGACGGCGCCGGCAACCCCATCCCCGACGCGCTCCTCGAGATCTGGCAGACCGACGCCGAGGGCAACGTCCCGCAGGCCGAGGGGTCGCTGCACCGCGACGGCTGGACCTTCACCGGTTGGGGCCGCGCCGACACCGACCTGAACGGCCACTACACGTTCTCGACGGTGCTCCCGGGGGCGTCCGAGGACGGCTCGGCGCCGTTCTTCGCTCTCACCGTCTTCGCCCGCGGGCTGCTCGACAAGCTGCACACCCGGATCTACCTGCCCGAGCACCCCGCCAACGCCGGCGACCCCCTGCTGGTGTCGCTGTCCGAGGACGAGCGTGCGACGCTGGTGGCAACCGCGGACGCAACCGGTTTGCGATTCGACATCCACCTCCAGGGCGACCGCGAGACCACCTTTCTCACCTACCGCTGAGGAGTCGAATGTCGCTGCTGTGGCCCGGCGAGGAGCGCGCCGGGGATCTCTTCTCCGAGGCCGCCTACCTCGCCGCGATGGTGCGGGTCGAGGAAGCCTGGCTGGCCGCGATCGTCTCCTCCGGGATCGCCCCCGAGGAAGCAGGTACGCCGCTGGCCGGCCTGGTCTCCGCCGACGATGCCCCAGGGCTTGCCGAAGGTGCTGAAGCCGGGGGGAACCCGGTCATCGGTCTCGTCAAGCTCCTGCGTGGAAGGCTCGACGGTGAGGCCGCCCGGTGGCTCCACAAGGGCCTGACCAGCCAGGACGTGGTCGACACCGCGCTCATACTCTGCCTGCGCGATGTGCTCGACCGGGTCGAGGACGAGCTCGCCGCGCAGGCCGGGTCGCTGGTCGGCCTCGCTCGGGGCCACCGCGCCACGGTGATGTCCGGGCGCACCCTGACCCAGCACGCGGTGCCGATCACCTTCGGGCTCAAGGCCGCGACCTGGCTCTCCGGCCTGAGCGACGCCGCCGAGGCCCTGCGCCGGACGCGTACGTCGCTGCCCGCCCAGATCGGTGGCGCGGCCGGCACCCTGGCCGCGGTCGTCGGCCTGGCCCGGCTCCGCGGTCTCGGCGATCCCGTGACCGCCGCCCACGAGGCGGCCGCGACCACGGCGACCACCCTCGGACTGGCCTCGCGAGCCCCCTGGCACACCAACCGCGCCGCGCTGACCGCGGCCGCCGACGCGCTGGTCACCGCGGCCGACACCTGGGGCCGGATCGCCACCGACGTCACCTTGCTGACCCGCCCGGAGATCGGCGAGCTCGCCGAGCCGGCCGGTGAGGGGCGCGGCGGTTCCTCGACCATGCCGCACAAGGCCAACCCGGTGCTCTCGGTCCTCATCCGTCGCCACGCGCTCGCCGCTCCCCCGCTGGCCTCTACGCTCCACACCGCTGCGGCGACCTACGTCGACGAGCGTCCCGACGGCGCCTGGCACGTCGAGTGGGAGACCCTGCAGACCCTTGCTCGCCGCAGCGTCGTCGCCGCCTCGCAGACCACCGAGCTTCTCGCCGGGCTCCGCGTCGACGCCGCCCGGATGCGCGCCACGGCCGAAGCCGCCGGCGCGGACCTGCTGGCCGAGCAGCGGTCGCTGACCGGGTTCGTGGGTGGCGAGATCCTTGCCGGGACCGAGGCCGCCGCAGGCCTGGACGACTATCTCGGTGCCGCCGACGCCCTCATCGACTCCGCGGTCACCCGCGCCCACGAAATCTGGAAGGACCTGTGATGACGCCAAGAATCACCCCCGTCGAGCTGGCCGGAGACCCGAGCAGGCCGCTCCTGGTCGTCGGGCCCTCCCTCGGCACCTCAGTGACGGCGCTCTGGGCCGCCACCGCCGAACTGCTCGCGGACGGGTTCCACGTCATCGGCTGGGAGCTCCCGGGCCACGGCCACGGCGCCCCCGCGAAGGAGCCGTTCTCGATGGCCGACCTCGCCGCCGGCGTGCTCGCCTGCGTCGACCGGGTCCTCACCGACCGCGGCGAGCGCCACGGCACCTTCGCCTACGCCGGTGACTCGGTCGGCGGCGCCGTCGGCCTCCAGCTCCTGCTCGACGCACCCACCCGGGTGAGCGCCGCGGTGCTCACCAACACCGGCGCCAAGATCGGCGAGCCCGAAGGCTGGAACGACCGTGCGGAGACCGTACGCGCCGCTGGCACCGCATCCCAGATCGCCGGCTCCACCCAGCGCTGGTTCGCCCCCGGCTTCCTCGAGCGCGAGCCCGCCCGGGGCGGCGCCCTGCTCCACTCGCTGCGCGACGCCGACGCGGAGAGCTACGCGCTGGTCTGTGAGGCGCTGGCGGCGTACGACGTCCGCGGCCGGCTCGCCGAGATCGCCGCACCGGTCCTGGCGGTCGCGGGTGTCGACGACGCCCCGACCCCGCCGGCCTCGCTCGAGGAGATCGCCGTCGGGGTGCGCAACGGGCGGCTCGTCGTCCTCGACGCCGTCGGCCACCTCGCTCCCGCCGAGGCACCGCACGCCGTCTCCACGCTGATCACCTCCCACGTGACCGCGTCGGACCCGGCCTACGCGGCCGGGATGAACGTACGCCGCCAGGTGCTCGGCGATGACCACGTCGACCGGGCCACCGCCGCGATCACCGACGTCAACCGCGACTACCAGGACCTGATCACGCGCTATGCCTGGGGCACGATCTGGACCCGCCCCGGCCTCGCCCGCCGGGACCGCTCGATCGGCGTCCTCACCGCCCTGGTCGCCGGCCGCCACTTCGACGAGCTCGAGTTCCATCTCCGCGCCGCGCTCACCAACGGACTGACCCGCGAGGAGATCATCGAGGTGCTCCTGCAGACCTCGATCTACGTCGGCGTACCTGCCGCCAACACCGCCTTCGCCGTCGCCAACCGGGTGCTGAACGACGGAGCCTGAACGAATGAGCCCTCCGCTGGTCGAGCCGCCGTCGTGAGGAACGAAGGACGGCGTGTCGAGCGTTGTATCGAGCTTGTCGAGATGACCAACACGGTCCTCTGTCGCGCTCGACGGGACTGTGTTGGTCTCGACACGCTCGCTGGCGCTCGCGGCTCGACCAGCGTAAGAACTGGGCCATGAAGCCGCATTCAGGCACCGTCGTCGGCGCCGGACCCAACGGCCTGGCGGCGGCGATCGTGCTCGCGCAGCACGGCGTGGCGGTCACCGTCCTCGAGGCGGCGGAGACCGTCGGCGGTGGCACGCGCACCGCCGAGCTGACCCTGCCGGGGCTGCGCCACGACATCTGCTCGGCGATCCATCCGCTCGGCCTGGCCTCACCCTTCCTTCGCGGTCTCGAGCTGGAGAAGTACGGCCTGACCTGGCGTTTTCCCGAGGTCGAGCTCGCCCATCCGCTCGACACAGGCACGGCCGCGCTGCTGCACCGTTCCGTCGATGAGACGGCCGCGGGCCTCGGCGCCGACGGACAGCGCTGGCAGCAGGTGTTCGGCCCGGTCGTACGCGGCTGGGACGCGATCTCTGACCACGTCCTCGGTCCGATGGTGCGACTCCCCCGGCATCCGTTCCGCCTGGCCGGCTTCGGGATGCGCGCAGCGCCACCGGCCACCGTGCTCGCGCGGGCCTTCCGCGAGGAGGCGGCGAAGGGGCTCTTCGCGGGGTGCGCGGCGCACGCGTTCCAGCCGCTGGACCGCCCGGGCACGGCCGCCGTGGGCACCATGCTCGTGGTGAGCGGGCATCGCTACGGCTGGCCGGTCGCCGAGGGCGGCTCCCACGCGATCACCCTCGCCATGGCCGAGCGGCTCGAGGAGCTGGGCGGCACCGTCGTCACCGGCACCACCGTCCGCAACCTCGCCGACCTTCCGGACGCCGATGTCACCTTGTTCGACACCAGTCCGGGCGGCTTCGCCGACATCGCCGGTGCCGCCCTCCCCGAGCGGCCGCGCCGGGCGATGCGGAGGTGGCAGCACGGCCCCGCGGCGTACAAGCTCGACCTGGCGGTCCGCGGGCCGATCCCGTGGCGTGACCCGGAGGTCGGCCGCGCCGGCACCGTCCATCTCGGCGGGACGATCGCCGAGGTGGCGACCAGCGAGCGGGAGATCGCGGCGGGCAGGATGCCGGAGCGTCCGTTCGTGCTGCTGGGTCAGCAGTACGTCGCGGACCCGTCCCGTTCGGCGGGAGACCTCAACCCGGTCTGGGCCTACGCGCAGGTCCCACACGGCTACGAGGGCGACGCCACCGACGCGGTGCTGGCCCAGATCGAGCGCTTCGCCCCCGGCTTCCGCGACCAGATCGTGGCGACGCACGTCACCACACCGGCCGACTACGCGGCGTACAACCTCAACTACGTCGGCGGTGACATCTCAACCGGCGCCAACACCCTTCGCCAGCTCATCGTCCGGCCCACCCTCGCCGGCTACGACACCGGCATCCCCGGGATGTTCCTCTGCTCCGCCGCCACCCCGCCCGGCGCCGGCGTCCACGGCATGTGCGGCTACCACGCCGCCCACCGCGCCCTGCGCCACCTGGCTGGGGATCACTCCCCGGCGCGGTGATCGGCCCACCAGCCGGCCCACCTCGTGTCGAGCTGCCCGAAGTCGGCGCCCTCGAGGCCGTACGTGCTGAGGATGGCCATCGACGTGCCGGCCGCGTCGGCGTCCGACGGCGCCGTGTCGGCGATCACCAGCAGGCCCTCGCCCCATGCGTCGACCGTCACGCCCAGCTGGCGCGTCGAGCGGAACCACACCTCGCCGGCCACGTCCTCGCCGGCGATCGTCGCTGTGTAGCGGCTGCCCCGGGGCTGCCCGGCGACTGCGTCGAGGCCGAGCCGCTCGATGACGGTGCCCGGGTAGGTGCCGCGATCGGCGAAGAACAGCGTGCGGCGGGTCATGCCCGGCCGGCGCTCGAGCGCGAACCGAAGCTGCTGCATGAACGACGTCCATCCCTCGGTGACATCGTCGTAGTACGCGTCCCAGTCCGGGTTGCCGGACAACGGCGCACGAGTCAGCGTGATTCGGACGCCGTCGCCATCCGGCCGGATCTCGAACCTGTCGCCGCCGTTGGTCACCAGTATGCGCCGGTCGGCCTCCTCGACGACGTCGGTGAAGTAGATCGAGTCGATCTCGGCCTCGGTCTCATCGGTGTCCCAGCCGTGCCACTGTCGGATGACGGCCGGGTCCCGCAGCGCCTGCCATGCGGCATCGGCCGAGGCCGACGCGGTGACCTCGATCCGCGGCGTCTCGCCGCGCTGAATGTCATTCATCACTCTGCTCCTGTTCGGACGGTTCGGTCACCGCGGCCGGGGCGGGATGCCCGCCGATGACCACGCGGTACTGACGACCGGTCGGGCTGTCGAAGCTTTCGGCCGTACGCCGCAGCGCTTCGGTCAGCTCCTCGGTGAACCTGTGCACGTCGGCGGCGTCAGCGAAGCGCACGGCGGCCTCGATCGTGAGCGTGAGCAGGCGCTTGCCCTGCTCGTCTGCCTTGACCTGCATACGGGCCACATCCCGCACGGTGGCTGCCGCGACCCCGACCAGGTGGTCGGCGGCGAACTGGTCCATGATCCGCCCGGCGCTCTCAGCAGACTCGGATCCGCGGCTCATCACTGATGGGTCGACCACGATCGCACCCGGCTTCGCACGCACGATCCGCTCGACGAATCCGCGACGCTTCCGCTCCTCGACCAGCTCCACCAACCCGGCCGACTCGAGCGCCCGCAGATGGTAGTTCACCCGCTGGCGAGGCAGCTCGAGCACGGCAGCGAGCTGGGTAGCAGACGTCGGCTCCTGCAGGTGACCGAGCAGCTGCCGACGAATAGGCGACAGCGCCGCGGCCACCCGGTCCGGCTCGTCGACATAGATGATGCCGTTGCTCACAAGATCCAGGATGCAATTGACAAACACATTTGTCAATTGAGAGTCGCACGACGTCGCACCCGGATCGCCCCAGAAACCAGATGCCTGCGGCGTACGTCTTCACTAGCGTCGCCCCCATGCCGCAAGCCCGTCTGCGCACCGAGCGCCTCGACCTGGTCCCGCTTTCCGAGGAGCATCTGCCGTTCCTCGTCGAGCTCAACTCGGACCCCGTGGTGCTCCGCCATCTGTTCACCCGCGCGCTCAGGCCGGAGGAGACCGAGGAGCGGATGCAGAAGTGGATCCGGGTGGCCAAGGAGACGGAGGCGCTGGGCAAGTGGATCGGATACGCGGACGGTGAGGCCGTCGGGCTCTACATGTTCGAGCCGCCGGACAACCCGCCGCTCACCGATGCCGCCGAGCTGGGCTACCGGCTCCCGCAACGCCACTGGCGCAAGGGCTATGCGAAGGAAGGCTCGCTCGAGCTGCTCCGCCACGGGTTCGAGGACCTCGGGATCGATCGGGTGATCGCGCAGACGATGGCGGTCAACGAAGCGTCCCGCGCGACCATGGTCTCCGTCGGGATGAGCTTCGTACGCGCCTTCCACGAGGACTTCGAGGAACCGCTCGCCGGGCACGCCGACGGCGAGGTCGAGTACGAGATCACCCGCGAGGCCTGGTGGGCGTCCGAGCAGAGCAGATAGGACCTCACCTGTCAGCGGCGGACAGGCCGACCTTCGCTCCCGGTTCCTCGAAGTCCTCGAGGTTGCGCAGCGTCCGGATCGGGCTCCCCCAGAGAACGACTGGTCCGAGCAGGAGCACCGCAGCGGATACGAGGAGCGTGAGACGGGGACCGATCAGCTCCGCGCTCAGGCCGGCCACGAGGCTGCCGACCGGAATGACTCCCCACGACACGAACCGCACGGTCGCCATCACGCGGGAGAGCAGCTCCGGCGGACTGGCGACCTGCCGGTAGGTCCGGGTGACCACGCTGCCTGGCACGACGCTGCCGGCGAAGAGCAGGTTTCCGGCAGCGAAGCAGACCCAGCCGACCCAGCCGCTGCCGAGCGGGATCACCGCCGCCCCGACCGCACCGAGCAGGCCCTCGAACATCAGCACCCTGGCGGAGCCGAATCGACGAACCAGCCAGGGTGTGATCGCGGCGAAGACCAGCGAGCCGATGCCCTCGGAGGCGAGCAGGATGCCGACGAGACCGGGCGGGGTGTCGAGCTCGTGGACCAGGTAGTAGGCGAACAACGCGAGCTGAACGCCGCACACGAAGTTGACCACGCAGGCCCACCATGTCGCCGGCGCCATCACCGGGTGCCGGGTCACGAACCGCCAGCCCTCGGCCACCATCGATGCGATCGACTCCGAGGTGTCGCCCTGGGGCTGACGACGTTCAGGAAGCCGTTGCAGCAGGATCGCTGAGCCGAGGTACGAGAGGGCATCGACGAACAGCGCCGGGACGGCGCCGATCACCTGGACAAGCACACCGCCGAGCGACGGCCCACCCAGCTGGGTCGCGGCGTGAGTGCCGGAGATGAGGCTGTTTCGGCTGGTCAGCTGCTCTTTCGGGACCACGCTCGGCAGGAACGTCGTATTCGCGGCGAAGAAGAGCACCTCGGCGAAGTTGACCGCGAGTGCGACGACCAGCAACTGAACCAGCGTGAGGTCGCCTGCCCACCACACCAACGGAACACTGAGGACCGCGGCGGCGCGCGCGAGATCCGCGAGGACCTGTACGCGGCGCAACGGGAGTCGCTGCACGATCGCACCCGCGGGCAGGCCGATGAGGATCCAGGAGAGATACCCGGCCGCCGCGAGCAGCCCCATCTCGAACGCGCTCGCTCCCAGCACCGTCACCGCGGTCAGCGGCAATGCGACGGCAGTGACCGCGGTCCCGACGCCACTCAAGGTGCCGGCGGACCAGTAAAGCCAGAATGACCGCGCCACGCGGCGTACCTCTTCCATCCGAGCCCTTCCTAGTGAGTTCCAAATTGGAACTATATGCAACCATGTATGCGTCGAGGCCGCCACCCGAATTGCCCGACCGATCAAGGAGACGCCGATGCGCCGCGATGACCTCACCGACGCCGACTGCGGGATCGCGCAGGCGCTCGGCGTCATCGGCGACTGGCAGAGCCTGCTGATCGTGCGCGAGTGCGCCGCCGGGGTGACCCGGTTCGACGGGCTGGTCCGTGAGCTCGGGCTCAGCCGCCGCGCGCTCACAGAGCGCCTCAACTCGCTCGTCGCCGACGGCGTCCTGGCCAAGCACGCCTACACCGACCGCCCGCTGCGCTACGACTACCAGCTGACCGGGCGCGGCCGCGGGCTACTGCCCGTCCTGGTCGCTCTCCAGGAGTGGGGAACGCGGTACGTCATGGGCGACGGCACCCTGACCGCGACCGCCGGACCGGACGAGGAGCGCCGCCTCGAGGACCTGCTCGGCACGACGCCGCCGGGCGTCGAGATCACCTCGCACCGCGACACCCGCCTCCACCTGACCGGCGAGGACACCTGGACCGTCGCCTTCTTCTTCCCCGGTGCCTATGCGCCGAAGAGCCACGGCTACCCCCCGGGCTGGGGCGATATCCCCGGGACCCGGGGCTGCACGCTGGAGTGCCAGACGTATGCCGAGCACTACTCCGACTTCACGAAGGTCGGCGCCCGGGTGGTCGGGGTGAGCACCCAGCGCCCCGACCAGCTGGCCGCGTTCGCGGAACATGCCGACCTGCCGTACGACCTCGCCTCCGACACCGACGGGGTTGCCGCAGGCGCCTACCGGCTGCCGGTCTTCCGTGCCGGCGGCGCTGACCGGCTCAAGAGGGTCTCGCTCCTCCTGGACCCGGACGGCGTCGTGCGGCACGTCCAGGCCCCGATCACCGACCCGGGCGGATCAGTCGAAGACATGCTCACTGTTCTCCGCGAACGAACTTCCGCCACCGACGCCACCGGCCCGAGGACGCAGCAGCCCAGGAGGTAGGCTGCGAGCACGCTCGTGGCGCAGGAACCCGGTGAGAGTCCGGGGCGGTTCCGCCACTGTGACGTCCGTACAGCTTCTGGGCACGGACACAGCCAGACACTGGCCACGGGCAATCCGACCGATCGACGGGGCGAGAACCCCTAGGAGGAACTCGGCATGGCCGACTCTGCACGCGTACGCATCGCCCTTCTGTCCACCTCGGACACCGACCTGCTCTCGGCACGTGCCAGCGGCGCCGACTACGCCTGGGCGAACCCGTCGCGAGCGACCGATCTGGAGCAGGTCGTGGCCGACGCCGACCTCGTGGTCTTCCGGCTCCTCGGCTCGCCCACCGATCTCTGGGACGGGCTGAGCGCCGTCAAGGAGCGCGGCACGCCGGTCGTGGTGCTCGGCGGCGAGCAG
This sequence comes from Nocardioides sp. NPDC058538, assembly GCF_042719275.1. Classification (NCBI taxonomy): domain Bacteria; kingdom Bacillati; phylum Actinomycetota; class Actinomycetes; order Propionibacteriales; family Nocardioidaceae; genus Nocardioides; species Nocardioides sp. NPDC058538. The sequence continues at coordinate 17,287 of NZ_JBHXNY010000023.1, read as the reverse complement.
CAGCCGAGCGCCGAGCTGATGGAGCACTCCACCGTTGCGATGGGTGTCGCCGCCGAGGCTCACCGCTATCTCGCCGAGGGTGGGCCGACGAACCTCGCCCAGCTGCACGCTTTCCTCTCCGACACGGTCCTGCTGACCGGCTTCGGGTTCGAGCCGCCGGCGGCCGTCCCGGCCTGGGGGTTCGCGGAGCGGCCCGAGCCGGCGGCCGAGGCTCGTCCGCGCATCGGGGTGCTCTACTACCGCGCCCACGAGACCAGCGGGAACACAGCGTTCGCGCACGCACTGGCCGATGCCATCGACGCGACCGGCGCGGCCACCGGCGTACCCGTCTTCGCGGGGTCGCTCCGCTCCGCCCCCGACGACCTCTACGAGGCGCTCGGCACCCTCGACGCGCTGATCGTGACCGTGCTCGCGGCAGGCGGTTCGGTGCCCGCCTCGGCCAGCGCCGGTGGCGAGGACGAGGCCTGGGACGTGGAGCGGATGGCGGCGCTCGACATCCCGGTGCTCCAGGGCCTGTGCCTGACCAGCTCGCGCGCGGAGTGGGAGGTCTCCGACGACGGCGTCACGCCGCTCGACTCGGCCAACCAGATCGCGATCCCCGAGTTCGACGGACGGATCATCACCGCCCCGTTCTCCTTCAAGGAGCTCGACGAGCAGGGCCTCCCCCACTACGTCGCCGACCCCGAGCGCACCGCGCGGGTCGCCCGGATCGCGGTCAACCACGCCCGCCTGCGGCACACCCCCAACCCGGACAAGCGGCTCGCGCTGGTGCTCTCCGCCTACCCCACCAAGCACTCCCGGATCGGCAACGCGGTCGGCCTGGACACCCCGGTCTCCGCGATCCGGATGCTGCGCCGGCTCCGCGAGGAGGGCTATGACCTGGGGCAGGACAACGAGGTCGTACGCATCCTCGACGGCACGGACGACACCGCGGCCGGCGACGCTCTGATCCATGCCCTGATCGCCGCCGGCGGCCAGGACGAGGAGTGGCTGACCAACGCCCAGCTCACCGACGCCCACGTACGCATCTCGAAGGCCGACTACGACGAGTGGACCACGGATCTCCCCGCTGACCTGCGTGAACAGATGGTCGAGACCTGGGGCCCGACCCCGGGGAACCTCTTTGTCAACGACGACAACGAGCTCGTGCTCGCCACGCTCCAGGCCGGCAACATCGTCATCCTGATCCAGCCGCCACGCGGGTTCGGCGAGAATCCGGTCGCGATCTACCACGACCCCGACCTGCCTCCGTCGCACCACTACCTCGGCGCCTACCGCTGGCTCGAGAACGGCTTCCGCGCCGACGCCGTCGTCCATCTCGGCAAGCACGGCTCGATGGAGTGGCTGCCCGGCAAGAACGCCGCGCTCTCAGCCTCGTGTGGTCCGGACGCGGCCATCGGCAACATGCCGCTGATCTACCCGTTCCTGGTCAACGACCCCGGCGAGGGCGCCCAGGCGAAGCGCCGGGCGCACGCCACGATCATCGACCACCTGGTGCCGCCGATGGCGCGTGCGGAGTCCTACGGCGACATCGCGCGGCTGGAGTCGCTGATGGAGGAGTACGACCGGATCTCCTCCATGGACCCGGCCAAGCTGCCCGCCATCCGCGGCGAGATCTGGCAGCTGATGAAGGCCGCCGAGCTCCACCGTGACCTCGGTATGGAGGAGCGGCCCGAGGACGACGACTTCGACGACTTCATGCTCCACATCGACGGTTGGCTCTGCGAGATCAAGGACGCCCAGATCCGCGACGGCCTGCACATCCTGGGCGCCGCACCCGAGGGTGAGGCACGCGTCAACCTGGTGCTCTCGATCCTGCGTGCCGCGCAGGTGTGGGGCGGCGTCGGCGGCGCCGTGCCCGGGCTGCGTGCGGCGCTCGGTCTCAAGGAGGGCGCCGACACCCGCGCGGTCGACGAGATCGAGACCCAGGCTCGCGGTCTGGTGGAGCGGATGGACGCCGCCGGCTGGGACCCGGCGGTCGCGGAGACGCTCCACGACGACCCGGCCGTGCGGCAGGTGCTCGCCTTCGCCGCGACCGAGGTGGTGCCCCGGCTGAACGGGACGACCGACGAGCTGTCCGCCGTCCTGCACGCGCTGGACGGTGGCTTCGTCCCCGCGGGGCCGTCGGGCTCGCCGCTGCGGGGGCTCGTCAACGTACTTCCGACCGGTCGCAACTTCTACACCGTCGACCCACGCGCGGTGCCGTCGCGGCTGGCGTGGCAGACCGGGCAGGCGATGGCCGACTCGCTCCTCCAGCGCTACTTGGACGAGACCGGCGACTACCCGACATCGGTCGGGCTCTCGGTGTGGGGCACGTCCGCCATGCGTACGTCCGGCGACGACGTCGCCGAGGTGCTCGCACTGCTCGGGGTGGCACCTGCGTGGGACGAGGCCTCCCGCCGGATCACCCACCTCGACGTCATCTCGCTCGAAGAGCTGGGCCGCCCCCGGATCGACGTGACCGTACGCATCTCCGGGTTCTTCCGTGACGCATTCCCGCACGTCGTCTCGATGCTCGATGACGCGGTCCGGATGGTGGCCGACCTCGATGAGCCGGACACCGACAACTTCGTCCGTGCGCACACCCTCGAGGACCTCGCCGATCACGGCGACCAGCGCCGCGCGACGTCCCGGATCTTCGGCTCCAAGCCGGGTTCGTACGGTGCCGGGATCCTGCAGGTGATCGAGGCCGGCAACTGGCGCTCCGACCAGGATCTCGCCGACGTCTATACGGCGTGGGGCGGCTTCGCCTACGGCCGCGACCTCGACGGCGCCCCGGCGGCCGACGACATGCGCGCCAACTACCGCCGGATCAAGGTCGCCGCCAAGAACGTCGACTCCGCCGAGCACGACATCGCCGACTCCGACGACTACTTCCAGTACCACGGCGGCATGCTCGCGACCGTCCGCGCGCTGACCGGCAGCGAGCCGAAGGCGTACGTCGGCGACTCCACCTCGCCGGACGCCATCAAGACCCGCACGCTGCAGGAGGAGACCAACCGCGTCTTCCGGGCCCGGGTGGTCAACCCGCGCTGGATCTCGGCGATGCAGCGCCACGGCTACAAGGGCGCCTTCGAGCTGGCCGCGACCGTCGACTACCTCTTCGGCTTCGACGCGACCGCCGGTGTCGTGCAGGACTGGATGTACGAGAAGCTCGCCCGCGAGTACGTCCTGGACGAGACCAACCAGGAGTTCATGCGATCCTCGAACCCGTGGGCGCTGCGCGGAATCGTCGAGCGTCTGCACGAGGCGGCCGAGCGGGGGCTCTGGGAGGAGCCGGACCCCGAGCTCGTCGCGCAGATGCAGGAGATCTACCTCGACATCGAAGGTGACCTGGAGGAAGAGTGACGCGTCGGATCAAGATCATCGGCGTCGGCCCCGGCGACCCCGACCAGGTCACTCTCGAAGCTGTGAGCGCGATGCGGTCGGTCGACTACTTCCTGGTCACCGACAAGTCGGGCACGGCCAAGGGCGGGATGCCGGATCCGCTGGTGCGGGCCCGCGAGGAGCTGCTCGACCGCCATCTGTCCACGCCGGCGCGAGTGGTGAAGGTCGCCGACGCGCCCCGTGAGCGGCGTGAGGAGTTCACCGGGACCGACGCCGAGTATCGGAAGGCGGTCGCCGACTGGCACCGCGCCCGGGTCGAGCGCTACCTCGACGTGCTGGCCGAGCACCCCGGCGACGTCGGCTTCCTGGTCTGGGGCGACCCCGCCTTCTACGACTCCACGATCCGGGTCGTCGACCAGATCGCTGAACAGCTCGACGTCGAGGTCGACGTCATCCCCGGGATCTCCTCGGTGCAGCTGCTCGCCGCCCGCCATCGACTCGTCCTCCATGACGTCGGGCGCCCGCTCTACGTCACCACTGGCCGCGCGGTGCTCGAGGCCGTCGAGGCCGGGCACGACAACCTCGTGGTGATGCTCAACCGTGTCGTCGACCTCCCCGGGCTCGAGGACTGGCGGATCTGGTGGGGCGGCAACCTCGGCACCCCCGAGGAGGAGCTGGTCGCGGGCACCGTCGGCGAGGTCCTGCCGGCGATCGAGTCGGCTCGCACGCGGCTGCGGGAGACGTCAGGCTGGGTCATGGACGTCTACCTCCTGCGGGCTCCGCGGACGCCCCGATGAGCGGGCTGCTGGTCGCCGGCACCACCTCGGATGCGGGCAAGTCGGTCGTGACGACCGGGCTGTGCCGGGCGTTCACCCGCCGCGGCGTCAAGGTGGCGCCCTACAAGGCCCAGAACATGTCCAACAACTCGATGGTGGTCTCGACAGGCTCGACCCCCGGAGGAGGCGACGGGACGACCGCCGAGATAGGCCGGGCGCAGTGGGTACAGGCGCTGGCGGCGCGGGTCACCCCGGAGCCGTCGATGAACCCGGTGCTGCTCAAGCCCGGCTCCGACCGCCGCAGCCACGTGGTCCTGATGGGGCATCCCGCGGGCGAGGTGTCCTCGCACGACTGGGAGGCGGGGCGCCGGCATCTGGCGACCGCGGCCCACGCGGCGTACGACGATCTGGCCTCGCGTTTCGACCTCATCGTCGCCGAGGGCGCGGGGAGCCCGGCCGAGATCAACCTCCGAGCCGGGGACTACGTCAACATGGGCCTGGCCCGGCACGCAGGGCTGGCGACCGTGGTCGTGGGCGACATCGACCGGGGTGGGGTGTTCGCTGCGATGTACGGCACCCTGGCGCTCCTCGAGCCTGAGGACCAGGCTCTGATCAGCGGCTTTGTGGTCAACAAGTTCCGTGGCGACGCCGGGCTGCTCAAGCCCGGACTCGACTCGCTGGAGTCGCTCACCCAGCGCCGGGTCTTCGGCGTGCTCCCCTGGGAGCCGTCGCTGTGGCTCGACTCCGAGGACGCGCTCGACCTCGAGGGGCGCCGTTCGGCGGCAGGTGCCACCCGCAAGGTCGCGGTCGTACGCCTTCCCCGCATCTCCAACTTCACCGACGTCGACGCGCTCGGCCTGGAGCCGGACCTCGACGTCGTGTTCGCCTCCTCGCCCGCCGACGTCGCCGACGCCGACCTGGTCGTCCTGCCCGGCACCCGCTCCACGATCAGCGACCTGGCCTGGCTCCGCTCGCGCGGCCTCGACGTGGCCCTGACCGAGCACGTACGCCGCGGCCGCCCGCTCCTCGGGATCTGCGGCGGCTTCCAGATGCTCGGCGGCGTCATCGCCGACCCCGACGGCGTCGAGGGATCGGTCGCAGAGGTCGAGGGGCTGGGTCTGCTCGACGTACGCACCGACTTCACCCCCGCCAAGAACCTTCGCCTGCCCACCGGGTCGGCGCTCGGCGTCGAGGCGAGCGGCTACGAGATCCACCACGGCCGGATCACCCGCGGCGATGGGGTTTCGGAATTCCTCGGCGGTGCCTGTTCGGGACAGGTCTTCGGGACGATGTGGCACGGCAGCCTGGAGGGCGACGCGCTGCGCGGTGCGTTCCTCGCCGCGACGCTCGGCCGCGAGCCGTCCACGGTCTCCTTCCCGGCCGCCCGCGAACGCCGCCTGGACCTGATCGGCGACCTCGTCGAGGAGCACCTCGACGTCGACGCCCTGCTCGACCTGGCCGTCTCCGCCGTCGGTCGAGCCGCTTCCCCCGCTGGTCGAGCCGCCACCGCTGGTCGAGCCGACGTCGTGAGGGACGAACGACGTGGTGTCGAGACCAACACGGTCCCATCGAGCGCGACAGGGGACCGTGTTGGTCATCTCGACAAGCTCGATACAACGCTCGACACGCCTCCGCCTAGCGGCTCCGGCGGCTCGACCAGCGGGGGAAGCGGCTCGACCAGCGAGGGCGACGGCTCGACCAGCGAGGGGATCCAATGAGGCTCCTGATCCTGGGCGGGACCGGGGAGGCTCGGGACCTGGCGGCGCGGCTGGTCGAGGAGGGCGTGGACGTCACCTCCTCGCTGGCAGGACGGGTGGCCCGGCCGCGGCTGCCGGTGGGCGCGGTGCGGATCGGCGGCTTCGGAGGGGTCGAGGGCTTGAGGGGGGCTCTCGACCACTTCGACGCGGTAGTCGACGCGACGCACCCGTTCGCGCGCGGGATCTCGGCCAACGCGGCCGCGGCCTGCGCGCGGACCGGCCATCCGCTGCTCCGGCTGGAGCGGCCGGGCTGGCCCGCGGACCCGTCCTGGGCCTACGTCGACACCCACGACCAGGCCGCCACGCTCGCCGCCGGTCTCGGGACGCGTCCCTTCATCACCGTCGGGCGCCAGGAGTTGGCCCGTTTCGTCCCCGCGCTCGCCGCCCACGCGACTCTCGCCCGGGTGGTCGACCGGCCCGACCTCGAGCTTCCCGAGCCGTGGACACTGCTGACCAGCCGTGGCCCCTACCAGATCGAGGGCGAGCTGGCACTGATGCGCGAGCACGGGACCGACGTGCTCATCACCAAGGACTCCGGCGGCTCCTTCACCTGGCCGAAGATGGCCGCGGCGGCCGAGCTCGGGGTGCCCGTCGTGGTCGTACGCCGCCCCACTGCCGCCGACGGCGTCCGCACCGTCGACGACGTCGCCGACGCGGTCGCCTGGGTCCGGAGCCTCGGATGAGAGTGGTCGTCGGGATGTCGGTGACCGACGTCGCCCGGCGTCAGGACCTGCTCGGCTGGGCCGGTGAGCTCGACGCGAGCCTCGCGTTCCTGCAGATGGGCGGTCCCTCGCTCTCCGCCGAGCTGACCCGGATCGCCGACTCCGGAGCCGAAACCATCACGCTGGCCGGCGTCAGCCTCGGCCCGCTCGCCCCCGGGCAGTCCTGGCTGCGCCGGATCGCCGCCCACTGGTGGCGTGAGCGCGCCGGTGACCGCCCCGAGATCCAGGTCGCGACCCGGCTGGCGACCACGCACGACGACCTCGCCGACGTGCTGATCGAGACCCGGCCGATCACCGGCACCGAGCCCGGGTTGACCTCGCCCGCCTGGGAACGAGTCCCCGAACACGTACGTCAGGTGCTGGTCTGCCGCGGCCCGCGCTGCACCGCGAAGGGCTCGGAGGAGACCGCCAGGGCGGTGATCCTGGGCGCGATGGAGGTCGGTCTCGGCGACGACGACCTGCTGATCACCCACACCGGGTGCCAGTTCCCGTGCAACCAGGCGCCGGTGCTCAGCGTCCAGCCCGACGATGTCTGGTACGGGAACGTGGAAGCGGCCGCCGCCCGGGTGATCGTGCGTGATCACCTGGCCGACGGCCGCCCCGTGGAGGCCTACCGCCTCCCGCGTTGACCGCCGAGTCGGCTCATCCTGACCCGACTCGGCGTGGGTCACAACGTGGCAGCGAGTGCCTTGCGCTCGGCAACGGCCCGCTCCTGCGCGTAGAGCCGGCCGACGAGGCCGACGAGCGCCACTCCGATCACACCCCACATGGTGGCGAGCGTGATCAGCGAGGCCCGGCGGAAGAACCACAACGTGTCGGCCGGGAAGTCCCCGACCTCGTTGACCGTCGTGAACAGCTCCCCCGCGACGACCATCACGACCAGGTAGGCCGCGATCGCGCCGACCACGGCGAGATAGGTGCCGAAGCGCCCGCGCAGCCGCACGGCGGCGTACGTCACGACCACGGCCGCCACGACCGAGAGCGCCTGGAAGGCGAAGTAGACCGCGGTGCGGACGCCGATGGTGTCGCCGCTGCCGACCGCCGGTGGGGTCGCCGGGTATTTGAGGAACGGCACCAGCGCGACCGCGACGAACCCGATCAGGGTGACGAGCGCGGTCGACTGTCCCGGCGTGAGCCGCCCGATCCGCCCGAGAGCGAGAGCGGCGACCAGCCCGAGGATGCCCCCGAGCGCGACGCCGACGGCCAGGGTGCCGGTCAGCAGCCCCCAGGTGCTCTGGTTGGTGCGGGAGACCTCGGCGGCCTCCGCTCCACCCTCGTCACCTTCGGCGGCATGGGAGTGCGAGTGCCCGTCGGCGCCGGCCGACTCCTCCAGCGCGATGGCAGCACCGACCTGCGGCTCACCGACGGAGTACGCCACCAGGAAGGTGGCGACTCCGGCGAGGAGTCCAGCTAGCAGGCCGCGTACGAGAAATGCACGCGGGCTCATCAGTGGCAGGGGTAACCGAGCAGGTGGCGACCGTCGTGGACCCACTCGTGGATCAGAGTGCCGGACGGGATCGAGACGGCGCCCTGGTCGGCGCTGATGAAGAAGAGCACCAGGAGACCGAGCAGACCGAAGAAGAGGGCCCAGGGGGCCAGCTCACGGAGCGGGATGGTGGGCAGTTCTGCGCCGGCGACGGGCGCCACAGCGTGCTGCGACATATGTCCTCCTCAGGGATAGCTGCGTCCCTGTTCGTTGGGGTTGGACGGACACTCGGGTCTGACTCCACCGCCGCGAGGCGATGTCACAGTAGCGCGACTGTGCCGGAGTTCCACCGGCTTCCTCATGTCCGTTGCGTGCACTATAGCGGGATCTCAGCGGAGCCACTCGTTGCCGGCGAGGTTGGTGAGATCGCTGATGTCGAGCGTCGGTTCGATCCCGGACTCGGGGGCGAGACCGAAGTGCTCCAGCGAGCGCCGCACCCACTCGGCGGCGTCGATGTTGAGCGGGCCGGAGACCCACATCGCGTAGGGCAGGTTGACGAATCTGTTCTCCTTGACAGCCGGCAGATCACGGGAGGCAGGGTTGGCCTTGAGGACCTTGACCTTCTCCTCGTAGGACTGCCCCGGGTAGTCCACGAAGTAGATGACGTCGGGCTCTGCAGCGGCGAAGCGCTCCCAGCCGACCTCCGTCCAGGTGTCCTCGACATCGGCGGTCGCACTGGTCACTCCGGCGGTGTCGAAGATCGCCTGTGGTCCGCCGAAGGAGCCGGAGGTGAAGATCGCGTCGGTGCCGGAGTCGAAGAGGAACGCGGTCGGCGCCTCGGCAGGCCGCGGGGCGCTCTCCAAGGCCTTGCGGCGCTCGTCGATGTCGGCGACGACCTTCTTGGCGGTCTCGTCGTGGCCGGTCAGTGCGCCGATGTTGAGCAGGTCGGTACGCAGCGCCGTCCAGGCCTCCATGGTGCCGCGGTCGCCGTCCTCCTGGCGGCAGGTCTCACTGAGCAGGTAGGTGTCGATGCCCCGCTTCTGCACCATCTCGGGCACCAGGTTGCGCGACTCGCTGAACCCGTAGCCCCAGCCCGCGAACATCAGCTGCGGGTCGAGAGCCAGGACGGTCTCCAGCGTGGGGTGTTCCTCGCCCACGATCTGGAGCTCGTCGACTCGGTCCTCGGGGTAGGCGAGCTCGAGGAGCTGCTGGTCCCGGGCCAGACCGGTGACGGCGACGAGCTCCTCGCGGGCGCCGACCGCCAGGGCGATCGAGATGATCCCGCCGTCGTAGGCGTACAGCTCGCTCACCGGCTCGTCGACCGTGAGCTCCTCACCGCAGTTCTCGACGGTGATCGTGCCCTCCCCCGCCTCGTCGACGGCGGAATCCTCCGCGCCGCAGGCCGTCAGGATCGTGGTGCCGAGCGCGAGCGCGGCGAGGCAGACGAGGCCGGGGCGTACGGGGCTGGTGATGCGCTGGGTCATGCCGATCGGTCCTTCCGAGGGTGGATGAGAAGGTGGGGCTGGTCCAGATGTGGATGCGGCACCTGGACCGAGCCGACGCCGAAGTGGTGCTCGACGCGGATGGTGTCGAGGACCTCGGCAGGCGGGCCATGGGCCACGACGGTCGCCGGGCCACTCTGTGGATCGCCGGCGGGCTCGCTGCCCGGCGGCCGACCGAGGACCGCCAGCCGGTCGAAGGATCGGAGCGCCAGGTCGAGGTCGTGGATGGTCGCGACCAGGGTCTCGGCCCGGTCGGCGACGCTCTGAAGCAACCGCAGCTGCCAGGCGACATCGAGATGGTTGGTGGGCTCGTCCAGGAGCATCACCGGGCACTCCTGGGCGAGGCCGCGGGCCATCACCGCCCGGCGCCGCTCGCCGCCGGAGAGCCGCTCGCAAGGGTCGTCGATGCGGTCGGCGAGGCCGACGGCGTCGAGAGCCGCCCGCACGATCTCGCGCTCCTGCCGTCCGCCCCGGGACCAGGGCCGGGTGCGGGGCACCCGGCCCAGCGCCACCATCTCCCCGACGAGCAGCTCGGCGGAGACCGCCTCTTCCTGGGGGACGTACGCCATCCGCCGGGCGCGTTCACGCGAGCCGATCCGGGCGGTCTCGTGGAGCCGGCCGGACTCGTCGGCGAGATGCGCCCGCCCGGCGCTCGGCCGCAGCACCCCGGCGAGGATCCGGAGCAGGGTCGACTTGCCCACGCCGTTCACCCCCACGATTCCGAGGCGGGTGCCCACCGGTACGTCCAGATCGACGTCGCGAAGCACCTCGCGCGTGCCCAGACGGGCGCCGACGCCACGTAGCCGCAGCACGGTCCCGGCGTCGTGCCCGCTCATCGTCCGCCTCCGAACCGGTAGTGCCCACGGCCCAGCAACAACAGGAACAGCGGTGCCCCGACGACACCTGTGACCACCCCCAGCGGGATCTCCTGCGGTCGCGCCACCAGCCGCGCCAGGACGTCGACCCACAGCAGGAACAGCCCACCGCCCAGCGCCGCGACCGGGAGGACGACCCGGTGCTGGGCGCCCACGAGCAGCCGGGCCGCGTGCGGCACGATCAGCCCGACGAACCCGATCCCACCGCTGACCGCGACCAGGACCCCGACCAGCACGGCCAGCGCGACGAACAGAGTCGTACGCAGCGCCGCGACGTTCACACCGAGCGCGGCAGCGGTCTCGGGGCCGGCGGCCAGGGCGTCCAGCCAACGGTGCAGCGCCAGCATGCCGAGCCCCAGGACGAGACTGAGGACCGCGGGCAGCCACAGCTTCTCCCAGCTGGCGCCACCGACGCTGCCGAGCATCCAGAACATCACCGAGTCGGCCGCGCGCGGATCATCGCTCATGAAGACCAGGAACGAGGCGATCGCGGAGAGCCCCGAGGAGAGCACGACACCCGAGAGCACCAGCCGGATCGGGGTCAACCCGCCCTGTGCGGTGGCGACCAGCCACACCAGCACGGCCGAGCCGACCGCCCCGAGCAGCGCCCCGCCGGAGACCGCGTAGATGCCGAGGCCGCCCAGCGCCCCGGTGGTGATCGCCGCCGTCGCTCCCACCGAGGCGCCCGAGCTGATCCCGAGCAGGAACGGGTCGGCGAGCGGGTTGCGCACCAGGGTCTGCATGCCGGCACCGGCCACGGCCAGGCCGGCGCCCACGGCGAGCGCCATCAGCGCCCTGGGGACGCGCAGCTCCCACACGATCACGTCCCACTTCCCCGTGGCGTCTCCCTGGAGCCGGTCGCCGACCGCCGCGATGACCTCACCGATCGGTATCCGCTCGGACCCGAAGGCCAGGGACGCGACGGCGCTGAGCGCCGAGGCGAGCAGCAGCCCGGCCATCAGCGGCACGAACGGGACTCGTCGTCTGCGGTCACGAGCACGGCGCGGACTCAGGGTCTCGCGGGACAGCGTTTCCACGGCGGTCGGCCTCTCAGGTCCTCTGGACCCTGGTCGCGAGGGCCGTGACGTACATCTGAGCCGACAGGTTTTCGGACTCGGGTTCACCCGGCGAGGCCGCCTTCCCAGGGACTGGTCCCCAGTGGCTTGCTGGCATCGCCGTCGCCCTCACCGCTGCGCGCCAGTCCCGGATTCACACCGGAGTTCCCTGGCATCCATCAGGATGCGTTCGACTCGGCGCAGAGGCTAGCACGGGCCACGGGGCCGGCGTCGGGAACGTTTCCGACGACACGGCTGAACACAAGATCTAGGAAGTTGCATTGGTGTAATTCCCGCATATAGTGGTCCTCGCAGCTGGTTCTCCCACCTCGGCGACGGGGCGGGAGAGGCAAGAGGGAACCCGGTGTGAGTCCGGGACTGCCCCGCAGCGGTGAGTGGGAACGACCGCCGTCACGAAGCACTGGGAGCAAGCCGGCTCCTGGGAAGCGACGGCCACTAGGACCGAGCACGAGACGCCCACGAGTCCGAAGACCTGCCAGTGCCCACCTCATGGTGGGGTCCGCGACCTCGAGGGAAGGTCAGGGGATCGAGCGCGTACGACGCCGTCCCCTCCTGCCCCGGCACGGATGCACGAGACATCCAGCGGGCCGGGGGCCCGCGCGAGAAGGGCACGGACATGATCGACACCGAGGGTCTACCGATCCGCACCGAGAAGTCGGCGTACGTCTTCGACTATCCGATGGCCGAGGACCTGGCCAAGAAGCAGCGGAGCATCTTCTGGACCGCCGAGGAGATCCCGGTCGAGAACGACAAGCAGGACTTCCTGGTCAACATGACCGACGCCGAGCAGGCCGCGGTCAAGACGACGCTGAAGCTGTTCACCATCTACGAGCTGATCCTCGGCGGCGAGGTGTGGGGCGACCGGCTCTTCCACGCGTTCCCGCGTCCGGAGGTCCAGATGATGACCAACGCCTTCTCGTTCGCCGAGCTGAACATGCACGCGCCGTTCTACGCGAAGCTCAACAAGACGCTGATGATCGACACCGAGGAGTTCTACGACTCCTACAAGAACGACCCGGTGCTGGCCGAGCGGATCGCGTTCGTGTGGGACGCCATCGCCGACGAGGACCTGCTCTACGCGCTGAGCGTCTTCACGCTGATGGAGAACTGCGTCCTCTACTCCAACTTCGCCTTCCTCAAGCACTTCCAGTCCGGGGGAAAGAACCTGCTGCAGAACGTGATCAGCGGCATCAACTTCTCCGCCCGCGACGAGAACCTGCACGCCACCGGCGGCGCCTGGCTGTTCAACACCACCCTCGAGGAGTACGCCGCGACCGTCCCTGCCGACAAGTTCGAGGCCGAGCGTGACGACCTCTTCGCGAGGGTTCGCGGCGTCGCCGAGCACCTCTACGCCCACGAGGCCCGGATCGTGGAGATGCTCTTCGACCACGGGCCGATCGCCGGCATCGACCAGGCCGACCTGGAGACCTTCGTGAGGTCCCGCATCGACATGACCCTGGAGAACATGCGGATGGAGCCGCTGTTCAACGTCGAGGCCAACCCGATCGCCGAGTGGTTCTACAGCGGCATCAACGGCACCCAGTTCCACGACTTCTTCCAGGTCACCGGCAACGAATACAACCGCAACATCGGCGAGACGGAGTTCAGCTTCTAATGAGCAACAACAACTGGGAGGCGCTCTCCGCCGAGCGCAAGGCGCTGCAGGCGTCGGGCACGGTGCCTGCCTTCATGACCACCGCTGGCTACGCGATGTTCAAGGCGAAGTACACCGTCGAGGGCCAGAGCGTGCGGGAGCGCTACGAGACCATCGCCAGCACCGCCGGCGATCTCGCCGACGAGATGTACCCCCGCGAGGACGGCGTCTCCTGGACGGAGCGGTTCTTCGAGGCGATCTGGAACGGCTGGCTCTCGCCGTCGACGCCGGTGCTGTCCAACCTCGGCACCGACCGGGGTCTGCCCGTCTCGTGCGAGGGCTCGTACGTCGAGGACTCGGTGTGGGGCTTCTACGAGACCCTCAAGGAGGCGGCGATCCTCTCCCAGAACGGGTTCGGGACCTCGGCGTACCTCGGCGATGTCCGGCCCCGCGGCGCGAAGTTCAGCGACAACGGCAAGGCCAACGGCGTGGTCCCGGTCTTCTGCAACTTCGTGGAGATGACCAACCAGATCAGCCAGGGCGCCACCCGCCGCGGCTCCTGGGCCGGCTACCTGCCGGTGGATCACCCGGACTTCTACGAGCTCGCCGACCTGATCTTCCGCGAGCCCGCCAACAAGAACATCGGCTGGATCTTCAGCCAGGCGTTCATCGACCGGATGCTGGCCGGGGATCGCGATGCTCTGGAGCGCTATCAGCGGGTGCTCAAGATCCGGGTGGTGCTGGGCAAGGGCTACATCTGGAAGGTCGACACCGTCAACGCCGCCCAGACCGAGTCCTACCGGGCCAACGGGCTGGCCAACAAGGCCTCCAACCTGTGCTCGGAGATCACCCTGTTCAGCGACGAGGACCACTCCTACACCTGCGTACTCTCCTCGCTGAACCTCTCGACCTATGACGAGTGGAAGGACCAGGACACGGCGTACGTCGCGACCGTCTTCCTCGACGCGGTCGCCGAGGCGTTCCTGCGCAAGGCCCGCACCATCCGCGGCCTGGAGCGGGCGGTGCGCTACACCGAGAAGGCCCGCAGCCTGGGGCTGGGCGTGATGGGCTACCACGACTACCTGCAGAAGCAGCGGGTGCCGTTCGAGTCGGACAAGGCGGCCGCGCTCAACAAGGACATCTTCGAGCGGATCTCCTCCGATGCCGATGCCGCGTCGCGGTGGATGGGCTCGGTCGCGGGCATCCCGGAGTGGTGCGTCGGGCGGCGCAACTCCCACCTGATGGCGATCGCACCCACGATGAGCACCGCGGTGATCGTCGGCGGCACCAGCCAGGGCATCGAGCCGTACGTCGCATGCGTCTGGAACCAGACCACCTCGGCCGGGGAGATGCCGCGGGCCAACCAGAACCTCGTCGAGGTCATGGAGGAGCGCGGGGTCTACGACCAGGCGCACATCGACGACATCGTCGACCACGGCGGCTCGGTCCAGCACGTCGACTGGCTCGACGAGCACGAGAAGGACGTCTTCAAGACCGGCTACGAGATCGACCAGGAGATCCTGCTCGCCCGCGCGTCGGACCGGCAGGTCTACATCGACCAGGCCCAGTCGCTCAACCTGTTCTTCCAGGCCGACGCGACCCCGCAGTACATCAGCAAGATCCACAAGCTCGCGCTGCTCGACCCGAACATCAAGAGCCTGTACTACCTGCGCTCCCGGGCCGGCATCCAGGCCAGCAAGCAGTCCACTTCGACCACTTCGACCACAGGGGCATGACCATGAACGAGAACCCGACCACCACCGACGCCATCGACGACCTCAGCTGGGACGACTGGAGCGACGCCGCGGTCTGCGCCATCGAGAACGGCCCCGACTGCGAGGCCTGCGAAGGATGAGCGACCCCGCCCTCGAGCGGCCGACGCTGACGGTCTGCCGCGGCTGCTGCTGCGGGACCGAGCGGAAGTCGCCCGGGGTGGACCATGCCGCCGTGCTGACCACGTTGAACACCGCGGCCGGGGAGTCGGCGACGGTACGTGTCGCCGACTGCCTCGGCCCCTGCGAGCGGGCCGACGTCGTGGTCGTCGGCCCCTCACCCGAGGGACGGCAGCGCGGCGCGCGGCCGGTCTGGGTCGCCCGGGCCGGCTCGGCCCGAGTCGCCGACGCCCTGGCCCAGTGGACCCGCGCCGGCGGGCCGGGCATCGCCGACGCTCCGCCCGCGGTCATGGCACGGGCCTTCCGTCACGGGCGCTGAGTCACCGCTGCGTACCCGGCCGCGACCAGGGCCGCGCCGATGCCGACCCGGCGTGCCAGGGTGGTGGCGCTGACGACGTCGGCGGGGGCGGCGGCGCGGCCGTCGCCCATCACCGCACGGTGCTCGACCCGGTTGCCGTAGTAGCGGTTCGTACCGCCGAGGCGGATGTCGAGGGCGCCGGCGAAGGATGCCTCGACGACGCCGGCGTTCGGGCTCGGGTGCCGCGCGGCGTCGCGGCGCCAGGCCTCCCACCCCTGCCTGGCCCGTGACGGCGCGGCGGCCAGCGTGAGCAGGCCGGAGAGGCGGGATCCGGGCAGGTTGAGCAGGTCGTCGAGGCGGGCGCTGGCCCAGCCGAAGCGCTCGTAGCGGTCGTTGTGGTGCCCGACCATCGCGTCCAGGGTGTTGGCGGCGCGATAGCCGAGCAGGCCGGGTACGCCCGCGACGGCGCCCCACACCAGCGGTGCGACCACGGCGTCGGAGGTGTTCTCGGCGACGCTCTCGACCACGGCCCGGGAGACGTCGGAGGCGTCGAGCTCGGCGGTGTCCCGGCCGACGAGGTGGGTCAGCCGCTGCCGGGCGGCAGGCAGGTCGTCGCGGTCTAGATGTTCGTGGACGGCAAGCGCCTCTCGCTCGAGCGAGCGGCCGCCGAGGACGGCCCAGGTCGCGGCCGCGGTCACCAGGGTCGTCCCGATCCGGCCTGGAGCGAGTCGCTCCGCGGCGGCTCCGAGGGCCACCGCTCCCCCGACCAGCGTCGCGGTGTGGAGGACGCCACGGGCTCGCTCGTCCGCGTACCAGGCGTGCTCCACCTTCATCGCGACCGTGCCGAAGCCGGCGACCGGGTGGTATCGCCGCGGGTCCCCGAGCAGGCGGTCCAGCGCGAAGCCGGCCAGGAGCCCGATCGCCCGCGGGCTCACGGGGTTTCCCGGGTCCGGCGCAGCGCGGCCAGGAGCTGGTCGGTCGGGCCCTCGGGGCGTACCGCGATCCGCACCCAGTCCGGGCCGAGGCCGGGGAAGGTGTCGGCACGGCGTACGGCGATGCCATGGTCGCGCATGGCCTCACGGACTCCGGCGCCCGGGCGGGCCAGGACGAAGGAGGCGGCCGAGGGGACGTACTCGATCTGCTGGTCCCGCAGACCGGTCTCGAGATGGTCGCGCCAGGTGGCGATCCGCTCGGCGCGCTCGCGGGCCTCGGCGCTGGCGCGCTCGGTGGCGCAGGCGAGCATCGCGGCGGCCGCGGTGGCCGAGACCGACCACGGCGTACGCACCGCCTCCAAGTCTCTGATCGTGTCGGCGTCGCCGACAACGTAGCCGGCGCGTACGCCGGGGATCGACCAGTGCTTCGTCAGGCTCCGGATGACCAGCAGACCCTCTGCGCGCTCCGCGGTGAGGGTCTCGGGCTCGCCGGGGACCGCGTCCATGAACGCCTCGTCGACCACGACCAGCCGGCCTGGCCGAAGGATTTCTCGGAGGGTGTCGGCGGGATGGAGCACACCGGTGGGGTTGGTCGGGTTGCCCACGACGACCAGGTCCGCGTCGTCGGGCACCGCCACCGGGTCGAGGGCGAACCCGTCCTCGGCACGCAGACGCACCTCGGTGACCGTGTGGCCGGCCTGCTCGAGCGCCGCGTGGGGCTCGGTGAACTGGGGGTGGACGACGACGGGCCGCCGCCATGGCCTGGCCCTGGCGACCAGCGTGAACGCCTCCGCCGCCCCCGCCGTCGGGAGCACCTCCGCCCGCTCGCGGCCGTGGTGCTTGGCCAACGCTGCCCGCGCCGGCTCCTCGTCGGGGTAGGCCGCCGACGCTAGCGACTCGTGGAGCGCCTCGTCCAGCCACACCGGCCGCGCGCCCGGGTAGACGTTCACCGCGAAGTCGAGCAGCCCCTCCCCCACCTCGACGTCGCCGTGGTGCCGCAGCGGATCCGCAACCTTGCCGTCCCCGCTGGTCGAGCCGCCGGAGCCGCTAGGCGGAGGCGTGTCGAGACCAACACGGTCCGCTCTCGCGCTCGAGGGGACCGTGTTGGTC
>NZ_JBHXNY010000022.1:0-105918 GCF_042719275.1 Nocardioides sp. NPDC058538 | reverse complement strand
CGCTTTCGCAATTCGGCGCATTCCGCGCTTTCCTGCCGAAAGTTTGAAGCCTTACCGCCTCTGTCTTGGAGGACTTTATCGGATCTCGCTTTGTTCTCCAACTCGGCGAATTCTCGCTCTTATCGGATAAACACGATATCCACGCCACACAGCACAAGACAATCAAACTACGGTTCGTCACGGTCGTGATGCCTGATCCGAAGACCTGACTGAGACTCTGAACCGAGCTGAAGCTCGAGAATGTTGGCGGCCGACTCAGGGGCCGGAAACCCGCTCGAAGACTCGAACTTGCTTCCCGCCGCGCCCCGGCGACCAGATGAACATTACGCCTCAGTGACGCGCTTGCCAAATCGAGGAACGCCCCAGGGAAGGCGGTCACCTTCCGCGGGGCGTTCTCGCAGGTCAGAGGCTACTTGAAGCGCACGCCGGCGAACTTCTTCTTGCCCCTGCGCAGGACGACCCAGCCGTCACCGAGCAACTCTTTTTCCCCGAGCGCGCCCTCGGCGTCCTCGACGCGGACGTTGTTGACGTACGCCCCACCCTCGGAGATCGTCCGGCGAGCCTCCCCCTTGGAGGAGACGAGGCCGGCGGCGATGAAGAGGTCGACGTACGTCGGCAGCTCCTCGCCACGCTCCAGCTCGACGGCACCGGCCTCCGTGATCGCGGCCGCCAGCGTCGTACTGCTCAGGGTGGCCAGATCGCCACCGCCGAAGAGCGCGGCCGCGGCCTGCTTGGCCTGCTCGGTCTCCCCTGCTCCATGGACGAGAGTCGTCATGTGATCGGCGAGTGCCTTCTGGGCCACCCGCAGGAACGGCTTCTCCGCGTGCTGCACCTCCAGGGTCTCGATCTCCTCGTGGGACAAGAAGGTGAAGACACGGAGCATCTCCCCCACCTTGGCGTCCTCGACGTTGAGCCAGAACTGGTGGAAGGCATAGGGCGACATCATCGTCGGGTCGAGCCAGAGGGCGCCGCCCTCGGTCTTGCCGTACTTGGTGCCGTCGGCCTTGGTGATCAGCGGCGTGGTGAAGGCGTGGACGGTCTCGCCGGTGACCCGGCGGACCAGCTCGACACCGCCGGTGATGTTGCCCCACTGGTCCGAGCCGCCGAACTGGAGGCTCACCCCGTGCGTACGGAAGAGGTTCAGGTAGTCCATGGACTGCAGGAGGATGTAGGAGAACTCGGTGTAGGAGATGCCGTCCTCGAGACGCTTCTTCACCGTGTCGCGGGCGAGCATCCGGTTGACCGGGAAGTGCTTGCCGATGTCACGCAGGAAGTCGATCACCGACAACGACGCCGTCCAGTCGGCGTTGTTGACCATCGTCGCGGCGGTCTCGCCCTCGAAGGAGACGAACCGCTCGATCTGGCTGCGCACCCTCCCGACCCATTCCTTGACGGTCTCGGGCGAGTTGAGGGTGCGCTCGCCCGAGTCGCGCGGGTCACCGATCATGCCGGTGGCCCCGCCGACCAGTACATAGGGCGTGTGGCCGGACCGCTGCAGGCGCATCGCCATGGTGATCTGGAGAAGGTTGCCCATGTGCAGGCTCGGCGCGGTGGGGTCGAACCCGATATAGAACTTCACACTCCCGCCGGCGAGCGCTTCTCGGAGCGCGTCGCGGTCCGTCGAGTCGGCGATGAGGCCTCGCCACTCGAGGTCGTCGAGGAGTGTGGGATCGATGGACACGTGGTGCCTTTCTCAGGTCGTTCTCAGATGGTGTTTCCGGGGCCCGGAACGGGCTGTCCCGGAAGCAAGGGTAGTAGGCGATACCCCCTAGAGTTGACCACTGGCGAACGCGTTCGAGATTTGAGGGGACCTGGGTGATCGCAGGGAGGTACCGGCTCGAGAGGGAGCTCGGCCGGGGAGCGATGGGGGCCGTCTGGCTCGCGACCGACGAAGTTCTCGGGCGTTCGGTCGCGCTCAAACAGCTGATCGCACTCGACGGCGTATCTGATGCTGCCGTCGAACGCGAGGCGCAGCTCGCCGCTCGCCTTGTCCACCCCAACGTGGTCGCCGTCTTCGACCTGGTGCGCGACGACGACAAGCCCTGGCTGGTGATGGAGTACGTCGAGGGGAAGACCCTCGCTCACATGGTTCGCGACGACGGCCCGCTGCCCGTCGAGGACGCCGCGAGGCTGATCGGCCAGATCGCCTCGGCGCTGCGCTCGGCACATGCCGCCGGCATCGTCCACCGCGACGTGAAGCCCGCCAACATCGTGGTCGGCCGTGCCGACCGCGCCAAGCTGACCGACTTCGGGATCGCGCGCGGAGTCGACTCCCAGACGACACAGACCGGGCAGGTCACCGGGTCGCCGGCGTACCTGGCTCCAGAGATCGCCACCGGTGGGCGGGCCAACCCGGCCAGTGACATGTGGTCCCTGGGGGCCACGCTCTTCCAGGCGCTGACCGGTGAGCCTCCCTACGGGATCGGCGACAACGCGCTGGCGACGCTGTATCGGGTGGTGCACGAGGACCCGCCGCGTACGCCGCTGGCCGGTCGGCTCGCTCCGCTGCTGGAGCACACGATGGCCTACGACCCCGCCGAGCGGTGGTCGGCCGAGGACGTCGTCGACTTCCTCGCAGGGCGGTTGGCGGCCGAGAAGCTGGAGCCGGTGGCGATGCGTACGCAGACGCTCGCCGCGGTCGCGGCTCCTGCGCCTGCGCCGGCCGCGCCTTCAGGACTGGCACAGGCGACGAGCACTCCGACCCGGCGGCGCTGGTGGCCGATCGCGCTCGTCGTCGCCGCGGCGTTGGTGCTGGTGGTCGGTGGAGCGCTGTGGGCCAACCGCGGCGAGGAGCCGAGCGCGAAGCCGAAGCCGGTCGCGTCCGGATCGCCGCTGTCGGAGGCGACCGACAAGGCCACCGAGGACGCAGCCGACGAGAAGTCGGAGGAGGCCTCCGAGAAGCCGTCGCCCAGCGAGACGGCCAGCGAGTCTCCGAGCGAGAGCCCCTCGGCCAGCGAGACCGCCGGCGCGACCGCCGAAGGGATCGACGCCTTCATTCGCAGCTATCTCTCCACCGCGCCCGCGAACCCCGACAGTGCCTTCAGCTCGATGCTGACTCCCGCGTTCCAGGCCAGCAGCGGCGGGATCGAGGGCTACCGCGACTGGTGGGGCAGCGTCGCGAGCACCAGCGTCGTCTCGGTCTCCCCCAGTGTCGACCCGCTCAAGGTGACCTACACGTACAAGTACACGATGAAGGACGGGCGCCAGGACGGCGGCACGGTGACGTTGGGTCTCGTCTACGCCGACGGGAAATACCTCATCGCAAACGAGGGTTGAGCGCCCAGCTCCTCAGAGGAGCTTTCCCAGCGGGCCCAGGTCGATATTGAGGTCCTCCACAGTGAGCCCGAAGTGGTCACGCAGCTCCGTCATCTTCTCGTCCAGCAGCATCAGGGTCTGACCCAGCCGCTCGATGTCCTCCTCGCTCAGGCCTCCCGCATCCATCCGGCGGATCGCCTGGCGCTCCATCAGCTGCCGGAGCAGCTCCACGAGGGTGAGCACGAGTTGTACGAGGCCCTTCTCGACGGATTCCGGATCCGCATCGATCCGTCTGCTCAAGGCGGAGGGCAGGTCGGTTTCCCCGTCCAGGTCCAAGGGCCATGGATCCGCCTTGTCGGGACGCGTCACGGGCTGTCCTCCTGACAGAAGCTGAACGGCGGCCACGGGCCGGTGACCGTCACTCCGGGCCGGTTCTCGCCCCAGTCTCGGATGGCTGTCCGGGCCGCTTCCACGTGCTCGTCGGGTAGCAGGACCGAGAGCCGTGCCTCCTGCGGACGGATCGCCGTGAGCTTCGTGATCTCGGAGGCGTAGGGAGCGAGCAACGCCCGCAGCTCCGCGGCCTCGGCATCATGCTGCTTCAGCTCCTTCGCGCGCCGGCGGAGATAGTCCGAGCCCGTCTGCTCGTCCTTGACACGTTCGGGGACACGCTCGGGCAGCGGGAGGTGGACGATGCACTCGCTGCATCCGGTGACGGCGGCGATCCGGTCGGTCCACTCGCTCTCGCGCTCCGCGACGAGCTCGTCCAGCTCATCGCTGTCGCTCACGACCGTCCCGAAGCGCATCGGCAGCACCGGGACGTACGACCAGAGCTGGTGGAGCGCTCGACCGAACCCGAGCAGCTCGTGCATCGATCGCTCGGGTGGCTGGGTTCTCGATTCGACGAAGACGGTGAGCCCACGGGAGCGGTGTGCTTGCAGCGGGGTGTCGACCGTTTCGCCTGCGCTGTCCGTGGCTGCCACGGCGTAGAGGAGCATCATGGCTGTTTCCCGGACCCAGGTAGCGAAACCCTGTGGGCTGGGGCGAGAACCAGGCGCAGGCCGAGGTAGACGAGGTCGACTCCGGCGAGCGAGAGGACGATGTCGCCGCCCACCACGACACCGCCGTCGATCAGGCGGTCGACGAGGTCGACGAGCGAGGTCTCGTCGAATGCGGGGGAACGCTCGAGCGTCATGACACCATCCCGGTCAGGTCGTCGTCGTGAGGTTCTTCCGCACCGACGAAGCTGTAGGGCGGCCACGGCCCGGTCACCTCTATACGCAAGCCGGCGGTGGCGACCAGATGGTCGTGGAGCTCTTCGGCGAGGCCGAGGAATCGCTGCTCCTCGTCCCGCGCCACGAGGTAGGCGCTGTTGAGCAGCATCGGCTCGTCTCGTCCGGTGACGGCAGCGTCGAGCGGGGCGCGTACGGCGCTCGCGGCCGTGCCGCGACCCAGCGCCTCGTGGGTCTGCGTGACGGCGACCTCGCGCCGTCCGCGTTCGGTGTCGCGGGCGTCCTGTTGCGACCGGCGTCGTTCGAGGTATTCACGGCCACTGCGCGGGGTGGGCGCCTCGGTCGGGCGTGGAGACGAGGTGGGGAAGATCTGAACGGACCACTCGACGTGTCCGGCGACGAACCGCCAGGCGCGTTCGAGGATCAGGCGACTCGAGTCCAGCGCAGCTCTCAAGGCCTCGTCGCTCGGGTAGATGCCGGGCAGCTGCAGCGGCAGTACGTCACCATGCTCGACCAGATGCTGGAGCACCTCGTGGTGAGCAGCGGCGACGGGAGTGACCCAACGCGTGTCCTCGCCGTGCTCAGCCCACGCGGCCTCGCCGAAGGATGCGGCCGCCAGATCGCTGACGACCACCTCGAGGTCGTGGAACGCGACGGTGCGAATGTCCGCGTTCATGATCCCGTGGACAGGCATGGGCCGGGGCTCGTCACCCTGGATGAGTCCGTACGCATGAACAACTGCGGTCGCGTCAGCGGCGCTCACGACTCGTCTCACCTTCCAAGATGTCGCTCCCACCGCCGATGCTGCGCTCGAGCGCCTCGAGCCGCCGACGGAGGTCGAGCTCCTCGTCCTGCTTCTGCTGGTCCTCGAGGTTGCTGACGAACGGGTCGCCCTCCCACCAGTTGATACCCATCTCGCGGGCCTTGTCGACGGAGGCCACCATGAGCCGCACCTTGATGGTGAGCAGCTCGATGTCGAGCAGCCGGACCTGGATGTCACCGACGATGACGATGCCCTTGTCGAGGACACGCTCGAGCACGTCGGCGAGGCTCTCGGGTGAGGACTGGGGCCGGTTGCTCACGAACATCGGTGAGCGCTGAGTCTCGGTCATCGCTCCTCCACTTGGGCTCGGACGTAGCGGTGGACACGGCGATAGCCCGTGATCTCGCCGCCCGGGTCGACGGTCACCTCGTAGGAGGCAAGGACATCAGTCGTCTCCGGGACTCGTTCCAGCTCGAGGATGTCGGCATTGACGACCCAGCCGTCGTCGTCGCGACGGATTGCCGTCACGCCCTCGGCGGGACATCCCACGAGCGCCTCGAGCTCTTCGAGCACGTGCTCGGCGATCGAGGACAGGGTGGGTTTGCTGGGCTCATTCATGCCAGCCCCCGGCCATCAGGCGCTGCACCAGGTCTTCCTCGAGATCGGCGGCCTCCTCCTCGGTCAACAGACCCGCCTCCCGGCGGGCGTCGACGTCCTCGAGCGCGGCTTGGATCGTGGCCGGGTCGAAGTACTGGCTCTCGGCCTCGTCCCGGATCTGCTCGGCCACCCAGACCACGCCGCGTACAGGCGCGATGGGCAGGGTCAACAGCTGCGTGATCAGGCCCATGAGAGCTCTCCCGACGAGGCAGCGTCGAGAAACGCGTACGGCGGCTGCGGACCGACGTAGCGAAGCGACGCCAGCGGCGCCAGGTCATCGCGCAGCGTGGTGACCGTGGCGTCGAGCTCGCTCTGCCGGTCGCGCTCGAGCAGCAGGAACACCTCGGCGGCCTGCAGAGCTCCACGGACCTCGCCGAGGGAGACGGCACGGGCAGTCGGGGCGATCCGGTCGACGACGCCGTCGCCGACCTCGGCCCGCAGCGCTTCGAGCGCGGCCGCGATGGCCTCGCCCAGGCGTACCTCCGCCGAGTGCCGGTCCTGCGGGGCGGCTCGCTGTACGTGGTCGCGCAGCGCGACGAGATCGGGGTCCCGCCGCAGCACCTCTTTGAGCGCTTCCTGCTCGATCAGGTCGACCGAGACGGTGAGCTGCAGCAGGCCTTCGAACCGTTCCAGGAGCGGGCGGACCTCGTCACCGCGACTCTCGATCAGCTCGTGGCGCACGGTGTCGTCGTCCGGCATCTCGACGCCGAACTGCATGGGCAGCACGGTCCCGAGCGCGGCCACCGCCTCGAGCGTATGAGCGTGTGCCATCAGGTCCTCGCGCAGCACGCGCGAGTCGTCGTCCACATCGCTGACGAGCACCCGAAGGCCGCCGCCGTCGATATGGCGCAGCGGACGTTTCGACCGCCCCGTCCGGTCCGTGGGGATCGTGACCGAGGTGTCCGTGACTCCGTAGACGTGGACAGGCACGGTCAGTCCTCCTTCTCCTTGGTCTGCCTTGACGTGCTCTTCCGAGTGCGTCGAGCCGGCTGCTTGCGACCCTGACCTTCGTGCTCGTCGTCGTCCTTGTCGTCGTTCTTGTCGGAGTCCTCATCGTCGCTGCCGAGAATGCTCCCGAGCTTCTCCTTGGCTCCTTCGATCGCGCCGGATGTCTTCCCCTTGGCCCCGGACTCGGTCACCCCCTCGATCAACTCCGGGATGCCGTGCACCTGGGTGTCGGTGAGGTCCAGCCGATTCACCGCCTCGGCGAAGCGTAGGTAGGTGTCGACGCTGGCGATCACGATGCGTGCGTCGATCGTCAGCAGCTCGATGCCGACGAGCGAGACGCGCACGTAGATGTCGATCACCAGACCCTTGTCGAGGATCGTGTCGATGACGTCGGCGAGACTGCTCGGCGCCGGGCGGTCGAGATACCGGTTCTGCTGGGTGATGGTCATGACTCAGTCGCTTTCTGCCGGAGTGCCGGCGGGCACGGGTTGCTCGGCCCGCTTCAGTACGTGCCTGCGGATGTATGCCCGGTTGGCACCGAGCGACCTCGCCAGGCCGGATTTCCCGGACCCGACGAAGTACCCGATGCACCAGTCGAGCTGCTGCAAGGCGTCCTCGGTGGCAGTCCGATAGCGATCGACCTCCACCATGAGCTCCTCGACGTCGCGCTCGAGCTCCTGGACACGGCGTTCGTCGTTCTCGGCCATGGTCAGGATGCCTTCGTGGAGGAGCCGGAGGACGTACGCCTGCTCGTGCTCTGCTTGCTGGCGCTCTGCTTGCTCGGGCTCCGCTTGCTCGTGGTCTTCTTGGCCGCCGGCTTCTTGGCAGCGGTCTTCTTGGCAGCGGTCTTCTTGGCCGCCGGCTTCTTGGCTGCGGTCTTGGCGGTGGTCCTCTTCGCCTGCGGTTTGTCACCGGACGACCCGCTCCCGGACGACCCGTTCCCGGAAGACCTGTTGTTGGAAGACCCGTTGCCCGACTTGCTGTTCTTCTGCCTGTTCTCCGAGCCCTCGCCGGAACCGTCGTCCACGACCTCCTTGTCGTGGATCTCGCCCGTCCACCCCTCGATCTCGTCACGGTGGAGAAGCGTGTGGTTGGCCACATGACGCCGGAAGTGCTTCATCTCGAGGCGAACTCGACGCCCCTGGGCCCGCCAAAGGTTCCCGGTGTGCTCGAAGAGGCCCTTCGGGTGGTACTCGAGCGAGACGAGGATCCGGGTCAGGTTCGGTGCGAGCTCGTGGAAGGTGACCGCACCGTCGACGCGTCCCTTCTCGCTCTCGCTCTTCCACACGATGTGCTCGTTCGGGACCTGGTCGAGGATGGTGGCCTTCCACGTGCGGTGGGACCAGAACACCTGGGCCTGCCAGGTGACGACCTCGTCGTCCTCCTGCTTGACGTTCTCGACCTTCTTCATGAACGACGGGAATTCCTCGAACTGGGTCCACTGCTCGTAGGCGACGTCCCGGCTGACGGGTACGTCGACCGTCTCGACGATGTTGGTCACCTTGAGCTTCTTGCCGGTGGGCTGCTCGCTCTTGTTGAGACCGCCCGAGACCTTGTCAACGGTGTCCTTGACCTGAGTCGCCGTGTCCTTGACCTGGGCGGCGGTGTTCTTCACCTTGCCGACCGGAGCCGTGACTTTGTCGACGGCCGCCTTCGCGCCCGCTTTCACGGTCGAGCCGGTGGACTCCTTCGCCTCTTTCATCGAAGGGACACCGTCGGCGAAGCCGGTCAGTCGGTCAGTGAGCCCCTCGACGCCGCTGCCCAGCTTGCTCAGGCTCCGCTTCCCGAAGGCGCGGCTGAGGACCAGGACCTCCTTACGCAGCCGATCGACGGGTAGCTGCGACAGAAGGCCCGAGTCCTCCGTGTCGGCAGCCGCTTTCTTGCGTGTCTGCTCCGTCATGACTCAGGCACCTCCTGTCGGCGCACCTGCGCGCTGACGACGGGAGCTCCGCGCGCGCCGGCGCGGCTTCTCCTCTCCCTCGTCCTCGTCCTGCTGGTCCGCCTCGTCTTCGGGCTCGTCCTCGTCTTCGTACTCGTCCTCGGGCTCTTCCTCAGCCTCGTCTTCGTACTCGTCCTCGGGCTCTTCCTCGTACTCGTCCTCAGGCTCCTCACCCTCGGCCTCGTCTTCGGCTTCGTCTTCGTACTCGTCCTCGGGCTCCTCGTCCTCCGGAACCTCGTCGGCGTCCTCGTCGGCGTCCTCATCGGATGACGACGCGCTCAAGAGCGTGCTCCGCTCGTGCATCCGATCGCTGAGCTTGTCGATCTGGCTCGCGGCCGCGGCGACCGCGGCCGCCTTACCAGCCGTGACGAGCTTTCCGCTGACCTGCTGCCCGAGCTTCTGTACGTCCGACGAGCCGCCAAGGCTCTGAGTACCGATCTTCAGCAGCTCGAGACTGCGGTCGCGAACGGCGCTGTTGCTGAGCGCCGACGCAACGACCACAGCCATTCGAAGCTTCTTGAATCGCCCGAGCACATAGCCAGCCGCTACAGCGGCTCCTACGCGCGTGGTGACAGACATGTTCGTGCTCCCTCCTGGGGTGGCCCTCCACCATCCATTACCCCGGGCGGTACCCGATGTGACGCGCGCCATACGTTGGTCCTGGAAGTGGACGCGCGCAGTGTCCATGAACGGCGAGGATTGATCCCCGGAACGCTCGGTAGTCTCCGGACATGGGTGTCAGCGCGGGACAACAGCAGAACCTGCCCGAGTCGGTGGTGGTCGAGCTGCGCCGTACTGCTGCCGAGCTGTTGGGGCACGTGGCGTCGTACGCCGATGACATGCTCGCCTACATCCTCGAGCAGATCCCGGAGGCGAGCGCCGATGACGAGCTCCGTGGCCTGACGCTGGGGTCGTGCTCGTCGAACCTCGAGGCCGCGCTGTCGATGGTGCGGCACGGTATCGACGTGAGTGCCGCATCGGCGCCGGTCACCGCGCTCGAGCATGCACGTGCCATGGCCGGACGCGGCTACAGCGTCGATGTGATGCTGCGCTTCTACCGGATCGGCCACGCCTACTTCAGCGAACGGATCCTCACCGGGGTCAACGACTCGATGCCTGACCCGGCCCTCGCCCTGGCGGTGGTGGCACACCTGCAGCACTACGCGTTCGCCTACGTCGACCGCATCTCCAGCGAGGTCGCCGCCGAGTACGTCGCAGAGCTCGACCGGATCCAGACCCAGGCGCGCGCTGCGCGGACGGATGCGGTCCGCACCCTGATCGCGGGTGGACGGATCGATCTCCGCCGCGCGGAGCGCACCTTGTCCCACCGGCTCACCGGATGGCAGACGGGCTTCGTCTGCTGGACCGACAGCGACGACGTCGATCTGGCGCGGGTGGGTGAGACCGTTGGAGCCCACTTCGGCTCACCCCATCCGCTGCTCGTCCCGGACGGCGCTCGGGCGCTGTGGGGCTGGGTCTCCACGACAGGTGCTCCTGGCGTCGCACCGACGGACCTCAGGCCTCTGGCAGGGAGAGTCCCGGAAACGGTCCGAGTCACGCTAGGCACGCCCGCGCAAGGCGCCGTTGGCTTCCGGGGCTCGCATGTCCAGGCCCAGCGCGGCCGTCGGATCATCGAGCTCGCGGGGCGCGGAGCAACGGTCACTCCGTACATCGACTTGGCGCTCGTGGATACGATGAGCGGCGACCTCGACCTGACCCGTGCCTTCGTCGCAACCGAGCTGGGCGGCCTGGCGGTGGCCGGGCGCCGGGAGGAGGAAGAACGGCGGGCGCTGCTCGCGGTGCTCGACGCACAGGGTGGCCTGGCGGCCGCGGCCGACGAGCTCGGCGTACACCGCAACACCGTGCTGCAGCGCGTACGCCGGGCCGAGGAACGACGCGGGCGTCCCGCGACCGAGCGGGTTGCCGAGCTGCATGCCGCGTTGCGTCTGGTGGGTGTCCTGGGGCCGCTCGTGCTCGCACCGGAGCCTGACCAGACCTGACCGGGTTTGTGCCCGATGTGCTGCGCGCACATCGACATGGGCTCGGCACCTCTCGCGGGGTGCTGCTCGCGGTTCGTACGTTTCGAGCATGTCAACTACGACGGAGCAACCCTCAGCCTCCCGCCATGCGCTCCCCGACCCGGGCGAGAAGGTCCCGGCGATCTCCTGGCCCATCGTGGGCATCTTCTCCGGCGCGATCGCGGTCTTCGCGGTCTCTACCTGGGCGGCGTTGGCCGAGCGCCTTCCCCTCCCGGTGACGGTCCTGCTCAGTGCGGCGGCGATCTTCGTGCTGTTCACCGTCTTGCACGATGCCGCGCACTACTCGATCAGCACCCACCGCTGGGTCAACGTGGCCTTCGGCCGGGTCGCGATGCTCTTCGTCTCGCCGCTGATCTCGTTCAGGTCGTTCGCGTTCATTCACATCGAGCACCACCGCAACACCAACGACGACGACAACGACCCCGACCACTTCGTCAGCGGCGCTCCGTGGTGGCAGGTTCCGTTCCGGTTCCCGCTGATGGACGTGCCGTACCTGTCCTTCCTGGTGCGCAATGTTCGGCGGCGACCGCGGGCAGAGGTGCTCGAGACGGTCTTCCTGATGAGCACGACGATCGCCGTGATCGTCGCCGCGGGCTTCACCGGACATCTGTGGACGCTGGCGGTGGTGTTTCTGATCCCCGAGCGAGTCGCGATATTCGTGCTGGCCTGGTGGTTCGACTGGCTGCCCCACCACGACCTCGAGGACACCCAGCAGGAGAACCGCTACCGCGCCACCCGTAACCGGGTCGGCTCCGAATGGGTCCTGACTCCCCTGCTCCTCTCGCAGAACTACCACCTCGTCCACCACCTGCATCCCTCGATCCCGTTCTACCGCTACGTCGCGGCCTGGCGCCGCAACGAGGAGGCCTACCTCGAGCGGGAGGCAGCGATCGGCACCGTCTTCGGTCATCACCTCGACGCGGAGGAGTACCGCGAGTGGAAGACGCTGAACGGCAAGATGGCCCGGCTCCTCCCGGTGCGGATGCCGAGGCGGTCTTCGGCTCGTGCCGCGGAGTTCCATCCGGTCCCGGTCGCCGGCGTCGAGCGGCTGACCCAGAACAGCGTGCTGATCCGCTTCGACGTGCCCGACGAACTGCGGGAGAAGTTCGCCTTTGAACCCGGACAGCACGTCACCATCCGCACCGACCTCGGCGGCGAGGGCGTACGTCGCAACTACTCCATCTGCTCCTCGGCCACCTCCGACACCTTGGCGATCGCCGTCAAGCACATCCCCGGCGGGGCCTTCTCCACCTTCGCGATGGAGCAGCTCCGAGCCGGCGACACTCTCGACCTGATGACACCAACCGGGTCGTTCGGCACCTCGGTCGACCCGCTCACCACCAAGAGCTACGTGGCGATCGCCGCCGGCAGCGGCATCACCCCGGTCCTCTCGATCCTGCAGACAACCCTCGCCGTCGAGACCGAGAGCCGATTCACCCTGATCTACGGCAACCAGGACGCGGACGGGACGATGTTCCGCGACGAGCTCGATGACCTCGAAGCGCGGTACGCCGACCGCCTCCGGATCATCCACGTACGCTCCCGCGACCCCCGGCACCCGGAACATCTGCGCGGTCGGATCGACCGGGCCAAGGTCGATCGGTGGCTCGGGCCGCACCTGACCGCGGCCTCGGTGGACGAGTGGTTCCTGTGCGGACCGGTCGAGATGGTCGCCGACCTACGCGACCTGCTCCTCGAACGCGGCGCCGAGCCGGATCGCGTCCACGTCGAGCTCTTCCACGGCTATCAGAAGCCCCGCGTCGCCGACGGCTTCGCCCCGGCCACCGTCACCGTCGGCCTCCGCGGCCGACAGCAGGAGGTCTCCCTGGCGGCCGGCGACACCGTTCTCGAGGCCGCGCTGAAGGCCGGGCTCGAGGCGCCGTACGCCTGCCTCGGCGGAGCCTGCGGCACCTGCACGGCCAAGGTGACGCTGGGGTCGGTCGCCATGGAGCAGAACTTCGCCCTGTCCTCGGCCGAGGTCGAGACCGGACATGTGCTCACCTGCCAGTCCCGCCCGACCACGCCGACGGTCACCGTCGACTACGACGACTGAGCCCGACACCTCGGCCTGCGGCTAGCTGCCGTTGCGTACGGCCCCGTAGAAGTCGCTCAGCCGAGTGATCAGCTCTTCCACCGAGGCCGGACTGGGTCCTGCGGCCGGTACGTCGAGGACCCAGTCCGCGATGATGTCGAACAGGCCGCCGATCAGGCCGATCGCGATCCCGTGATAGCGCTCGGTCAGGACGGTGCCGTACCCGACCCACAGCTCCTCGACGAACGCCGCAGCCGCGCGGCGGTTCTCGCGGCGCTGTCGTTCGGCCACCGGTGTGATGGCGCTGCCCTGGCCGAAGGTGACCTGCGCGACCCGAACGTCGTCGACGAAGGCGTGCGCCAGCTCGGCGAGCATCAAGCGGGTGCCGGTCTCCTCGTCGGGTGCCTCGGCGGCCACGGTCGCGAGCCGCGCGAAGGCTCCGTCGGTGATCTGGCGCAGCAGGGCGGCATAGAGGTCGTCGCGGCTCTCGAAGGACTCGTAGAAGGACTTGGTGGCGACGTAGGCGTGCTGGCACAGCTGCTCGATCGAGGTGCTCACGAAGCCCTGAGCGGCGAACAGCTCGAGCGCCGCGTCGAGCAGCGCCTGCCGGCGCTGCTCGCGGCGCTGATCGGCGTCAAGGCCACGGATCACCCGCTGTTGCTTGCCCGTGGCCTTGCCGCTCGTGCTGTTGGGTGGCGTCACCTCACCGAGGTTAGAGCACCCTCCTCGACGTGCTCAGGAGAGCCAGGGCATGGGGACGCAGCTGACCGGCCTGGCGTTGGCCGGGTCGAGCGCGTTGGCCACGAGCGCGAACACGTTCGGGTCCCAGGCCAGGCCGACGTGGCCGCTGAAGTCGAGCGCGCAGACGTCCTGGAGGACGACGTTCCTCACGTTGCTCGCCGGGGCGAGGACGCCGCTGGTGTAGGGCGTGACGACCTCGTCGTACTTGGTGACGATGCTGGTGTAGCGCGGTCCGGGGACGCTCACGCCACCCGCGTTGAGGTCTTTCATGAACTCCGAACTCGGCGCGAACTCGTTGCAGGCCGTGCAGCCACCGGCGTCCAGGATCGGACGAAAGCCGAGCAGGTCGGCGAGCTCCTGGAGACCCTGCAAGCTGGTTCCCTTGAAGTTCGAGCCGAAGCCGACGAAGTGCTTGACCACCGTGTCGCCACCGAGGAACTTCAGGTAGTACGCCGGCACGGTCGTTCCTTCGGAATGCCCGGCGATGCTGACCTTCGCCGCACCAGTCGAGACTCGGACCTTCTCCACGAACGCGTCGAGCTCGCCCGCGCTCTCGCGCATCGAGGCGAGGCCGCCGGTGAACGGGCCCCAGTGGGTGGTGCCGTAGGTCTTGTAGTAGACGCAGTAGCCCTTGCCCTTGAGGTGCTGAGACAGCAGCGCCATCCCGACGTCGCCGCTGCTGCCCAGGCCGTGCCACAGCACGACCGGCTCCGGGTGTGCGGCACTGGGCTGGCAGGTCCAGTCGTTGATGCCCGATGTGGGCGCGGCGGTGGCCGGCGCGGCCACCACGAGGGTGGCCAGAAACGTGACGAGCGCGGTTCCTAGACAAGCGACGAGTCTCTTCATGGGGGTCCCTTTCGCGGACGCCGGAATGTGACGGTGGTCACCCGAATTGGAACACGGTTGCTGCTTCGAAACAAGAGACCTTTTCCAAAAGGGGTCGGCGCAAGGGATGTCGGCCGGCGCCTGCGTGGTATCGACGCGGCGCCCGCTAGGATCTGCGCGGGCCGTTAGCTCAGTCGGTTAGAGCAGAGGACTCATAATCCTTGGGTCGCGGGTTCGAGCCCCGCACGGCCTACCAACGATCGGTGCGCTGGACCTCGTGCATGAGCTCGATCTTGCGAAAGCCGAACTGCTTGTTGATGCGCTGCATCACGTCGTTGGACGGGTCGGTCCAGGTGTGGATGCTGGTGCGCTCGGGGTGGTCGCGCTGGACGGCGGCGAGGGTGGCGACCTTGAGGGCGAGGCCGAGCTTGTGGCCCCGGTGGGCGGTCTTGACGAAGGTGTCGTCCTGGATGGCCTCGTCGCTTCCGTGGGCCAGGAAGATGACCGAGTAGCCGACGAGCTCGCCGGTGAGGATCTCGCGGGCGGCGGCGGTGATGCGGTCGTAGGAGCGGGCGGTGCTCTTCTCGGCCGAGCGGATGCGGTCGGCAGTGTGGGCGACCAGGTCCTGCTCGGTCTTGCCCGGCATCTCCTTGCCCATCTGGTTGCGGAGGCCGACGAATTGGGCGAGCAGGTCCTCCGGGGTGCGGTCCTCCCACATCAGGAGCTCGTAGCCGAGCACGTTGAAGGGCTTGTGCGGCAGCGGGAGGTCGGCGGCGAGGTGATCCTCGCGGCGTACGGACTTGAAGCCGAGCGCCCGCGCGAAGGCAAGGGACGACTTCGGGGGGATGGTCACCTCGGCAGTCGTCAGGGTGCGGCCGCTGGTTCGGCGTACGTCATCGGCGGCTCGCCACAGCTCGGTGCCGACCCCGCGCCAGCGGTGCACGGGGAGGACGTGGATGCCCAGCTCGACGACGTGGCTCCGCTCCTCCTCCGGGAGATCGAGCTCGGCGATGCCGATCGTCTCGCCCTGCTCCTTCGCGGCGAGGAGTACGCGGCGGCCGTGGTCGTGCGGGGTGCGCACGGAGTTTGCGAGCGCCTCGAAGGTGCGATGCGACGCGTAGGGTCGATCGAAGGCCATCGATGCCGCCTCCACGGCGTACCAAGCCTTCAGAGCGGTGTCATCGTGGACGTCAACGGGGGCGATCACAGACACGGGCACCATCTAACCGTGTCGAGCAAGGTCATGGGAACTGAGGTCCCCCAGCAAGCGTTGACACGTCATCTGTTCGGACCGGATCCGCCTCAGATGGGCCCGGGCTCGGTCGGGGGTTCGTCGGGGTCGGGGTCCGGAGGCCCGGGCGTCTTGGTCGGCGTCGGAGTCGGCGTCGGGGTCGGCGTCGGGGTGGGCGTCGGCGTGGGCGACGGCGTCGGCTCCTGGGACGGCGGCGGCGTGTTCGACGGCTCCGGCTCCTCGGTCGGCTCGGGATCCGGGCTCGGCGGGACGTACGGCGCGTGGCCGGACTCCGGGGCGTCACCGTCGAGCCAGGCCGGCGGCGGGAACTCCTCGTAGTCGAGCTCGTCGGTCAGCTGTCCCATGATCTCGACCCAGGTGTCGGCCGGGTAGTCGGCGCCGAAGAAGGTGTCGAGCCAGCCGTCGAGGGCGCCGCTGCCCTGGCCGCGGCTGTAGGCGACAGCGGTGGAGAGCTGCGGGGTGTAGCCGACGAACCAGGCCGAGGAGACCTCGTCCTTGTCGTTGGTCGCGGTGCCGGTCTTGCCAGCGGCCGGCTGAACGACCGCGCTGGCGGCCTGGCCCGTGCCGCTGGAGACGACCTGCTGGAGCGAGTAGGAGGTGTCGGCGGCGACGTCCTCGTCCATCGCCCGCTTGCTGCCCTCGGTGTCGTCGTGCTCGTAGATGACGGTGCCGTCGGCGTCGACCACCTTGGAGACGACGAAGACGTCGTTGTGCACTCCGCCGTTGGCGATCGTCGCATAGGAGTTGGCCATGTTGATCGGGCTGACCGTCGAGTTGCCCAGCGTGAGCAGGAAGTTCTCGGGCTGCATGTCGCCGCCGGACTTCATCGGGATACCCGGGTAGGCGGGGTCGCTGCGGTCGCCGCGCGGGATGCCGGAGCGTACGGCCATGTCGTAGACGTCCTTGCTGCCGTTGGGCAGCGAGTCGGACATCTCGACGAAGGCGGTGTTGATCGAGTCCTCCATCGCCTGGAGGCTGCTGACGTTGGAGCCGTAGCTGTGGCCGTTCGGGTCGGCGGCGCTCTGGCCGGAGTTGCGTACGTTCACGCCGCCGGGGAACTCCATCGGCGAGTTGCCGTTCCAGGTGTCCTTGAGCGAGTAGCCCGACTTCAGCGCGGCGGCGAGGGTGAACGGCTTCATCGTCGACCCGGCCATCGTGGCGCTGCTCGACGCCCAGTTGATCTGGGAGTCGAGATAGTCCTGGCCACCGTAGAAGCCACGCAGGGCACCGGTCTTGACGTCGACGGTGGCCGCGCCCACGTGGAGCTCGTCGGAGACATCGCCCTCGATGTACGCCTTCTTGTCCTCAGGACGTACGTCGTTGACCGCATCCTCCGCGGTCTTCATCGTCTTCTTGGTCAGCGTGGTCGTGATCCGCAGGCCGCCGCCGTTGATCTCGTCCTCGGTGACCAGCGGGTTGCCCTGCTCGTCCTCGAGCTTGAGGAGCTCGTCGCGGACCAGCTTGAGCGCGTGACCCTTCTGGCCGCCGTAGCGGCTGTCGGAGCGCGGCTTCTTGAACTTCGGCAGCGACTCCTTGGCCTTCTCCCCCTCGGCGGCGTCGACCATCTCCATCTTGACCATCGAGTTGATGACGTAGCGGTAGCGTCCCTCGAGCTCGGTGATCGACTCCTCGCCGTTGCTCGGGTCGAGGTCGTTGGGGTCGTTGAGGATCGCGGCGAGTGCGGCGGCCTCCTGGAGGGTGAGCTTCGCGGCCGGTTTGTTGAAGTAGGCGTTCGACGCAGCCTCGACGCCGTAGGCGCCGCGGCCGAAGTAGATGGTGTTGAGGTATCCGGCGAGGATGTCCTCCTTGGACTTCTGCCGGCTGATCTTCAGCGAGATGACCGCTTCCTTCACCTTGCGGGTGTAGGTGCGCTCCTGGGTGAGGTAGAGGTTCTTGACGTACTGCTGGGTGATCGTCGAGGCGCCGGACTGGGCGCCGCCGGTGTTGTTGTTGACCACCGCGCGCAGGATGCCCTTGATGTCGATGCCGCTGTTGGTCCAGAAGGTGCGGTCCTCCGCGGCGACCGCGGCGTCCTTCATCAGCTGCGGGATCTCGTCATAGGGCAGCGAGTCGCGGTCCTGGGAGTCGGCGATGTAGCGCCCGAGCTCGTCCTTGCCGCCGCGGTAGTAGACGAAGGAGGTCTCCTTCTCGTACGCGGCGTTGGCGTTGGGGATCGGAATGGCGTTGTAGGCCACGATCACACCCAGAGAACCGATCAGCGCGCCCACCAGAATCACGATGAAGAAGGCCTTCAGGACCTTCTTTCCCCGCTTCTTCTTCGGCGTCGGCGTGGGTATGTAAGGCGGATTGCCCTGCCAGCTCAAGTTGTCCCCTCCCGCGGTCACAAACGTCCCTAGACTACGGCGGGCTCCCACGCGCTTCGTGATCCTCGGACCCGTGTTTGCGGCGTCTCAGCGGCGTCTCAGCGAGGCCTCAGGGATCTCCAAGCATACGAACGGGCCTCCGACCTGGGCCGGCGATGCCGTGTCTGCCCAGGTCAGAGGCCCGTTTCCGGAACGCTCAGACCAGGAAGTAGAAGGTGCTGTAGTGGTCGGGAGTGAAGTAGACATCACCCGTTGTGGTGTCGACCACGAGCCGGTAGGACTGGCGCTGCGCACCGCATTCACGCGGGGTCACGTCGAACTCGAGGTAGGAGTGGCCCGAGGGCAGCTCGCCCTCGTAATTGTTGTAGGTGCCACCGGAGAAGTTGCAGGTGCCGGTCGGCGGCCAGTCGTGCCAGCCACGGTTGGACGGGTAGCCCAGCGAGGCCCAGACCTCGTTGGAGTCGAGGGCCTCGGCGCAGCCCTTGTGGGTGCAGCTCTCGATCCAGTCGGCCTGGGCGGCGGGGGCGAGCGCGACGCTTCCCCCGAGCAGGCTGGTGGTGGCGACGAGACCTGCGAGGAGCAGCTTGATCATCGTGAGCACGGAGCGGTTCTTCCCGGACATGAATCCTCCAGTGTGTGCGTTACGGACGGTTGGTAATTCTGCTACCTGACTCGTCCGGATGGGGGCTCCGAAGGTCACGAACCGGTGAACTCTGGGGTGTGGGCGCGTCTTCAGACGATGCCCGCCTCGCGGGCGACGATCGCCGCCTGGACCCGTGAGGCGACCCCGAGCTTCGCCAGGACGCGGGAGACGTGGGTCTTCGTGGTCGCCTCGGAGATCACCAGCCGCTGGGCGATCTCGGCGTTGGACAGGCCCTGCCCCAGGGCCGCGAGTACGTCCCTCTCCCGGGGTGTGAGGTCTTCGGGAAGTGGTACGACGGCCGTGGACGCCGGGACGGATCGGTCCGGCGCGCCGGCGAGCTCGGCGAGCACCCGGCGGGTCACCTCCGGGGCGACCACGCCGTCGCCGGCGGCGACGTGCCGGACCGCGTCGACCAAGTCGGACGCCTCCGCCGACTTGAGCAGGAAGCCGGCCGCGCCGGCGCGGAGGGCACCGAAGACGTACTCGTCCAGGTCGAAGGTGGTCAGCACGAGTACGTCGGCGAGCCCCTCCTCGACGACCTGGCGGGTCGCCGTCACGCCGTCGGTGCCGGGCATGCGTACGTCCATCAGCACGACGTCGGGGCGCAGAGCGCGCGCGTTGGCGACCGCGGTCGCGCCGTCGGCGGCCTCCCCCACCACCTCGATGTCACCGGCGGTGGCGAGCAGCATGCGCAGACCGGCGCGGATGGCGGCGTGGTCGTCGGCGAGCAGGACGCGGATCATGCGCTCACTCCTGGGAGCGGCAGGGTCGACCGGACCCGCCAGCCGGTGCCATCAGGTCCGGCCTCGAAGGTTCCGCCGAGGGCTTCGGCGCGCTCGCGCATCGACACCAGTCCGGTGCCGGTGCCGGCCTCGGCCGCGGGCTCCTTCGCGGCGCCGGTATCGGTCACCTCGATCTCGAGGGCGTCGCCGGGGATCAGACGCAGCTGAGTGGTGCCGCCGCCGTGCTTGAGCACGTTGGTCAGGGACTCGCGAACGATCCGGTAGACGGCGTGGTCGACCGCGACCGGCAGCGCGAGGTCGGCACCGTCCAGGAGCCCGCCGGGGTCGTCGACCCGCAGCGGCAGGCCGGCCAGTCGCGCCTGCTCCAGGACGGGGCCGAGGTTGGCGGCGCGGGAGGCGGCGGTGAGGTCCTCGGCGTCGCCGGGGCCGCCGTCGGAGCGCAGGACGCGGATCATCGCGCGCATGTCGTCCAGCGAGGCCAGGCTCTCGGCCCGCACCGACCGCAGCGCCGCCCGGTCCCGTTCCGGGTCGTGCTCACCGGCCAGCGCCGCCCCCGAGGTCAGCGCGATGGCGGACAGGTGGGAGGCGACGACGTCGTGCAGGTCCCGGGCCACCGCGGAGCGCTCGGCCCGGACCGCGTCGTGCCGTTCGGCGTCGGCCAGCCGCAGCAGCGCGGCGCTGCGTTCCC
Source organism: Nocardioides sp. NPDC058538 (assembly GCF_042719275.1). Classification (NCBI taxonomy): domain Bacteria; kingdom Bacillati; phylum Actinomycetota; class Actinomycetes; order Propionibacteriales; family Nocardioidaceae; genus Nocardioides; species Nocardioides sp. NPDC058538. The sequence goes on along the minus strand of NZ_JBHXNY010000022.1, from coordinate 85,840 downwards.
GCTCGAGCCGGGCCCGGTCGTCGGCGGCATCCGCGAGCTCGCTGCCCTGACGTACGTTGCTGCCCCACCACATCGGGGTCACGACGATCGCGAAGAGGGTGAGCGCGAGCACGACGGGGGTGCGCGGGTCCGAAGTGGCTGCGGCGGAGGCGACGACCGCAGCCGCGATGCCCACCCCGACGGCGATGGTGGCGATGCGTCGCGCCAGCGGCGATCCGTGCAGCTGGCCGGCGAAGAGCGCGTCCCAGAGCACCACCACCATCGCGATGCTGCTCCCGATCAGCAGATCTGCCCCGAAGCAGAGGGCGACGACGGTCTGCACCGCGAGCGGCCGGCGCCGCTTGAGCACGAGCGCCCCGGCCGCGAGGGTGAGCGGGACGAGATGCCACCAGGTCGGCACACTGTCCAGGTCGATGCCGAACGGGTGCAGACCGCGTACGCCGCCGACCTGACCGAGTGCGTGCAGCGCGAGACCGGCGGCGAGGACGACCACGGCGTCGAGCCAGGCCAGCCGACGGTCCGCGGCGCGCAGGCTCGTGCCACCGCCGAGAAGCGCCGCGGGCAGCTGCTGCAGCAGGGTCGGGCGGTCCACGACACCATCTCAGCACGTACGCCGTCTCCTCGGGGTCATCCGAAGGATGTATCTGCGCGCGAAAGGATCACCGGTTCGGCCGACGCGCGCGGGGCGGGCCGCGCGCGAGCCTCGGGGCATGGACATCGACCTCGGCCCACTCACCGGCGATCTGGGCGGCACCGCGACGTACGTCGCACTGGCGGTGCTGGCCCTGATCGACTCGACCAGCTTCGGCACCCTGCTGATCCCGGTGTGGCTGCTGATGGCGCCGGGCCGGGTGCGGCCCGGACGGATCCTGGTCTACCTGGGCGCGATCGCCGGGTTCTACGCGCTGCTCGGCATCGCGATCCTGCTGGGTGGATCGGCGGTGGCCGAAGCGCTCACCGGGCTGCGCGACTCGCGCCCGTTCCTGTGGGGACAGCTGCTCGTCGGCGTCGGTCTGTTTGCGTGGAGCTTCAAGCTGGACCCACCAGGATCGCGGAAAGGTCGAGCCGATGCCCCTGAGCCGCCGCGCCGCCTGCTCCGCTGGCGCGAGCGGGCGGTCGCCTCCGAGTCCGGCTCGGCCTCGGCCCTCGCCGCGATGGCGGTGCTCGCCGGGCTGGTCGAGGCCGCCTCGATGCTCCCCTACCTCGCCGCGATCGGGGTGATCGGGACCCAGGGGCCGGACTGGCCGGTGTCGGGGCTGTGGGTCCTCGGCTACTGCGCCGTGATGATCGCTCCGGCGCTCCTGCTCACCGCCGCGCGCGTCTTCGCCGCTCCTCTGGTGGCGCGGCCGCTGGCCCTCCTCGACGGCTGGCTGGTCAAGCACGCCGCGAGCGCGACGGCGTGGGCCGTAGGGATCGTCGGGTTCCTGCTCGCTCGGGCCGCGCTCGGGCCGCTCTTCGGCTGAGCCTCATTCCCAGCCGCAGTAGCCGGGCAGGAAGTCGTAGAGGGCGGTCTTCTGCGCCTTGCTGAGCAGGAGGAAGTAGCTGGCGCCGTCCGGAACGTCGGGGCCGCCGACGTGGACGCGGAAGAGGCTGCCGACCTTGTCGTCGGCGAGGGCGTGCGGGTCGCAGCGAGCGGGCAGGACCCGCAGCTCCAGCGTGGTCGGCTCGCCCGTCATCGGAACCGGGGTCGCTCGCGGCCAGGTCGGTGTCTCGGCCGCGAGCTGGAAGAGCACCGTGCCCTCCCAGCCGTCGAAGGTGACGTCCGGGAGAGCCTCGGTCGGGGCGAACGTGACCGGGAGGACGAAGACGCTCTGCTTGTCCTCGCCCTCGACCCGGGGCTCGCCGACGGTGATGTCGGCGGCCTCGGTCAGGGTGCGCTCGGCGCAGTCACGGTCGAGGAGGCGGTCGACGTTGGCGTACCTGTCCTCGGCGGTGCCGGTGCTGGTGCGCCACTCCCCCTCTTCGCCCATCTCGCGCCAGGTGATGGTCACGTCGGCGTCGCCGCCCTCGCCGCACCTCCCGCGCGGCATGTCGAAGTCGAAGTCCATCTCGGGGTCGACCGGTTCCGAGCCCGTCCATCGGGCCCGGAATCGGTCGCTGCCCACCTCGAGGCGCGAGACCTCGATCGAGGCGCCGGTGTCGTTGACGAGGCGTACGAACGCCTCACCGGTGTTGCGCTGAAGCCTGGTCTGGTCGAGGTAGGCGGTCAGTCCGTCGGGCCAGGCCGTCTCGCGCGGCTCGCTCGCGCCGCAGGCAACCAGGGTCGCCCCGATCAGGAGTGCCGCGGCGAGCACGGCGATTCGGCGCACTGCCGCAGGTTAGCGGAGTCAGGACACCTGGTCATGCCCCTTTCTTGAAGGTCCAGGCGCCGGAGCCGATCCGGTAGGAGGTGATGCCGTTCTCGGTGCCGAGGCGCTCAGGGGCGGTCCTGCCGGGGCCGGTGGCCAGGTAGGAGCCTTCGGGGAGGCGTACGACCGCGGTGACGTTGACCGGGATCGTGGCACGGAGGGCGACGGCGCCGGAGTCGCTGCGGGTCCAGGCGGAGGCGACGCGACCGCGCTGGGTCGCCACGGAGCCCTTGGCGTGAGTCAGGCCGGTGGCCGGCACGGTGAGCTCGACCTCGGCGGCCCCCGGGGCGGTGGTGCGGATGCCGAGCACCGACTCGGTGAGGTCGACGATGCCGCGCGAGCCCCAGCCGTGGGAGGCGCTGTTGGCCGAGCCGCTCAGCTCCCAGGCCTCGGGAGTGAAGGTGCCCCCGTCGGCGAGCCAGCCGGCCCAGCCGTAGTCGTCCTCGTTGGTCAGCAGCTTCAGGACGCCTGCGCCGGCACCGGCGTCAGCGAGAGCCTCGAGCAGCACATGGGCGGTCATCGGGCCCTGCTTCATCCCCTGGGAGGCGATCTGCTCACCGAGCGCCGGCACGTCCTGCTGCGGTGCGACGCCGAAGGCGATGGCGTACGAGGTCGCGTGCTGTCCGGCATGGGCGGACTGGGTGCCGTCGGCGAGCAGGCCGTCGACGTAGGTCCCGTCGGCCTTGCGCAGCGTCTGGTTCATCCGCGTCGCGAGTGCGTCGGCGTCCGAGCGGAGCGCGGCGACCTCACCGTCGGGGCGGTCCAGCTCCTCACCGACCAGCGCGACCTTGCGGAGGACGTCGACGCCGAGCGCGTTGACCGTGGTCCTGGCGGCGGTCGTCATGTCGTAGCCGAAGCGGCCATGAGCGGGCCAGTCGACGATGCCGTACAGGTACTGGCCGGAGCCGCCGGACAGGTTGGTGACCAGACCCTGGGTCGGGCCGCTGGTGGCGATGTGGCGACGGATGTAGCCGGCGGTGGCGGTGAGGTTGTCGTAGGCGTCCTCGAGGACTGCCTTGTCACCGGTCTCGAGGTAGTAGCGCCAGATCCAGTCGGGGACGACCTCGGTGAAGTCGGGGATGTCGCGCTTGCCGTCGCCGTTGGGGTAGACCGCGTTGTAGCGGCCGGCGTCGTTGCCGGTGGTCCAGTAGCGCTCCTGGCTGAGCAGGAACTCCCGGATCGCCTGGCGGGAGGCGACCCGCTCACGCTGGGAGGACATCAGGCCGATCGAGATGTTGGCGGTGTCGTGCAGGAACTGGCCCTGCTCGCGCGTCGGGGTGTCGACGAAGGTCTCCTGGACGGAGTAGCGCAGCGAGCGGTCCATCAGGTCCCACACGTCGTCGAGGGTCTCGTCGGAGCTCTCGAAGGTGGCTGCGCCGTCCTCGTCGTACGCGGTGTGGACGACGGTCGCGGTCACGTCCTCGGCGGTGATCTCCTCCCCCGCGGCCGGGATCTCGAGGTAACGGAAGCCGAGGTGTCCGACCGCCAGGTAGTCCTGCGCGCCGGCGGCCTGGGTGTAGGGGAAGGACATGTTGGTGCTCTGCGTCGAGAGGCCGGTGGTCGAGACCCGGCCGGTGTCGGCGAGCTCGTAGCCGGCCCGGATCGGGACCTGTCGCCCGGCCACTCCGTCGTCGAAGTGCACGCCGGGCCGGGCCGGGATGATCGTGCCGAAGTCGGCGACCGGGGTGCCGTCGGCGGCCTCGAGGATGCGCTCGGGGTGGACGACGGTCTCCTCGAGCCGGGTCTGCTGGCCCTCCAGGTGGGTGAACGGCGCTGTGGGGTGTGCGCCGGTCACCACGGCGTCGGACCACTGCGAGTCGTCGTAGCCGGGCTCGGTCCAGTCGCCGATCTGTTGGGCAGTCTGGCCGTCGAGGTGCTCGATCCACAGGCCCTCGCCGTTGCGGGTCCCGACCATGACGTACGGACCGCGGCGGACCTTCCAGGAGCCGTCGGTGACGATCGTGGTCGTCTCACCATCGGCGTAGGTCAGCTCGAGCTTCAGGAGAACGCCGGGGATGCCCGCGGCGCGGCCCTGGCCACCGCTGAACCAGTGCAGCTTGACGCCCAGGGCGAGGGTCTCGCCGGGCGTGACCAGGTCGGTCACGTCCGCGGCCTGGTAGTAGCCCTCGCTCGGATAGCCGAAGTTGCTCATCCGGTCGGCCTGCTCGCCGCCGAGATAGAGCTCGGCGGTGTGGCTGGCGGCCAGGTAGCTGCGGGCGCTGACGATCCTGCCTTCCGGGACCTCGACCTCGGTGCGGGCCAGGGTCCACTCGTCGCGCTCCTGGGCGGGGTTGTCCGCGGTGCCCGGCGGTCTCCTGATCCAGCTCGCACCGGCCCAGTCGGTGTCGCCGAGCCCGGTCTCGAATGCCGCCTTCGCCGACCACCGCGAGGGGTGCTTGCGGCGGTCCCAGGTCATGACCCGCCAGGTGTAGCGGCTGCTGGGCTCGAGGGTCTCGCCGACGTAGTCGACGTAGGACTGCTGCGCGGAGGTGACCTTGCGCGAGTCCCAGACGATCTCGCCGTCGGCGTCGCGTACCTCGATCTTGTAGGCGCTCTGCACCTCGTTGGCGTCGCTGTCCTGGGGCAGCCAGCCGAACCGTGGGGTCAGGTCGGTGTTGAGCGGTCGGGTGATGTCGTCGACGGTCAGACCGGCGGGTGCGCCGGGCGCGGTGTTGGCGGGCGCGGCACCGGTCGGTGTCACGGCCGCCGCGAGGCTGGTGACGACCAGGGCGCTGGTGACGATCGCGGCCAGGCGGAGCTTCATGGGTTCCTCCGAGCGAGTTGATACGTTGCTGGGGCCGGATCCGGCCCCAGCCTTCGGGTTCAGCAGACGGCGCGAAGCCGCTCGACCTCCGGGCTCACACCCGGACTGGTACTGATGACATGGCAGCCGGAGGGCACGTCCTGGATCACCAGGTAGGAGCCCTCGCGCGTCGCGGGCACCGGACGCCCATCGAGGAAGACCTGCTCCCCGGACGGCGACGGGACGAGAACCTCGGCCCGGGAGTTGCCCGGAACACTCACGCCGACGTCGATGCCGCCGTCGGTCGTGGCGTACGCCGCGCCGATGCGTCCGCGGAGGGTGGGCAGCGTGACGTGTGCCCACGGGACCCCGGCGGGCTGTGGCCGGACACGGAACTCCTCGTAGCCAGGCATCAGGGGCTCGATGCCGAACATGCCTTGGGGCACGTTGTAGGCGGGTGATGCGGCCCAGGGGTGCGACCACGTCATGTTGGGCTTCAGGGAGGTGTCCCAGGCCTCGGCGGTGGCACCGGCTCCCTTCGCGATCATGTTGAGCCAGCTGCGGAGCCCCGTGCTCGTCAGCAGCTGGTGCGCGACGTCTCCGCGGTCGCCGTCGTAGAGGGCCTCGAGGACGAAGGCGGCGCAGTAGACGCTGCAGGCCATGCCACGGGTTCCGATGTAGTCCGCGGCCTGCTGCGCGACGTCACCTCGGGCGAGTCCGAACGCCGTGGCGAAGACGCTCGCCTGGATCGCCCAGTGCTGGATCGGGGTGCCGTCGGCATTGAGACCGTCTCGGTAGGCACCCTTGGCCGAGTCCCACAGCCTGTCGTTGGCCGCGTTCCGGAGTCGGTCGGCGATGGCGGTGTACGTCGCCGCGTCGTCGTCGTGGCCCAGGGCCGTCGCGATCTCCGCCATGTCGCGGAACGACCGGTGACCGATCGCGTTGATGACCGTGTTGTAGGGGCGGAAGACGTAGCCGTCGCGCTCCGATGCCGGCCAGTCGACGATGTCGCAGTCGGTACAGGAGTTGCCACCGTTGGATCCGGTGTTCTTGCGGATGAGTCCCGTGGACGGCTCGACCCACTTGAGCGGCAGCTTCTCCTGCAGGGCGGTGTAGTTGCGGGTCAGGGCGTCGGTGTCACCGGTCTGCTGCCACGAGTCGTGGAAGGCCAGGATCGTGTACATCGGCCACTCGGTCGGCCACGTCCTGCGGGTGAGCAGGTACTCCAAGGAGTAGTTGCCCAGGGTCGGGTCGCTGGAGACGAAGAAGTTGGCCATCATCTGCAGGTAGCTGTCGGCCTCATAGGCACCGCGCTCGCGGCTCCAGGAGTCGACGTAGAGGTCGTGGTTGGTGGCCTCGATCGTGTTGCGCGACAGGGCCCACACGCGGTCGAGGTCGTCGTCGGCTGAGTCGAAGATCGCCTCGTCGGTATCGAAGGGATAGACCTGCGCCAGGGCGGGGAAGTCGGCGGCGCCCAGGCCGGAGGGAGCGCCGATGACCTCGGCGTAGCGGAAGACCCGCATCCCCCAGGTCTCCAGGTGCTGCTCGTCGGGACGCAGCGTCCACTTGTCCTGGTACGTGTTGCCGGTCCGCATGGCGTACCGCACCGTCTGGGGCGCGGACAGCTCCTCGCCGAACCGGAGGTCGAGCACCTGGCCCGCCGTGCCGTCGATGTCCAGGGAGAGACCGCCGATCCACGTCCGGCCGTAGTCGATGAAGTAGTGGCCGGGCGCCTTCTCCACCACACTGACCGGCGTCCTCAGCTGCTGCTCCACCTTCGCCGTGGGGGCTGCGCGGAGGTCGCCGAAAGCCGGGCGCACCGCGGCGTCGCTCCAGCCGGAGTCGTCGAAGCCCGGCTCGGCGAAGCCCTCGGGCCAGTGGGCCGACTGCAGGTTCTCCTTCGGTGCCGAGAAGAACGAGGTTCCGATGCTGCCGGCGGAGGGGAAGACGAGGCCGCCGGAGCGACTCCGCCACTGCGGACCGCTCACGACCGCGTCACGCGTGCCGTCGGCGTACTCCACGACGAGCCGCCCGAGAAAGCGCCGGTCACTGCTCGTCCAGCCGAGCACCCCGATCGCATTCTCGGCTCCCGGCCGCAGCGCGGCGGTCACGTCGAAGCCGTCGTATCGGGCCTCGCCGCGGATCGGCTGCGTCGGCCCGAGGCCGACGAACTCGCCGTTGAGCCATGCCTTGTAGACGTACTGCCGGCCCGGCGCGGTCGAGGATGCGGTCGCATAGAGGGTGGCGGCCGCGATCGGCTTGTCGGGCAGCGTGAACTCGTGCCGGAGGAAGGCCCAGTCCTGCGATTCGACACCGTAGACGCAGTTGGCGTTCGTGCCGACCTCGAGCCAGCCGCCCACCGCGGCGCCGCAGGCGAAGTCGCTGCTGGCGGAGAAGTCGTTGGTGTAGAGGACCTCGCCGGTGGCGGAGGTGACTGTCAGGTCGTCCCACGCGTTGCGCTCGGACCCGCCCGTGCGGAAGCCGACCGAGCCGGCGGCGAAGTCGTTGAGGGTGCGGGTGTCGACGAGGGTGTCGTCGAGCCACGTGCGGATCGTGGTGCCCTCTGCCTCGATGCGCAGCCGGTAGGACGTGTCGCGGACGAGGGGCTTGGCCAGCGGCACCGAGTCGAGCTGGGTGAAGGTCCCACTCACGCGCTTGTGGGGAGCGAAGGTGTTCACCCCGTCGCCGCGGAACTGCCACATGTAGTAGTTGCTGGCGTCCGCGGCCCGGAAGGCGATGGTGGCGTTCTGGGACGTGATCCGGAAGGTGGTGTCGATGGTGACGTCACCCCAGGAGATCGTGCGGGCCTGGGCGAGCCAGATGGGCTGGGCCTGGCCCCACTCCTGACCGGGACCGGTGGTGAAGGTGGAGACGCTCGACCAGTCCGAGCCCTTTCCACGGCCGTCCCAGGTGCGTACTCGCCACTGGTAGGTCTGTTCGGGCTCGAGCGCCGGACCGGCGTAGGGCACGTTGGTGCTCGCCGATGACGTGACGCGACCGGAGTCCCAGACTCCGGCGGCTCCGATGCCCTCGCTGATCCGGGCGACCTGTACGCGGTAGGCGCTCTGCTCGGCGAAGGGGACGTGCCAGGCCAGCAGCGGCGAGCGGAGGTCCTCCACATCGCGCGGCGAGGACAGCTGCGAGACGGTGAGGTGGGTGGCTGCCGCGCCGTCGACAGCGACAGCCGGGACCGGCACCGCGATGACGAGCGCACTGATCACGATCGCGGCCAGGCGGAGCTTCATGGGGATCCTCCGGATTGATACGTTTCAGAGCACTCCGAAGACTATGACGGCCGTCACACGGACAGGAAGGGCTGTGGCCGGATCCGGTCACGGATTGGCGGCGACCACCAGGACATGGAGGGTGCGGGGGCCGTGGACGCCTTCTACGCGGTCGAGCTCGATGTCGCTGGTGGCCGAGGGGCCGCTGATCCAGGTCTGGGGGCGGGCGGGGTCCAGGACGCCGATGGCGTCGGGGACGTCGGGGACCACCTGGTCCTCGCGTACGACGCAGATGTGGGTGTCGGGGACGAGCGAGATGGCTCGGCGGCCCTGGTCGGGGGCGTGGTCGAGGACGATCGTGCCGGTCTCGGCGATGCCGACGCGGGCCTCGGTGACGACCGCGGCGATCCGGTCCAGCTCGGCGGCGGTGAGGGTGCCGTCGTCGACGATCGCGTCGGGGACGTGGACCGACAGGCCGGGCGGTACGACCACCTGGCCGGCGGGCAGCGCGGCGGCGATGCGGTCCTCGAGGTCCTCGGCTCCGCAGCGCTCGACCACGGCGCGGTAGTCGGCCACGCGCTCGGCGAAGAGGTCGACTACCTCGGGGGTCGCGACGGGCGCGAGGTCGCGCGGCACAGACGGTTCGGCGGGTTCGAGCGCCGAGCCGGCCAGTGCCTCGCGGACTCGGGCGAGTATCTCGGTGCGTGCGTCGGTCATGCGTCGTCCTTCCGTCCACCGTTCGTGCGGTGCCACCAGGCCCGGAAGCTCTCCCCCGGAGCGTCCGGCAGATCTCGCGCTCCGATCCAGGCGGCGGGTCCGAAGCGGCGCGCGAAGCGCATGCCGAGGCCGGTGAGGCGCTCGAGCGCGGAGAGGCGGTGCGAACGCCCCAGGACGTACGCCGCGCCCTTCATCGCCACGGCCTCCGGCTTCGGCACGCCACCTCGGTGGGCGTCGACCACCTGGGCGCGCTGGTCGACCAGGACGGAGGGGATGTCGATGCGTACCGGACAGACTTCGAAGCAGGCACCGCACAGCGAGGAGGCGTAGGGCAGCGAGTCGGTCTGGTCGTCGTGCCCGACGCCCTTCAGCAGCGGGTTGAGGATGGCGCCGATCGGACCCGGGTAGACCGAGCCGTACGCATGGCCGCCGGTGCGCTCGTAGACCGGGCAGACGTTGAGGCACGCCGAGCAGCGGATGCAGCGCAGCGCCTGCCGACCCACCTCGTCGGCGAGGGCGCGGGTGCGGCCGTTGTCGAGGAGCACCACGTGCACCTCCTGCGGGCCGTCGCCGGGGGTGATCCCGCTCCAGGTCGAGGTGTAGGGGTTCATCCGCTCGCCGGTGGAGGATCTCGGCAGGAGCCTGAGCATCGGGTCGAGGTCCTCCCAGCGGGAGACGACCTTCTCGATGCCGACGACCGAGACGAGCACGTCGGGCAGGGTCAGGCACATCCGGCCGTTGCCCTCGGACTCGACCACGACCAGCGTGCCGGTCTCGGCGACCGCGAAGTTGGCGCCCGAGATCCCGACCTTCGCACGCAGGAACTTCTCGCGCAGGTGCTCCCGCGCAGCAGCGGCGAGCACGGCCGGCTCGTCGGTGAGGTCGGCGGGCGCCGGACGGCCCGCGGCCCCCATCTTCGACCGGAAGATCTCGCGGATCTCGGCCCGGTTGCGGTGGATGGCCGGCACGAGAATGTGGGAAGGCAGGTCGTCGCCGAGCTGCACGATGAGCTCGGCCAGGTCGGTCTCCCAGGCCGCGATGCCCTCCTCGGCGAGCGCCTCGTTGAGCCCGATCTCCTGGGTCACCATCGACTTGACCTTCACGACCTCCTCCGCGTCGTGGGCCTTCGCGATCGCAGCGACGATCGCGTTCGCCTCGGCGGCGCCACGGGCCCAGTGGACGGTCGCGCCGTTGGCGGTGAGGGTCTCCTCGAGGCGTACGAGCTGGCTGTCGAGGTCGAGCAGCGCGCGCTCCTTGACCGCTGCACCGGCCAGGCGCAGCTCCTCCCAGTCGGGCACCTCGGCGACGACCTTGGCCCGCTTGGCGCGGATGGTGCCGGTCGCGTGGGCGAGGTTGTGGCGCAGCTGGGAGTCGGCGAGGGCCCCGCGGGCGGCCTCCGGGAAGGCCGGCATACCGACGAACGTGCCGCTCATCGCAGAGCCCCCTCGGTCGAGGCGAGGATCTCGGCGAGATGGACGGTGCGCACGCCCGAGCGCTGCCGGGAGAGCACGCCGCCGATGTGGGTCAGGCAGGAGTTGTCACCGGCGACCACGATCTCGGCGCCGGTCTCGCGGATGTGGCGGGCCTTGTCGGCGCCCATCGCGATCGAGGTGTCGGCGTTCTTGACCGCGAAGGTGCCGCCGAAGCCGCAGCACTGGTCGGCGCCGGGCAGGTCGACCAGCCTGATCCCGCGCACCGACTCCAGCAGCCGTCGCGGCCGGTCCCCCACGCCCAGCATCCGCAGTGAGTGACAGGTCGGGTGGTAGGTCACCCGGTGCGGGTAGTAGGCGCCCACGTCCGTCACCCCGAGCACATCGACGAGGAACTCGGAGAGCTCATAGACCTTCGGGGCGACCTCCGCGACCGCCCGCTCCAGGGCCTCGTCGCCGGAGCGGCGGGCCACGATCGAGTGCTGGTGCCGTGCCGAGCCCGCGCACGACCCCGACGGCGTCACCACCACGTCGTAGCCGGCGAAGGCGTCCACGAACGTACGCACCACCGGAACCGCCTCATCCAGGTAGCCGGTGTTGACCATCGGCTGCCCGCAGCACGTCTGCGCCTGCGGGAAGTCGACCTCGACGCCGAGCCGGCGCAGGAGGCGTACGACGGCCTTCCCGGTGCTCGGGTAGAGCGCGTCGTTGATGCAGGTGACCATCAGTGCGACTCGCATCGAGCAGCCTCCTTCGTCTGTCTAGTTGCCATCAAATCAGTTCAGATGAGTCCGGTGCGTACGGCCCGCACGACAGCCTCCACACTCGTCCCCGCTCCCAGCGCATCCGCGGCCGCCCGGAGACGGCGCCGCACGGTGCGCTCGGAGATGCCCAGCGCCCGCGCGATCCGCTCGATCGTGTAGCCCCGCGCGAACAACGCCAGCACCTCCACCTCGTCCGCGGGAAGATCGGTCGAAGAGGAAGGTCGTACGCCGCCCGAGGCCGCCACGGTTCACTCCTGTCTCAGCATGACGCTGATCGATGAATGGGCTCGCGACCGGGACACCGAGCTCATCGGGCCACCACCTTCTCGACGTAGGGCACCAGACGCACCGGCCCGGCGAGCCCGTAGCTCTGCCTGGTCGCCACGCCGTAGACCGACGGGGTGACCGTGCGCAGGCGGTTGAGCAGCGTCGAGGCCACCTCGATCTCGATCGTGTTGGAGCCGGCGACCAGGGCGTGGCCCAGGTCGACCACTGGGTCCATCGGGTCGCACGGCGCCAGCAGCCCGCCGTTGACGCGCACCCGGAAGGTGTCGTTGACCTCGCCGAGCTCGAGGTAGGCGCCGTCCTCCGCGGTCCAGTCCGTGCCCAGGTCGACGCCCGTGCGGTAGCGGCCGATGCCGGAGGCGTCCTCGAGACCGGCGACCTTCGACCAGGACTGCGGCGACGCGAGGTCGCTGGTCACGACCTCCTTCGTCGTGGCGAGATCCTTGGGGTCGGTCGGGTTCGCCGGCTTCCAGTCCTCGAGCGAGAGGGTCCAGGACTGCGGCGTCACCGGCTCACGGACCCGGCCGACGGTCACCTTCACCGTCCGGCCGTCGGCCTTGGTGAGCTCGAAGGTGCCGGCGGTCGTCGTGCGCAGCGCGACGTTGGCGCCCCGCGCCAACACGGCCTGGCCAGCGGTGGCGACGGGGAGAACAGAGCGGGCGACGCCCGCGCCCGGGGCCGCGAGAGCGACCACGGTGGACTGCCCAGGAACGAGGTCGACCCGCACCCGGACCCGGTCACCGGCGCGCTCGTAGGCGGCGATCCGGGTGACCTCACCGGTCCACGCGTCCAGCAGCCACGGCACCGCGGTGCGGTCGGTGGCGGCCAGCCAGACGTCCTGCTGAACCGGGTTGAGCCGCCGGTTCTCGGCGTGCCGGGCGTTGGCGAGGTAGTAGAGGTCGACCTTGCCGGTGACGCGCCGGACGTGCATCACCGTCGAGTCGGCGTGCTCGACGTCGCGTACGACACCGAGCGCGGCCAGCGCGCCACCGACGCCGGCCTCCAAGACGCTGCGGGTCGTCGGCAGCGCGGCGATCTTCGTCATCACCTCGCGGACCTCGGTGACCGAGGCCTCGTCGGTACGGCCGATCGGGGTGGCGTCGCGGCCCCAGTCCTTGCCGGCGTCGTTGACCAGGATGATCGGCAGACCCGCGCGTCCCAGGGCGAGCGCCTTGCGGGCGGCCGCCAGGTCGATGGTGACCTCGCGGCTGCGGATCTTGTCGGGGCCGATGACGAGCACCTTGTAGGCCGGCCCGTCGGGCGCCAGCCGCCCGTCCCTGAACCGGACGTCGTCGCGGGTGAGCAGCGCCGAGGTGATGAAGGAGTGCGACCAGCCGAGCTTGGTGCCGTCGTTGGTGACCCAGAACGGGCCGATGCCGGTGGAGGCGCCGGCCTTCTGGCGCAGGAAGACGATGTCGTACGTCGGGCGGCCGGTCCGCAGGACCAGCTGGGTGCGGGCGAGGTAGCGCGCGATCCCGGGGATGTGCTCCCACTGCGGCGTCCGCGGTCCCCACGCCTCGCCGTAGCCGATCGCGCCGTTGTAGTACGGCGAGAACGCGGCGAAGCCGGGCCAGGTGACGTCCGGGGCGGCGGCGTAGGGGAAGCCGTGGATCATCGCGTGGTTGACGCCCGCCGCGAAGATGCTGTTGATCGTGAAGAGCGCCTGGTTCTGCGCCGTGGGACTGGTGCTGTTGGCGCCCCAGGTCGTGTTGTAGGCGCCGCCGTTGTAGCAGATCGCCTCGCAGGAGAGCACCTGCTTGCCGGCGATGTCGCGGCCGCCGGCCATGACCCGGTAGTCGTCGAGGTTCTTGAAGCCCAGGGACTCGGTCTCGGCGATGTCGAGCAGCGCGGAGTGCTCGGTGGCGTCGGTCTCCAGGCCGTACGCCTGGATCCGCAGACCCATCCCGAGCGATCGTGCGAACCGCTGCATCGGCAGCAGGTGGTGGTCGCGGTAGAGGTCGGAGAGGACCTGGTTGAAGTCGTCGCGCACCTGGTTCGTACGCAGCGAGTCGGTCGTCGCGGGAGCGCCGGGGGTGCCGAGGGCGAAGCGGTAGGCCTCGTCGACCTCGAGCACCACCGGGAGGAACGGTTCGAGGTCGTAGCCGGCCCGGGCCCGGAACTCCTCGAGCAGCTTCGGCGTCCAGATCGTGGCGTCCGACTCGATCTCGAGGGAGTCCTCGAAGAGGTAGCCGCCCGCGGCCTTCAGCAGGCTGCGCATCTGCTTGTCGAGGATCGTGTCCTGCCACAGGTCGACGACGGCGCGGGTGCCGGCGTCGCTGAAGTGGTCGACGACGTAGGAGCGCGGCGAGGTGTGCGGACCGGCCTCGGGCTCCTGCCCGCTCCCGCGGCGCCAGGTGGCGAGGACGACCCAGGAGCCGGCCGGGTCGGCCGGTGCGGTCCAGGTCAGCCGGTTCTGGCTCACCTGGGCGGAGAGGTCGAGGTAGGAGTCGGGGTCGATCGTGGTGATCGAGGAGGTGCTGGCCGTGATCCGGTGCGCCTGGACGGTGACCAGCTCGACCCGGTCGCCGTGGGACTCCCCCTGCGGAGCCGGGAGCACGTCGTCGAAGGTCTGGCCGGCGGCGACGTCGACCCGACCGTAGGCGAGCTCGCTGCAGGCCGCGTCGTCGTCGGGGGTGATCGTGGAGACCGCGGCCGGCCAGGACGGGCCAACAGTCAGGTCGATGCGTACGTCCCGCTTCGCGCCCCGCGCCAGCGCCGCCTTCACACCGGCGACCCAGGACGGGCTGCCCCAGCCGTACTTCGCCACGTCGACCTCGATGCCGCGGGCGCGCAGGCTGTGGGTGACCACCGCGACCTCGAGCACACCGAAGCCGGCGTCGGCGACGGTGTCGACCTCGCGGGCGACCTCGGCCGGGTCGACCAGGCCGTAGGGCCACCACCAGCGGAAGCCCGCCGCCGAGGCGGTGCCGGGCTTGCGGAACGCCTTGGTGAGGTCGTCCGGGAGGCCGGCGGGTGCGCCGGCGGCCTGCGCGGGCGTGCTTCCGAGCGTGCCGGCGATGGCGGCCGTGCCGACTGTGGCGGCCGCGGTGCCGAAGAGCGCGCGGCGGCTGAGCCGGGCGGAGGAGAGGAAGTCGGTCATGGGGGTGCCTTCGGGGAGCAGGGTCAGGAGATGCGGGCCTCTGCGGCGGCCCAGTCGAGGCCGTCGCGCGGCTCGAAGCGGCGTACGTCGTAGGAGCGGCGGACCAGGTCCCGCATCGCGGGGAGGTCAGGCAGGTCGGCCCCGAGAGCCCTGCCCTGGACCAGGACGTTTCCGAGTGCGGCCGCCTCGACCGGACCGGCGAGAACCGGCAGGCCGCAGGCGTCCGCGGTGAGCTGGCAGAGCAGCTCGTTCTGAGAGCCGCCGCCGACGACGTGGACGACCTCGGGCGAGGTGCCCGCGAGGGCGGCGGCGGTGCGTACGTGACGTCGGTAGGCGACAGCGAGGCTGTCGAGGATGCAGCGGGTGATCGCGGCCGGCGAGTGTGGGATCGCCTCGTCGGACTCCGCGGCCAGCGTGGCGATCCGCTCCGGCATCGGGTCGGCCGACGTGCTCGGGAAGAGCAGTCGCGGGTCGTTGATGTCGACCACCGTACGCAGCGGCTCGAGCTCCGCCGCGGCCGCGAGCAGCGAGCGAAGCTCGGCGCTCTGGTAGCGCCGCTCGCCCCACGAGCGCAGCGACTCCGACAGGACCCACAGGCCCATCACGTTCTTGAGGAAACGGATGGTGCCGTCGACGCCGACCTCGTTGGTGAAGTCGGCGAGCCGGGCCTCCTCGGTCAGCACTGCCTGGTCGAGCTCGAGGCCGACCAGCGACCAGGTGCCCGAGGAGATGTAGGCGAAGTCACCGACCTCCGCGGGGACCCCGACGACCGCCGAGGCGGTGTCGTGCGAGCCCACCGCGACCACCGGTACGTCGGTGGTGACACCCAGCTCGTCAGCGACCTCGGGCAGCAGCGTGCCGAGGAGAGAGCCCGGGTCCCGAAGGGGCGGGAGGACCCCTTCGGGGATCCCGAGCTCCCGGCACAGGTCGACCGCCCAGGCGCCCCGACGTACGTCGTAGAGCTGGGTGGTCGAGGCGTTGGTGCGCTCCGCGCCGATCGCACCGGTGAGCCAGAAGCCGAGCAGGTCCGGCAGCAGCAGCATCGTCTCGGCGGCGTCGAGGGCGGTGGTGCCGCGGGCCGCCACCAGCTGGTAGATCGTGTTGAACGGGAGCTGCTGGATGCCGGTGGTGCCGTAGAGCGTCGCCGCGCCGATCTGGGCGACCACCTTCTCGGCGATCCCCTCGACGCGGGCGTCGCGGTGGCTGAAGACCTGGCCGAGGAGCTGGCCGTCGTGGTCCAGCAGCCCGTGGTCGATGGCCCAGGAGTCGATGCCGATGCCGTGCAGCGGTCCGGTTCGGGCCACCTCGCGGATGCCGGTGAGCACCTCGCGATGGATGCCGAGCACGTCCCAGAAGAGCGAGCCGCGGACGCGTACCGCCCCGTTCGGGAAGCGGTGCAGCTGGTCGATCTCGACCCGGTCGCCACCGATCCGGCCGGACATGACCCGGCCGGAGGTGGCACCCAGGTCGACCGCCGCGACCCTGACGTGTGGCCTCATCGCAAGAACGCTGCGGCGACGCCGGCGTCGACGGGCACGTGCAGACCGGTGGTGTGGGACAGGTCGGGGCCGCAGAGCACGAAGACGGCGTTGGCGATGTTCTCCGGCAGCACCTCGCGCTTGAGCAGGGTGCGCTGGGCGTAGAACTTGCCGAGCTCCTCCTCCTTGACCCCGTAGACCTCGGCACGCTTGGCGCCCCAGCCGCCGGCGAAGATGCCGGAGCCCTGGACCACACCGTCGGGGTTGATGCCGTTGACCTTGATCCCGTGCTCACCGAGCTCGGCGGCCAGCAGCCGGACTTGGTGGGCCTGGTCGGCCTTGGCCGCGCCGTACGCGACGTTGTTGGGCCCGGCGAAGAGCGAGTTCTTCGAGGAGATGTAGACGATGTCGCCGCCCATCTCCTGCTCGATCAGCACCCTCGCGGCAGCCTTGGAGACCAGGAACGAACCCTTGGCCATCACGTCGTGCTGGAGGTCCCAGTCGCGCTCGGTGGTCTCCAGCAGCGACTTCGACAGCGACAGGCCGGCGTTGTTGACGACGAGGTCGACACCCCCGAAGGCGAGCACCGCGGCGTCGAACATCGCCTGCACGGCGGCCTCGTCGGAGACGTCGGCGGCGAGACCCACGGCCACGTCTGGGCCGCCGATCTCCTCCGCTGCGGCCTGCGCCTTGACGAGGTCGAGGTCGGCGATCACGACGCAGGCACCCTCGGCGGCGAGCCGCTTCGCGGTGGCCTTGCCGATGCCGGAGGCCGCACCGGTGACCAGCGCCACTCTGGTCGCGAGGGGCTTGGGGGCGGGCATCCGCTGGAGCTTGGCCTCCTCCAGCGCCCAGTACTCGATCCGGAACTTCTCCGACTCGTCGATCGGGGCGTACGTCGAGAGCCCCTCGGCACCGCGCATCACGTTGATCGCGTTGACGTAGAACTCCCCCGCCACCCGGGCGGTCTGCTTGTTCTTGCCGAAGGAGAACATGCCGACGCCGGGGACCAGGACGATGAGCGGGTCCTTGCCGCGGATGGCCGGGCTGTTCGCGTCGGCGTGCCGGTCGTAGTAGCCCTGGTAGTCCTCGCGGTAGCCGACCGCGAGCTCCTTGAGACGGGCGATGCTGTCCTCCACCGAGGCATCGGCCGGGAGGTCGAGGACGAGCGGCTTGACCTTGGTGCGCAGGAAGTGGTCGGGGCACGAGGTGCCGAGCTCGGTCAGGCGCGGGTGGGCCTCGCTGGCCAGGAAGTCGAGGACTACCTCGGAGTCGTTGAAGTGGCCGACCATCGGCTGGTCCGCCGAGGCGATGCCACGGATCGTGGGGGCGAGAGCAGCGGCCTTCGTACGCCGCTTCTCCTCCGGCAGCGCCGCGTAGCCCTCGAGCGCGGGCCCGAACGGCTCCGCCTTGCTGTGCTCTTCGATGTAGGTGGCGGCCGTGTCGATGATCCACAGCGAGTTCTTCTCGGCCTCCTCGGACGTGTCGCCCCAGGCGGTGATGCCGTGGCCGCCGAGGATGCAGCCGACCGCCTGCGGGTTCTTCGCCTTGATATCGGCGATGTCGAGACCGAGCTGGAAGCCGGGGCGGCGCCACGGCACCCAGACGACCTGGTCGCCGAAGATCTCCTTGGTGAGGTTCTCGCCGTCGGCGGCCGTCGCGATCGCGATGCCGGAGTCGGGGTGGAGGTGGTCGACGTGAGCCGCGTCGACGAGGCCGTGCATCGCGGTGTCGATCGAGGGGGCCGCGCCGCCCTTGCCGTGCAGGCAGTAGTCGAACGCGGCGACCATCTCGTCCTCGCGCTCGACGCCCGGGTAGACGTCGACGAGCGCGCGCATCCGGTCGAGGCGAAGGACCGCGAGCCCGCTCTCCTTCAGGGTGCCGAGGTCGCCGCCGGAGCCCTTCACCCAGAGCAGCTCGACGTCCTGGCCGGTCACCGGGTCGGTCGCGGTGCCCTTGGCGGAGGTGTTGCCGCCGGCGTAGTTGGTGTTCTTCGGATCGGCGCCGAGACGGTTCGAGCGCGCGATCAGGTCTTCTGCAGTGGTCATCTGGTTCCCGTCCATGTGGTTCACAGCCATCCGGCCTGGGTGCCGCCGACACGGGCGGCTTCGATCTGGTCCTGGTAGCCGCTGGCGAGGTAGGCGCGCATCGGGTCCGCGGCCAGGCCACGGTCCTCACGCCACCCGCCGAGGTCGGCGCGTACGTCGGTGTAGAAGGCGTCCATGAAGATGTCGTTGGCCAGGAGTACGTCGCCGTCCTCCTGCGCCGCGGCGAGAGCATCGGTGTCGAGCAGCAGCGCCCGCGCGGACATCTCCTGGACGTTGAGCACGGACCGGATCTGGCCCGGGATCTTCTTCTCGATGTTGTGGCACTGGTCGAGCATGAAGGCGACCCCGCCCTCTGCCACGGGCTTGAACCCGCCGCCACGGACCACCTCGACGATGATCCGGAAGAGCTGGAACGGGTCGGCCGCACCGACGATCAGGTCGTCGTCGGCGTAGAAGCGGCTGTTGAAGTCGAAGGAGCCGAGCTTCCCCAGCCGGAGCAGCTGCATCACGATGAACTCGATGTTGGTGCCGGGCGCGTGATGCCCGGTGTCGAGGCACACGACGGCCCGGTCACCGAGGGCGCTGACCTGGGCGAACGAGGTGCCCCAGTCGGGAACGTCGGTGTGGTAGAACGCCGGCTCGAAGAACTTGTACTCCAGCACCAGGCGCTGCTCGTCACCGATGCGCTCGTAGATGGTCGCGAGCGATTCGGCGAGCCGGTCCTGGCGGCCGCGCATGTCGGCCTGGCCGGGATAGTTGGACCCCTCGGCGAGCCAGATCTTCAGGTCGCGCGAGCCGGTCGCGTTCATCACCTCGATGCACTCGAAGTGGTGGTCGATCGCCTTCTGCCGGATCTTCGCGTCGGTGTGGGTGAGCGCACCGAGCTTGTAGTCGTCGTCCTGGAAGGTGTTGGAGTTGATCGTGCCGAGCGCGATCCCCTGGTCCTCGGCGTAGCTGCGCAGGGCCGCGTAGTCCTCGACCCTGTCCCACGGGATGTGCAGCGCGACGCTCGGCGCAAGGCCGGTGAAGCGGTGGACGGTGGCCGCGTCGGCGACCTTCTCCTCGGGGGTGCGCGGTGTGCCCGGGGTGCCGAAGACCTTGAACCGGGTCCCCGAGTTTCCGTAGGCCCACGAGGGGACCTCGATCTCGAGGGCGGCCAGGTCGCCCGAGATCTGGTCGAACGTCGTCATCGGAGAGCCTCTCTGTGTGCGGTTGAAAGGTTTCAAAGCGCGCATCCGACGTTAGTGGCGCACGTCACGTGCGTCAAGAGCAGCGCGAACTTCGTCGCGTTTCAGCACCCACCGCGAGCGGTCAGTTTCCTGGCCGCGAGAAGTCAGTTCCTGTCCTCGGACCCATTCCGCGTACAAAGATCGACGCCTCGAGGTCAGAAACTGACCCTCGGCGTCAAGAACGGACTTCTCGGGGCGAATCAGCGACCGAGCTGGTCCTCGAGGTGGAAGACCTCCTCGAGGCGGAGGAAGCCCTCGTCGGGCGCGACACCGTCGAGATCCTCGAAGAACTCCGCCATCTCGGCCTGCCAGCGGGCGTTGACCTCGGTGGCGGCCATCCCTGCCTGAGCAGCCTCGATGGAGGGGGTCTCGACGTAGCCGATGAGCAGGCCGTCGGGGCGGAGGAACAGGGAGTAGTTGTGCCACCCGGTCTCCGCGAGCGCCTGGAGCATGTCGGGCCAGACGGCGGCGTGGCGTCGCTTGTACTCCTCGACGCGCTCGGGCTTGACCTGCAGCTGGAAGCAGACGCGCTCCATGACGACCTCCGATGAAACGATTTAGACACGGACGCTAATGAGCATGTCCGACATCGGTCAATCCCGGTAGCGTCCTTCCTCGTCACAGCGCCGCCCACGGCCTATGCTGCGATTGAACGTTTCAGGAAGGAGCCCAGGTGGCGATCACCCCAGGTGCGGGCACACCGCGCAGCGCCTCGGTCAAGGACGTCGCGGCGACCGCAGGCGTCTCCCTCGGCACGGTGTCCAACGTGCTCAACCGCCCCGACCGGGTCAGCCGGACGACACGCGAGCGGGTGGAGCGCGCGATGGCCGACCTCGGCTTCGTACGCAACGAGTCCGCGCGCTCGCTGCGCACCGGCAGCACCCAGTCGCTGGCCTACGTCATGCTCGACGCCGGAAACCCGTTCTTCACCGACGTGGCCCGCGGCATCGAGCTGGCCGCCGAGGCGGCCGGGCTCTCGCTGTTCCTGTGCAACAGCGACGGCCGCTCGGCCCGCGAGGGCGCCCACCTGGCCCACCTGCAGCAGCAGCGGGTCCAGGGCATCCTGATCACCCCGGTCGACCCTGACGACCCGCAGCTCGACCAGCTGATCGAGCGGGGCACCCCGGTCGTCATCGTCGACCGCACCCGGGCCGGATCGTCGTTCTGCTCCGTCGCCGTCGACGACGTTCTGGGCGGGCGGCTGGCCGTGGAGCACCTCATCGACGCCGGCCACGAGCGGGTGGCGTACGTCGGTGGGCCGGAGTCGATCGGACAGGTCCGTGACCGTGGCGAGGGCGCCCGGCAGGCCTGGGCCGAGGCCGGGCTGCCGCCCGAGGACCTCGTGGTTCTCTCCTGCGAGGCCCCGACCGTCGCCTGTGGCCGCGCCGCCGGCGAGCGGCTCGTCGGGCTGTCCGCCCGGCGCCGCCCCACCGCCGCGTTCTGCGCCAACGACCTCCTCGCGCTCGGACTGCTCCAGCAGACGATCTCCAGCGGCCGGACCGTACCCGGCGACCTCGCGATCGTCGGCTACGACGACATCGAGTTCGCCGCCGCCGCGGCCGTGCCGCTCACCTCCGTGCGCCAGCCCCGCCAGGACCTCGGCCGCCGCGCCGCCGAGCTGCTCCTCGACGAGGTCGGCGACCCCACCCACCAGCACGAGCAGGTCGTCTTCACCCCCGAGCTCGTCGCCCGCGCCTCCACCCTCGGACGCCCCTGACCGCCGAGTCGGCCGGAGCAGGAGCGGGCGTACGTCTTCAGCGGATGCCTTAGGCTCCAGGATCGGAAGCCGAAGGAGAGTCAGTTGGCCGGAGAACGCGCAGCGACGCTGAGCGATGTCGCCCGCGAGGCAGGGGTCTCGCTGGCCACCGCCTCGCGCGCGTTGAACGGGAGCGACCGGGTGGTGCGCCCCGAGCTGCAGGAGCGGGTCCTGGCCGCTGCGAACAAGCTCGGCTACACGCCCAACGCCAACGCCCAGGCGATGGCGCGCGGCTCGACCGAGACGGTCGGGCTCCTGGTGAAGGACATCTCCGACCCCTACTTCTCCACCATCGCCGGCGGTCTGGCCGACGAGGCCGAGAAGCACGGCCTGCTGGTGATGCTGTGCAACACCGGCGGCCAGCCCGAGCGCGAGCAGAAGTTCCTGGCCGCGCTCCGGCGCCAGCGCAGTCGGGCGATCGTGCTGGCGGGAAGCGACACGGCCGACGTACGCCACACCAGCGAGGTCGCTGACCTGCTGACCTCCTACCTGGACGGCGGTGGCCGGGCGGCCGCGATCAGCCAGCCGCGCCTGCCGGTCGACACCGTCGTGATCGACAACCACGGCGGCGCCAAGGCGCTGGCTCAGCAGCTGGTCGGACTCGGCTACCGCCGTGCCGCGGTGCTCACCGGCCCCGAGAACCTGCTGGTCTCGGCCGAGCGTCACGCCGGCTTCGCGGAGGGATGGCTGGAGGCGACCGGCTCGGAGCCGGCGTGCGTCTCCGACGAGTTCAGCCGCGACGGCGGGCGCCGGGCGATGACCCGGCTGCTCGAGGACGGCCGGAGCAACGGCTCAGAGGTGGACTGCGTCTTCGCGGTCAACGACCTGATGGCCGTCGGCGCCCTGGCCGCCTGCCGGCATGCCGGCGTCGAGGTGGGGCCCGATCTGGCCGTCGCCGGCTTCGACGACATCGCCACGCTGCGCGACGTGACACCCGGGCTGACCACCGTACGTCTGCCCCTGGCCGACATCGGCCGGCTGGCGCTCGAGCTCGTCCTCGGCAAGCCGTCGGCGGAGCTTCGCAAGCGGTCCGTCCACGGCGAGGTCGTGCTGCGGGAGAGCACTCCCCCGCGCTCCTGAGTCCGGCTCGGCGGAACACCCTCTTGCGACGGCCATCACATTTGCCATACCGTATTGGAAAGCGCTTTCCCCATCGCTCTCCCGTACTTCCAGCAGACGAGGAACGATCACATGGCCACACGACGGCTCGGCATCATCATGAACGGCGTCACCGGACGCATGGGCTACCGCCAGCACCTGGTGCGCAGCATCCTGGCGATCCAGGAGCAGGGCGGTGTCGAGCTCTCCGACGGCACCCGGATCCTGCCCGACCCGATCCTGGTAGGACGCAATGCCGAGAAGCTCCAGGACATCGCCAAGGAGCATCGCCTGGACCGTTGGACCACCGACCTCGACGAGGCCCTCGCCAACGCCGAGGACACGGTCTACTTCGACGCCCAGCTGACCAACGTCCGCGAGGTCGCCATCACCAAGGCGGTCGCCGCCGGCAAGCACGTCTACACCGAGAAGCCGATCGCCGACGACGTCGAGGGCTCGCTGCGCCTGGCGCGCCTGGCGGCCGACGCGGGCGTGAAGAGCGGCGTCGTCCACGACAAGCTCTACCTACCGGGTCTCCTCAAGCTGAAGCGGCTCGTCGACTCCGGCTTCTTCGGCCGCATCCTCAGCGTGCGCGGCGAGTTCGGCTACTGGGTCTTCGAGGGCGACCTGCAGCCCGCCCAGCGGCCGAGCTGGAACTACCGCAAGGAGGACGGCGGCGGCATCACCACTGACATGTTCCCCCACTGGAACTACGTCCTGGAGAACCTCTTCGGCAAGGTCGAGGCCGTCACCGCCAAGGTCGTCACACACATCCCCGAGCGCTGGGACGAGAAGGGCGACGCCTACGCCGCCACCGCCGACGACTCCGCCTACGGCATCTTCGAGCTCAAGGGCGGAATCGTCGCGCAGATCAACTCCTCATGGGCCACCCGGGTCAACCGCGGCGAGCTGGTCGAGTTCCACGTCGACGGCACCCACGGCTCGGCCGTCGCCGGCCTGCACCACTGCGTCGCCCAGGACCGCAACCTGACTCCGAAGCCGGTCTGGAACCCCGACCTGGTCGAGAGCATCCGGTTCCGCGAGCAGTGGTCCGAGGTGCCCGACAACCAGCCCTTCGACAACGGCTTCAAGGCCCAGTGGGAGCAGTTCATCCGCTACGTCGAGGGCGACGGCGACCACCCCTACGACTTCATGGCGGGCGTCCGGGGCGTCAGGCTCGCCGAGGCCGGGCTCGAGTCTTCGACCGAGGGCCGTCGGATCGAGCTCGGAGAGATCCAGCTGTGACCTCAGTACGCCTCCCGCTGCCCGACGGCGGCACCGAGCTCCACACGCTCGCGGCCCCCAGGGAGTGGACGAAGCCGAGTGCGCCGTTCACCTCCCGCACCGCGTACGCCGCCGCCCACGTCGTCCCCCGCGTGCTCGCCGAGAACGTGCCCGGCGCCCCCGCCGACATCGACTGGGACCGCACCTTGGCCTACCGGCACGAGCTGTGGTCCTACGGTCTCGGCGTCGCCGAGGCGATGGACACCGCCCAGCGCGGCATGGGCGTCGACTGGACCGCCGCAGCCGAGCTGATCCGCCGCTCCGCCGCCGAGGCGGCCACCGTGGGCGGGTCGATCGCCTGCGGCGCCGGCACCGACCAGCTCGCCCTCGACGCCGTCCCCGAGGGCAGGGCCGGCCTGGCCACCGTCATCGACGCCTATCGCGAGCAGATGAAGGTCGTCGCCGACACCGGCGCGACCACGATCGTGATGGCCTCGCGCGCGCTCGCCCGGGTCGCCCGGCATGCCGAGGACTACGCCGAGGTCTACGCGACCCTCCTCGACGAGGCCGAGAGCCCGGTGATCCTGCACTGGCTGGGCGACATGTTCGACCCCGCGCTGACGGGCTATTGGGGCTCCTCCTCGGTCGCGGAGGCGACCGAGACCTTCCTCGACGTCATCCGGGCCCGTCCCGGCAAGGTCGACGGGGTCAAGGTCTCGCTGCTCGACGCCGAGCACGAGGTCGGGCTGCGCCGGGCGCTGCCCGGCGGCGTACGGCTCTACACGGGTGACGACTTCAACTACCCCGAGCTGATCGTCGGCGAGGGGACCGAGGAGGGCGAGTTCTCGGACGCGCTGCTCGGCATCTTCGCCGCGATCTATCCGGCCGCCTCGGCCGCACTGCAGGCGCTCGACGACGGCGATCCCGAGACGGCCAAGCAGCTGCTGGAGAGCACCCAGGCGCTCGGCCGCAAGATCTTCGAGGCACCGACCTACTACTACAAGACCGGGATCGCGTTCCTCTCCTGGCTCAACGGCCACCAGCCGGGCTTCTCGATGGCGGGCGGCCTGCACGCCGGCCGCTCGGTGCCCCATCTGGCCGAGGTGTTCCGGCTGGCCGACGGGGCCGGCCTGCTCACCAGCCCCGACCTCGCGGCCGCACGCATGCGCGCCTTCCTCACCGTGCAAGGAGTCGACCAGTGACCGACAGCAGCACCGGGCTGGAACGCCTCTCCCTCAACACCAAGACCACCAACTCCTGGACCCTCGCCGAGGCCGTCGACGGAGCCGCTCGCGCCGGCATCCCCGCCCTGGGCCTGTGGCGCGACCGCGTGCACGAGGCGGGGCTGGAGAAGGCCGCCAAGCTCGTACGCGACGCCGGGCTGCGCGTCTCCTCGCTCTGCCGCGGCGGCTTCCTGACGGCATCCGACGAGGCTGGGATCGCCGGCGCACTCGAGGACAACAAGCGGGCGATCGACGAGGCCGCGACGCTCGGCACCGACGCGCTGGTGATGGTCGTCGGCGGTCTCCCCGAGGGCGACGTGGACCTGGCCGGCGCCCGCGAGCGGGTCGCCGAGCGGCTCGGTGAGCTGGCCCCGTACGCCGGTGACCGCGGCGTGAAGCTCGTCCTGGAGCCGCTGCACCCGATGTACGTCGCCGACCGCGCGGTCATCTCGACCCTCGGCCAGGCGCTCGATCTGGCGGCGCCACACCCGGTCGACGCGGTCGCGGTCGTCGTGGACACCTTCCACGTCTTCTGGGACCCGGACATCGCGGCCCAGATCGAGCGGGCCGGCGCGGAGGGCCGGATCGCGTCGTACCAGGTCTGCGACTTCAACCTGCCGATCCCCGCCGACGCGCTGCTGGCTCGCGGGATGATGGGCGACGGGGTCATCGACTTCACGTCGACCACGCGGATGGTCGCCGCGACCGGCTACACCGGCGACGTCGAGGTCGAGATCTTCAACGAGGCGGTCTGGGCCAGCGACCCCGACGACGTGCTCGCCACCATGGCGCAGCGCTACCGCGACCTCGTCCTCCCCCACCTGTGATGCCGGCTCGTCGGGTCGTCATCGCCTGCGACAAGTTCAAGGGCTCCCTGACCGCACACGAGGTCGACGATGCGGTGGCCGCCGGGGTCCTCGCGGCGAACCCCGAGACCGAGGTACGCATCGCGCCGATCGCCGACGGCGGCGACGGCACCGTGGCGGCGCTGGCCGGCGCCGGCTTCGACCTGGTGCCGGTCGAGGTCGCCGGCCCGACCCTCGAGCCGGTGTCGGCGCACTACGCAGTACGCGGCGACCTGGCGGTCGTCGAGCTCGCCGACACCTGCGGGCTGTTGCGGCTGCCCGGTGGCCGACTCGCCCCGCTGACCTCGTCATCCCGCGGTCTCGGTGAGGCCGTGCTCGCCGCCGTCGACGGTGGTGCCCGCACGGTCGTCATCGGCCTCGGCGGTAGTGCCAGCAACGACGGCGGAGCGGGAATGCTCCGCGCCCTCGGCGCACGGCTCCTCGACGCAGCCGGGTCCGATCTCCCCGAGGGCGGCGGCTCGCTCGGAAGCCTCTCGACGATCGATCTCTCCGACCTCGACCGTCGTCTACAGGAGACCGAGATCGTGGTCGCCTGCGACGTCGACAACCCGCTGCTCGGCCCCCGCGGCGCGGTCGCCACCTTCTCCGCGCAGAAGGGCGCCGGTCCCGCGGACCAGGAGCTGCTCGAGACAGCCCTGGCGACGTACGCAGCCACAGTCGCCGAGACCAACGGTCGCGATCACGCCGAGATCGTGGAGGCACCCGGCGCAGGTGCGGCCGGCGGCGTCGGGTTCGCCGCCCTCGCGGTGCTCGGCGGACGCGTCGAGCGCGGCGTCGAGCTGCTGCTCGGCCTCGTGGGCTTCGCCGAGGCGCTGGCCGGCGCCGACCTGGTCGTCACCGGTGAGGGCTCCTTCGACCACCAGACCCTGTCCGGGAAGGCGCCGATGGGCGTGCTCCAGGCTGCTCGCGAGGCGGGCATCCGCGCCGTCGTCGTCTGCGGCCGCACCACCCTCTCCCCCACCGAGGCGGAGCAGGCGGGGGCCGCGCAGGTGCGCGCGCTCACCGACCTCGAGCCCGACCCTGAGCTCTGCATGACGAACGCCGCCGAGCTGCTCTCACAACTCGGCGGCGAACTCGGGTAACACGTCGTTCGTAGGTCTATCCGGTCGTTCCCATAGGGCGAGTAGTCCTACGAACAGCGTGTTACACGGGGATGAGCGCCGGGGAGGCGTAGATCTCGACCCGCCCGTCGTTCCGGGCGAGCAAGCTCGCCGGAACGGGGCTCGCTCGATCTCTTCGCGTTGTGACCCTGCGACTCGGTCGCAGGGTCACAGGCTCAGAAGTCGAAGTCGTCGATGTTCGACTCGTCGAAGACTGTGGGCTCACCCAACACGACTACGCCGTCGGCGCCTACGGTGTATTCACCCAGGTCACCGGCCTCGAAGGTGTCGCCCTCCTTGCCCTCGATGTCACCGGCGGCGAGAGCGTCGGCGGTGTACGCGGCGAGGTAGCCGAGCTGCTCGGGGTCCCACAGCGCGAAGGCCTTGACGGTGCCGTCCTTGACGTACTCCCGCATCTGGTTCGGGGTGCCGAGACCGGTCAGCGCGACCTTGCCCTTGTACTCCGAGTCGGACAGGTAGCGCGCGGCCGCGGCGATGCCGACCGTGGTCGGGCTGATGATGCCCTTGAGGTTCGGGTGGGACTGCAGCAGGCCGGCGGTCTTGTCGAACGACTTCTGGTCGTCGTCGTCACCGTAGACGGTCTGGACGAGCTTGATGTTCGGGTGGTTCGCGGCCAGTTCCTCCTCCATCAGCTTGATCCACTCGTTCTGGTTGGTGGCGTTGGCGGCCGCGGAGAGGATGGCCACCTCGCCCGAATCGCCGATCTGCTCAGCGATCAGGTCGACCTGGCTCTTGGCGATGCCGGCGGCGTCGGCCTGGCTGACGAAGACGTCGCGGAACTGCGGCTCGGTGTCGGAGTCCATCGTGACGACCTTGGTGCCGGCGTTGCGGGCCTCGTCGAGGGCGTCGCCGATGGCGGTCGGGTCGTTGGCCGAGACGACGAGCGCCCCGGCACGCTGCTGGGTCGCAGTGTTGATGAAGCTGACCTGGGAGTCGGGGGTCGACTCGGTCGGGCCGACCTGCGTCCATTTGGTGCCGATCTCGTCGGCGGCCTTCTTGCCACCCGTGTCGGAGGCGTCGAAGTAGGGGTTGCCGAGGTTCTTCGGGATGAAGGTGATGCTGCTGGTGTCGCCGCCACCCTCTCCATCGCTGCCGCTGTCGCTCCCGCCGCCGCAGGCGGACAGGGCGAGGCCGAGGGCCGCAACGATGGCGACGGCACTGCCTGCGCGTCGGAACTTGCTGGTCATGTCTCTCACTCCGCTTTCTTTAAGGAGACTGCTTTGAGGATGGTTCGTCCGAGCTGTGTTGCCGGCGATAGGTGCCGACGATGCGACCGGTCCAACCGAGAACGCTGGCCGCGATGACCGCTGCGATGAGAAGTACGCCGGTGATGATCTGGATGATGTTGGCGCTGAGTCCGTCCAGGCGCAGCGCGCTGCCGATCGTCCCGATCAGGACGACGCCGGCGATGACCCCGGGGATGGCCCCGCGGCCGCCGAAGATCGAGACCCCGCCGAGCAGCACCGCGGCCACGACCTGGAGCTCCAGGCCGGTGGCGTTGTCGCCACGGGCGCTGCCGTAGCGCAGCGTGAAGTAGATGCCCGCCAGCCCCGAGACCAGGCCGCTGAGGGTGAACAGGATCAGCTTCGTACGGTCCACGTTGACGCCGGAGAAGCGGGCCGCGTCCTTGCTGAGGCCGGCCGCGAAGATGCCGCGCCCGAAGGGCGTGAAGTGCAGGATCACGGCGAAGATCAGGATCAGGACGACCAGCGGGATCGTCATCAGCGGGATCTGGGAGCCGCCGATCCGGGCTTGTACGGCGTCGCCCCAGGCGTCGGGCCAGTCGGTGATCGCGGTGGTGCCGAGCGCGCCGACCGCGATGCCGCGGAAGAGCGCCATGGTGCCGATCGTGACGGCCAGGGACGGCAGTCCGAAGCGGGTGACGAGCACCCCGTTGAGCGCTCCGGCGACCGCACAGGCGAGCAGGGCGATCACCATCGCGGCGACCATCGGGAGGCCCTCACGGTGCAGCACCCCGAACAGCACGCTGGAGAGCCCCACGACGCTCGCGACCGACAGGTCGATCTCGCCGGTGATGATGATCAGCGTCATCGGCAGCGCGATCAGCAGGATCGGCGTGATGTCGAGGACCAGGAAGTAGACCGTGATCGGGTCGGAGAAGTTGAGGATCGCGATCGAGGCGTACAGCCACACGACCACGAGCAGGGCGATGATCGCCGAGTCCCTGGTCATCAGGGTGCGCTGCCACCACGGCCTGGCGTGGGCTGCGTACGTCCTCGGCTGCGCCTTCTCGGCAAGGAGGCTCATGCTTCTTCCCTCTCTGCGAGAAGCTTGTCGTGCTGACGGCGGGCGAAGTAGCGGTCCAGGACGATCGCGCCGATGATCAGCGCACCGACGACGGCCTGCTGCCAGAAGTCGGGGATGCCCAGGACCGGGAGCGCCCGGTTGATGGTGGTGAGGAGGTACGCCCCCAGGGCTGCCCCGAGGACGGTGCCGCTGCCGCCGAAGATGGCCACGCCACCCACGACCGCGGCCCCGACAGCCTCGAGCTCGATGCCCTGGCCGACACCGGAGCTGATGGTGCCGTAGCGGGAGACGTACAGGATCCCGGCGAGGCCGGCGAGCGCACCCGAGGTGGCGAACGCCTGCAGGACCCGGCGCTTGTCGCGCAGCCCGTAGAGGGTGGCGGCGTCGGGGTCGGAGCCGATCGCGTAGAACTCGCGGCCGACACGGGTGGAGCGCATCAGGTAGATGGCGACGGCCAGCAGCGCGAACGAGATCCAGGCGAGGTTGGGGATGAACAGGAACGATCCGGTGCCGAAGTCGAGCAGCCCGGGCGGGATGTCGGAGGCGTTGATCCGGTCGCTGCCGGCCCACTCGAGCATGATCCCGCGGTAGACGTAGAGCGTGCCGAGGGTGATGACCAGCGCCGGCACCTTGGCGAAGGCGACCAGCGCCCCGTTGATCAGGCCGAGCACGGCGCCCGCGGCGACGGCGATGAGGACGACCAGGATCACCGGGAGCCCGGTGTCGAGGAAGAGCCGCCCGGCCAGGTAGGCCGTGAGCCCGAGCGTCGAGCCGACGCTGAGGTCGACGTTGCGGGTGACGATCACCATCGCCTGGCCGATCGCCAGGCACACGAGGATCGCGGGCGTCAGGGTGAGGTCGCGCCAACCGTCCGTGCTGAACAGGAAGTTGGGGTTCACCGCCGTGGTCACCACGAGCAGCGCGATGAAGGCGACGGCGATGCCGGTCTCACGCTGCTTCAGGAGCCAGGTCAGCCGGCTGGCTGCTCGGTGGCGTGGCTGCGGCGCGGCCGGGGCGGGCGCGTCGAGCGTGGTGGTCATGATGCCTCGCTGACGTTCAGGGTGGTGGAGTGGTGGGCCGTCGCTGCGCGCATGACGGCCTCGGGGGTCGCCTCCGCGCGGCTCAGCTCGGCCGTCTGGTGACCCTCGCTGAGGACGATGACGCGGTCGGCCATACCGAGCACCTCGGGGAGCTCGGAGGAGATCATCAGGATCCCGAGACCCTCCTGCGCGAGGGCCGAGAGCAGGCGGTGGACCTCGGACTTGGTGCCGACGTCGATGCCTCGGGTGGGCTCGTCGATGATCAGCACCTTGGGCCGGGTCGAGAGCCACTTGGCCAGCACGACCTTCTGCTGGTTGCCGCCCGAGAGCGTGCCGGCCAGGGTGTCGAGCGTCGCGGCCTTGACCTCGAGCCGGGCGGCCCAGTCGGCGGCCGAGCGGTTCTCGATGCCGGTGCTGATCAGCCCGGTGCGGGCGAGCCTGCCGCTCGTCGGGAGGGTGATGTTGCGCGAGATCGGCGCGTCCAGGACGAGACCGTGCTGGCGGCGGTCCTCGGGGACGAAAGCCAGCCCCATCTCGATCGCCCGTCGCGGGTCACCCGGCGGGACCGGCCGGCCCTCGAGGGTGACCTCGCCGCTCTCGTAGGGGTCGACGCCGAAGATCGCCTGCGCGACCTCGCTGCGCCCGGCTCCGACGAGGCCGGCCAGGCCGACGATCTCGCCCTCGCGGACGGTGAGGCTGATGTCCTGGAACAGGCCGGTGCGGGTGAGGCCCTTGACCTCGAGCAGCGGCTTGCCGACGGTGGCCTCGAGCTTCGGGTAGAGGTCGGAGACCTCGCGCCCGACGAGCCGCTGGACGATCTCGTCCTCGGTGACCGCCGAGATGGGGTCGGTGGAGATGTAGGCGCCGTCGCGCATCACCGTGATCGTGTCGCAGAGCGCGAACACCTCGTCGAAGCGGTGCGAGATGAAGACGACAGCACAGCCCTGGTCGCGCAGCGTGCGCGCCACGCTCATCAGCCGCTCGACCTCGTTGCCCGACAGGGCCGCGGTCGGCTCGTCCATGATCAGGACCTTGGCGTCGAGCGAGAGCGCCTTGGCGATCTCGATCAGCTGCTGGTCGGCGATCGAGAGGCCCTCGGTCGGACGGTCGGGCTCGATCGGGACGCCGAGCCTGGCGAAGAGCTCGACGACCTCGGTGCGCATCGCGGCGCGGTCGATCCTGCCCCAGCGGTTGGTCGGCTGGCGTCCCATGAAGATGTTCTCGGTGACCGAGAGGTCGGGGAAGAGGGTCGGCTCCTGGTAGATGACCGCGACCCCGGCCTGCTTGGCGTCAGCGGTGTTGCGGAAGTCGACCTGTTCCCCGGAGAGCAGGTAGTCGCCGGCGTCGCGGCGGTAGAGCCCCGCGACGATCTTGACCAGGGTCGACTTCCCGGCACCGTTCTCCCCCACGAGCGCGTGGATGGATCCGGCCTCGACCCGGAGGCAACCGGTCCGGAGAGCGCGTACGGGGCCGAAGGACTTGGCCACGTCCCGCAGCTCCAGTGCGGCGGGTGTGTCCGGCATGGGCAGCTCCTCGAATTGAAAGGTTTCAAGCCTGGTTTACGCTAGTGATGGCAATCACATACGTCAACACTCTGAGGCCGCTAATTTGAGCGAGATCCGGACTTTGTCATCAGACCGTGTCGGCGCCCGCCCGGATCCAGCCGGGAATCCCGCCGCGTCAGACGGCGTTCAGGGCCCCATGCACGCACTCTGGGTATGGGCACATCCGCACGCGTCGTCACTCAACGGACAGCTGCGCGAAGTCGGCATGAACGCGCTCGGCGCGGCCGGCTGGAGCGTCGACGAGATCGACCTCTATCGAGAAGGTTTCAATCCACTTCTGGTGGAGCGGGGTGAGGCCGACGTACGCCGCCACCAGGACCGGCTGCGGGAGGCCGATCTGCTGGTCGTGCAGTTCCCGCTGTGGTGGTACTCGGTGCCGGCCATC
The DNA here is from genome assembly GCF_042719275.1 of Nocardioides sp. NPDC058538. NCBI lineage: Bacteria > Bacillati > Actinomycetota > Actinomycetes > Propionibacteriales > Nocardioidaceae > Nocardioides > Nocardioides sp. NPDC058538. The sequence continues at coordinate 53,928 of NZ_JBHXNY010000022.1, read as the reverse complement.
CTCAAGGGCTGGATCGACCGGGTCTTCGAGTCGGGGTTCGCCTTCGACGTACCGGACCCGGAGACCGGCAAGCCGCTCAAGTACGGCAAGGGCGGCCTGATCGGCAAGCGCGCGCTGACGATCGTCACCGCCGGCGACCGGGCCGCGACGCTGGGCCCGCGCGGGATCAGCGGCGACATCGAGGACGTCCTGTGGCCCCTGCTGCACGGCACGTTCTGGTACACCGGGATGGACCCGCTGCGGCCGCACCTGATCACCGACACCGACACCATCGACACCCAGGTCATGGCGCGGATCGAGGCCGACCTGCGCGTACGTCTCGAGGGCGTGATGACCGAGCCGCGGATCGACTACCGGCCGATGGTCGAAGAGCACTACGACCACACGATCAGACTCCACGACTCCGTCGCGCCCGGGGAGGACGGGCTCAGCGCCCACCGCGAGGGCTGAGGTCGTTGCCCGTCGGCCGGGCCGAACACCCCATCGACATCGCCCCTGTGAACCCGAAACGCTTGGGCAGGACGGCCGCCATCGTCCGGCGCATACCCTTTCCCCGCATCAGACCCAGACCCACTGGAAGCTGGCGACGAGGCTCGCACCGGCCGCAGCCACTCCGGCAAGCGCGAAAGCGAATCTCTGGTTCAATGTGCCGAACACCGTTCCTCCTGTGATCAAGATCGATCGGACGGCTCGGGCTGGCAGGGCCGGACGAGATCTCGCGCCCGTACCAAACCCGTAGTTCTCGGACGGAGAACCCGTGAAGACAACCCGTATCGCCGCTGTGATGACCACTGTCGCGCTCTTCGCGACCGCGTGCGGCGGCAGTGATGACGACGACGGAGGTAAGGCCGACCGCGACTCGTCCGACGGCGGCAGCCTCAGCGCGACGGACGGGGCGGCGTACGACGAGTGCTTCGACGCCGCCTGCGAGGTCATCGTCGAGAAGGGCACCGAGATCGAGCTCGACCCGGACCTGGGCTGGGAAGGCAGCCCAGGCCACGGTGCGAGCGGCTGGTCGCTGCTCACCGTCACGGACCTCAGCGAGGGCGGCGTCGGGTTGACGCTCTCTGCCGCGGACGCCTCCAGCACCGGGGGGATGGCCACCATCCTGCCGGTCGGCGACAGCAAGGCCTACTACCTCAACGGCATGACCGCGAAGATTCTCGACGCCTCCGAGGAGCAGGCCGTGCTGTCGCTCAACTGGTCCGGCGCTTGAGCGGAACCGGTTCGCTCAGAGCTGGGAGTCGTAGACGCGTACGTAGTCCACGACCATGCTCTGCGGGAACTGGGTCGTGCCGTCGGGGTTGCCGGGCCAGTTGCCGCCGACCGCGACGTTGAGGATGAAGAAGAACGGCTGGTCGAAGACCCAGGGGTTGGCGCCGGTGTTGGCCGTGGTGAAGGTCTGGTAGGCCACCCCGTCGACTGACCAGGTGATCGAGCCGGGCCGCCAGTCGATGGCGAAGGTGTGGAAGGTGTCGGCGAAGGACCAGCCCTGGGGGTGCATGTACTGACCGGTGATGCCGTTGCCGCCGGAGTATCCCGGACCGTGCAGGGTGCCGTGGACCAGGTGGGGCTCGTAGCCGACGTTCTCCATGATGTCGATCTCGCCGGCGTTCGGCCATGGCGTGTTCGGGAACTGGCCACCCAGCATCCAGAAAGCCGGCCAGATCCCCTGGCCGCGCGGGATCTGGATCCGCGCCTCCAGACGGCCGAACTTCGGCTGCACCTTGCCCTTCGTGGTGAGCCGGGCAGAGGTGTAGCCGCTCCCGCTCCGGCGAGCGGTGATGACCAGGTTGCCGTTGCCGTCGAGGGCGGAGTTGTCGCGGGAGTCGGTGTAGGTCTGGAGCTCGTTGTTGCCCCAGCCCCCGCCTCCGGTCTCGAAGTTCCAGTTGGCGCCGTTCGGGGCACTGCCGGCGGGCCCGTCGAACTCGTCGGACCAGGTCAGGGCGGCCGCCTCGACGTCTCCGGTGCGGCTCGCTGCGCCGTCGGCATCGGGGCCGGGCACGGCGGCCGGCGCGGCCAGCGGGGCGACCAGGACGAGAGCCAGAGCGGCGGTCGCCGTGAGTGTGGTGCGGATGGTGCGGATCCTCGAGCTACGCATCGAACGCTCCTTCATGGGGGTTAACTGTAAGGCGACCTTACTGTTATTTGCCGTCCGGTGGAACGGAAACGCCGGGCGACGTCCGGTCACCGCGAGAACCAGCTCGATGCGCTCTAATTGGTCCCCGGAGCGGGGCCATCGGGGGCCCTGCCAGGTGAAGGTGATCGCATTGGCACGGGATCCATACAGGCCACGGACGCCGATCATCGGCATGACGATGGTGTTCCTCGCGTTGGCGATCGTCGGGGTGACGGCGTACCTGCATCTCGGCTGGTGGTCGCTGATCGGCTACGCCGCGGCGGCGGTCGTCGCCGTGGTCGGCGGATGGCTGCTGTTCAAGGACGTGCCCGAGCCACCTCACTCCGGATCGGGAGCGAGCCGATGACCGACACCGAAGACCAGGCCGGCGGCCCGGTCAGCAATCAGGTCAGCGGCCTGACCGACGAGGACGAGGGCTACAACAAGAGCCTCAGCCCGCGGCAGCTGCAGATGATCGCGATCGGCGGCGCCATCGGCACCGGGCTGTTCCTGGGAGCGGGCGGCCGCCTCCACGAGGCCGGACCGGGCCTGTTCCTCGTCTACGCCCTCTGCGGCGTGTTCGTCTTCCTCATCCTCCGCGCGCTCGGCGAGCTCGTGCTGCACCGACCCTCGTCAGGATCGTTCGTCTCCTACGCCCGGGAGTTCCTGGGCGAGCCGGCCGCGTTCGCCGCCGGCTGGATGTACTTCCTGAACTGGGCGATGACCTCGATCGTCGACGTCACGGCGATCGCGACGTACATGCACTTCTGGGGCACGTTCGAGGTCGTCCCGCAGTGGGTGATCGCGCTCGTCGCGCTCGCGGTCGTGCTCTCGATGAACCTGATCTCGGTCAAGCTCTTCGGCGAGCTGGAGTTCTGGGCCGCGCTCATCAAGGTGGTCGCGCTGCTGGGGTTCCTCGTGCTCGGGATGATCGTGCTCGCCAGCGGTGAGGAGCTCAACGGCCAGGAGACCGGGATCGGCATGGTCATCGACAACGGCGGGCTGTTCCCGGTCGGCGCGCTTCCGCTCGTCATCGTGATCTCCGGGGTCGTCTTCGCGTACGCAGCGGTCGAGCTCGTCGGCACCGCCGCCGGTGAGACCGCCGAGCCGGCCAAGATCATGCCCCGGGCGATCAACTCCGTGATCGCCCGGATCGCGGTCTTCTACGTGGGCTCGCTGGTGCTGCTCGCGCTGCTGCTGCCCTACACGACCTACCGGGCCGACGAGAGCCCGTTCGTGACGTTCTTCGACCAGCTCGGGATCGCGAACTCCGGCACGATCATGAACCTCGTGGTGCTGACCGCGGCGCTCTCCTCGCTCAACGCCGGTCTCTACTCGACCGGGCGCATCCTGCGGTCCATGGCCATGAGCGGGAGCGCGCCGACCTTCACCGCGCGGATGTCGCGGAACGGGGTGCCGTTCGGCGGGATCCTGCTCACCGGCAGCATCACGCTGCTCGGCGTCGGCCTCAACGCGATCGTGCCGGGGCAGGCGTTCGAGATCGTGCTGAACATGTCGGCTCTCGGCATCATCGCGTCCTGGGCGACCATCGTGATCTGCCAGATCCAGCTCTACCGGCGCTGGAAGAAGGGCTTGATGTACCGGCCCGAGTTCCGGCTGTGGGGATCACCGTGGACCGGCTACGCGACCCTCGTGTTCCTCGCGACCGTGCTCGTGCTGATGGGCTTCGACTACCCGATCGGGACCTGGACGCTCGCCACCCTGGTGATCATCATCCCGGCGCTGATGATCGGCTGGCGGCTCGTCCGTGACCGTGTCGAGCAGATCGCCCTCGAACGCGAGGGCTACACCGGCGCGATCCCGATCAGGGCGGAGCGTCCGCGCTCCGACGAGGACGGACCGAGCTGATTCTGCTCAGGTGACCGGACCCTCGCCGAGGGTCACGGTGGCGGTGTGGGCTTCGCCGGCGGCATCGGTCCAGCTGACCGAGATCTCGTCGTCGGGCTCGTGGCCGCCGAGGACCGAGGTGATGTCGTCGATGCTCGCCACCGCGGTCCCGTCGACGGAGGTGATCGTGCTGCCCTCGGTGATCCCGCCGGCCTCGGCGGCACCGTTCTCGACGACACCGACGACCAGCGTCGACCTGGTCGTGTCGACCTGCACCCCGAGCGCGGCGGCCGAGCCACCGATCTCGACGTCGCCGGACTCCTCCCCGGCGAGGATCTGGGCGGCGATGTCGAGCACGGTGTCGATCGGGATGGCGTAACCCGAGATCTCCGCTGACCCCGAGGTCGCGGCGACGTTCATCCCGATCACCTCGCCGTCCTCGTCGAGCAGCGCGCCGCCGGAGTCGCCGGAGACGACATCGGCGTCGGTCTGGATCAGGCCGCTGAGGTCGGAGGCGGTGCCGTCCTCGTTGCTGACGGTGATCGCGGTGCTCGGGTCGGTGACCGTACCGTCGGCGGCCGAGAGCGAGCCCTGGCCCTCGGCGTTGCCGACTGCGGTGACCTCCTCGCCCTGGGCCGCGGCATCCCGGTCCGTCGCGACCGTCGAGAGCCCCGAGGCGTCCTCGAGCTGCAGCACCGCGACGTCATGGACGTCGTCGTAGCCGAGGACCGTCGCGGCGTACGACTCCCCCGTGCTCGGGTCGGTCACCGTGATCGAGGTGGCGCCCTCGACGACGTGGTGGTTGGTCACCACGATCCCGTCGCCGGTGATCGTGAGCCCCGTGCCCGCGCCCTGCCCGCTGCCGTAGCCGACCGTGGTGTTGATCAGCACGACGCCGGTCGACTCGGCGTCGGTCGCCGGTTCGGAGTCGACGGTCGCGGTCGAGGAGCCGAGGCTCTGCCGGTAGGGGTCCACGATCCCGCCGCCGTAGCTCTCGACGGAACCGCCGTAGCCGTATCCGGGCCCGGACTCGGCCGCGTACGTCTTGGTGGCGCCGACCGCGGCCACCGCGAGGGCCGGGGTGGCGAGCGGGATCGCGACGAGCGGGATCGCCAGGGCGGCGACGAGAGACTGACGAAGGCGGCGGGAGCGGGACATCGGGTCCTCCTTGAGGCGGTTGATGCCTCAAGATTCCGCTCGCCTGCTGTGGGCTTCCTGTGAGGAAGGCACGGACTGGCTGGGAATCTCAGCGCGGCCCGGAATGAAGCGGTGCCCGATGGGGTACCTCTGGGCATGCCCGAACGCACCCCACAGCATGTCGGCGGTACCCCGTCATCAGTCGCGGGCCCGCAACGCGTCGGCGCCGAGCTGGGCGATCGGATCCAGCCGGGTGACCTCCCGGGTGGCCAGGTCGACCATCACTGCGGTGTCGGCGGGAACCGGGGTCCAGCCCGGCTGTCCCAGACCGCTGGAGACGCTCTCGAGGCCGTGCTCGGTCCGGCGGTAGTCCATCGCGAAGTACTCCGTGGTGTGCCGCGGCGGGATGTCGCCCTCGTCGTCGAAGAGCTCGCGCAGCGCGCGCAGGGGCGAGTCGGCACGCGAGTTGATGTGGATCGCGAACATGTGCGTCCGGGTGAGCATCAGCGCGTTCAGGCTGCATCGCGGGAACTTCTGGACGAGCGTGGCCAGTGCTCGGGTGACGCCCTCGGCCTCGTCGCCGAACTTCTCGACGTTCTGGTGCACGAAGTGGAAGTAGCGCTCGCTGTCGGTGTCACCGCGCAGCCGCGCACGCGACTCCGGAGTCAGCAGCGCCTCGAGATCGGCGATCGGCGAGATGTGGCCGTTGTGCGCGAACGCGGCGCCGTCGGTCAGGAATGGATGGGTGTTCTCCGGACGTACGTCGAGCCCACCCGTCGCCCAGCGAAGATGCACGAACCCGGCGTGGGAGAGCGGGGCCTCGACGAGGCGGCGATAGGTGTCGTCGATGTCCGCCGACCGCGGCGAGCTCGTCGTGCAGGTGCCCTCGGGGGTGTGCCAGGACATCCCCCAGCCGTCGGAGTGCACGGACGTGAGCGAGGTGAACGCGGCCAGCCCCTCCTCCCCGAGAAGGTCGGCTACGGCACACGGGGACTCGGTCACGTATCCGAACAGGCGACACATCGTCGAGTTGCTCCTTCCAGAGGCAGGTGTGAGCAGTGAAGAGCCACTATTCGTGCAGTACCCATCACCAGGTCAGGACAGTCGGCGTCGAGGAGGAGCTGCTCCTCGTCGACGCCGAGACCGGCGCGCCTCGATCGGTGGCCAGCGAGGTACTGCGGGTGGCGCGTCGGCACGGCGACACCGAGGTCGAGGCCGGCGAGGCCGGTGGCTCGGTGGGGCCGGAGCTGCAGGAGCAGCAGGTCGAGACCGACACGCCGGCAGAGGAGTACCTCGGGATCCTCGAGCAGGACCTGAGGAGGTGGCGCGACAAGGCGCGTGCGGCCGCGACCGAGGCGGGCGCGCTGATCCTGGCCAGCGGCACGACCCCGCTGCCGGTACGTCCCCAGACCTTCGACAGCGAGCGCTATGTGGCGATCAGCGAGCAGTTCGGGCTGACCGCCACCGAGCAGCTCACCTGCGGCTGCCACGTGCACGTCTCGGTCGACTCCGACGACGAGGCCGTCGGGGCGCTCGACCGGATCCGCACCTGGCTGCCGGTGCTGCTCGCGGTGAGCGCAAACTCGCCCTTCTGGCAGGGCGGTGACTCGGGCTACGCGAGCTACCGGTCCCAGGCGATGACCCGGTGGCCGACGAACGGTCCGACCGAGATCTTCGGCAGTGCCCAGGCGTACGCCGACCACGTGCGCATGCTCGTCGACACCGGGGTGCCGCTCGATGAGGGCATGGCGTACTTCGACGCCCGGCCGTCCCGCAACTACCCGACGCTCGAGATCCGGGTCGCCGACGTCTGCCTCGATCCCCGCGACGCCGTGCTCGTCGCCGCGCTGGCGCGGGCGCTGGTCGAGACCGGCGCCCGGGAGTGGGCCGAGGGCCGACCGCCCGACCCGGTGTCGGTGGCCGTGCTCCGGCTCGCCATGTGGCAGGCGGGACGGCACGGGATCACCGGCGATCTGCTCGACCCGCGGACCCATCGACCGAGGCCGGCTCCTGAGGTGCTGGAATGCCTGCTCGAACACATCGGCCAGGCGTTGCGTGACACCGGAGACCTGGTGCGCGTCGAGAAGGGAATCGGCCGGATCTTCACCGCCGGCACCGGATCCACGACCCAGCGCCGGATCCACGATGAGGAGGGTCGACTGGACCGAGCAGTGGTCCGGCTGGCCGAGCTCACCTGAACTTCCACCCCCTGAACAGGAGGCACCTGCTGTCATGATCCGCTTCGGTCATCTCGACATCGACTTCGACGACCGCGTGCTCACGCCGCGTACCTGGACCGTCCGCCAGTCCGAGTGGGCAGCCAAGCTGGCCGCGGAGCTGCCGGACGGGCCGATGCTCGAGCTGTGCTCCGGCGCCGGTCAGATCGGCCTGCTCGCGGCCGCGCTGACCGGCCGCAGCCTGGTGTGCGTCGACGCAGATCCGGTCGCCTGTGCGTTCGCACGTGCCAACGCGGAGCGCGCCGGGCTGGCGCACCTGGTCAAGGTACGCGAGGGCAGCATGGAGCACGCGCTGGACCCGGACGAGCGCTACTCGTTGGTGATCGCGGACCCACCGTGGGTGCCCACGGCCCAGGTCGAGCGGTATCCCGAGGATCCACGGACTGCCATCGACGGCGGGGACGACGGGATGCTGGTCGCCGAGAGGTGCCTGGCGACGACCGCCCGGCACCTCTCCCCCGGCGGCGCGGCCGTTCTCCAGCTCGGCACGACCGGGCAGTCCGATCGCGTGCTGGAGATGGTCGAGGGCAGCGACCTGACGATCGAGGAGGTCCGCGACTCGCCGGGCGAAGGAGTGCTCGTGCACATCGCCCGGGCACCGCGGCCGAGCATGTCGGACCCGGCCGCCGGGTACCGGACGGCGTGAGGGAAAGGTGGGGGTAGATGCTGCCGAAGTCGCGTGGCACCCTGAGTGCAACTGTGTTCACCGCGCTGCAGAGCGGCGCCACCGCTGACCTGGAGCCGGCTCCGGAGTCAGCCGAGGACGCCCAGATCGCTCTGTGGGCGCTCTACGAGCTCCACTATCGGGGCTTCGACGAGGTCGATCCCGACCTCGAGTGGGACGCGGACCTGCTGCGCCTGCGCCGCGGCCTGGAGAGGTCGTTCGAGTCCGAGCTGCGTCGGCGCTGGGAGCACAGCGGCTTCCAGGAGGATCGCGAGCTGGACCTGCCGGGTCTGGTCGCCCGGCACGACGGGCCGTCGCTGGCACGGTTCGTGCAGCGCCGGGCCGACCGCGAGCAGGTGCTCGAGATCCTCGAGCACCGCTCGCTCTACCACCTCAAGGAGGCCGACCCGACCAGCTGGGTCGTTCCCCGGCTCGACACCCGGCCCAAGGCCGCGCTGATGGAGATCCTCTTCGACGAGTACGGCGACGGCGACCCGAACCGGCTGCATCACCACCTGTTCCGCCGCGGCATCGAAGCGGCCGGGCTGCGTACCGACCACGCCTGCTACGTCGACGAGGCGCCGGCCGAGATCCTCGAGATGAACAACGCGCTGTCGCTGTTCGGACTCCACCGCCGGCTCCGCGGAGCGGCGCTCGGCCACTTCGCCGCGTTCGAGTCGACCAGCTCGGTGCCGTCGCGCCAGCTCGCCCAAGGGCTGCGTCGCCTGGACTTCCCCGAGGAGATGGCGGCCTACTACGACGAGCACGTCGAGGCCGACTCCGTCCACGAGCAGGTGGCCGTACGCGACGTGTGCGGCGCGTTCGTGGAGGAGAACCCGAGCGAGCGCGACCAGGTGCTCCTCGGCGCCTTCACCTGCCTCGACCTGGAGGCTCGCTACGCCCGGACAGTGCTCGACCAGTGGGGTGCCTCATGACGGACTTCGAGCACCCCTCGATCGTGCTGTGCCCGGCCGGGCCGATGCTGCTGCGCGGGAAGCACGAGATCCAGGACTCCGACGGGAAGATCCATCACACGGTTCGCCCGGTCAGCGCGGTGTGCATGTGCGGCGGGTCCGCGATCAAGCCATGGTGCGACGGTACGCATCGGCTGCTGTCCGCGAAGGCGCGCGACAGCGACGAGACCAGCGGGTGAGAGGAGCCCCTGGTGGTTCGGCTTCGTCGGGTCTCGACGGAGGAGCCGGGGTGGACCCGCCGCCGCGCGGGTCGTGGCTTCGTGTACCTCGAGGACTCCGGTGACCGGTTGCCGGACGACGCGGCCGAGCGGATCCGCGCTCTGGCCATCCCTCCCGCCTGGAAGGACGTCTGGATCTGCCCCCGTGAAAATGGGCATCTCCAGGCCGTCGGAACCGATGACGCCGGCCGACGCCAGTACCTCTACCACCCCGGCTGGCGGGCGAAGCGCGACCAGAAGAAGTTCGAGCGGGTGCTGGAGCTCGGGGCGGTCCTGCCCCGCGTACGCGAGCGGACGGAGCGTGATCTCACCACCACCGGGATGAGCGCTGCCCGGGCATCAGCACTCGCGGTGCGCCTGCTCGATCTCGGGTGCTTCAGGATCGGCAGCGACGCCTACGCCGACGAGAACGGCGGCTTCGGGCTGACGACGCTGGAGCGTCGCCACGTACGCAAGCGGGGTGAGGCCTACGTCTTCGACTTCACCGGGAAGTCCGGCGTCCACCACTCCATCAGCATCGACGACCCGCTCTCGGTGGAGGCGATCGCGCGGCTGCGTCGCCGCCGCGCCGGCTTCGAGGAGCTTCTCGCCTACCGGCAGGGCCGGCGGTGGCAGCGGCTGACCCCGGCCATGGTCAACGACTACATGCGCGAGCTGAGCGGCCTCGAGGTGTCGGCGAAGGACTTCCGGACCTGGCACGCAACCGTGCTCGCGGCGCTCGCGCTGGCTGAGGATCCGCACGCCGCGGGGCGCTCGACCCCGACCGCCAGATCCCGCCGCAGGCAGCAGGTCGCCGCGATCAAGGAGGTCGCGGAGTACCTCGGGAACACGCCGGCGATCGCCCGCAGCTCCTACGTCGACCCGCGGGTGCTCGAGCTGCACGAGCAGGGCCGCACGATCCGCGTACGCAACGGCCTGAGCAAGGATCCGCAGGCGCGCCAGGCCGCGGCCGAGCGCGCGGTCCTGCGCCTGCTGACGCAGGACGACGGCTGAGGGATCGGGCCGCGGCGTACGTGCCCTCAGCCCTCGATCCCGGTGGCCTCGTGCGAGGAGCCGACCGGCTTGCTCTCGGGTGACCCGCGCTGCCTGAGGTAGATCGCGAGGACGGCCATCGAGCCGACCGCCAGGAACTCCGACTGCCAGTTCTGGAGGGTGCGCGCCCAGAAGTCCGAGTTCGTCAGATAGGAGATCCACGGGATCGGGTCGCGGAGCTGACGCAGCCTGGTCTCGTTGTACGTCGCCCACCCCGCCACCGACTGGACCAGCCAGGACATCAGGAAGATGGAGCCCATGACGATGCCCAGGGAGCGGGAGTAGAACAACGTCCGCAGGCCGCCGGCCCGGGCCAGCTTGGGCGAGTCAGGCCGGGCGTACGCCCCGACCTTCTGCTTCTCGTCGGACTCCTGACCCGCGTCCTTCAGCGGCTTGGACTCCGGGGAACCTCGTTGCACCAGCCAGACGGTCAGCACGACGTAGAGCAGGAACTGGAGATACTCGCTCTGCCAGTTCTCCGTCACGTCCACGGCGAAGCTCGCCGAGGTGAGGTAGGCGCCCAGCGAGAGCTGATGGAGGCCGTCGGCGAACAGCTCGTCGTTGAGCTGGTGCCAGCCGGCGAACGCCTGGCCGACGAGGCTGGCCAGGAAGAGCGCCCCGAAAGCGAGGCTCAGTGAGTTCTCCCTGAGGAACCGGCGCATCGGGGCTCCTCACCCGTGCCTCAGTGCGAGGACGAACGTGTAGAGCAGTCCGATGCCGATGACCGCCAGGTAGGCGACGTACATGACCCGCATCTCAGCCTCCGTGCAGGGCGCAGTCGTAGGGCTTGGGGGGCTGCGGTGTACAACCGGCCGCGTGCAACCGCCAGCCGTCGGCGAACCGGGTCAGGAACATGGTCTCGCCCTGGTAGCGCACCTCGGCCATCGTTCCGAAGACGTCCACGCCGTCCGGGGCTCCCGGAGCGGGGAGGTCCTCCTCGGCCAGCGCGCCGCCGCAGGGCGACTTGGCGGCGGACTCCAGCTCGGATCGCGTCTCCGGAGCCAGCAGCGCGCATGCCGCGTCCCAGTCCTGGGCCGCGACAGCGTCCTGGAAGGCGGCGGCGCTGTCACGCACCGCCTCGTCCTGTCCAGGGCCGCATCCGGTGAGGATCATCGGGAGGAGCAGCGCCAACGCCGTGAACCACCACCGCATGCGAACCCCCTCAGCCGTGGGCGGCTCGTGCCGCTCCCGCCTCGGTGGCCTCACCGCTGGTCTGCAGCTGACCGCCCTGGTCCTCCAGGTGGGCTCGGACGAACCAGTGGAAGAGCTCGAGTTGCTCGGTCTGGCCGATCAGGATGTCCTGGGTCACCAGGTCGATGTCGTCGAGGGTCTTGATCGCCTCACGGTAGGAGCCGATCACGCCCTGATAGGTGACGTCGAGCGCCGCGAGGTGCTCCTGGGTGGTGGCTCGGCCGATGCTGTAGTCGTTCCACTCCCGCTCCTCGACCAGTGCGCCCGGGGTGCCTCGCGGGGCCCCGCCCAGGGTCGCGATGCGCTCGGCGAGCGCATCGGCCATCGCGCGCACCGCGTCGACCTGCGGGTCGATCATCTGGTGGACCGCGATGAAGTGCGGTCCGACCACGTTCCAGTGCACGTGCTTGAGGGTGAGCTGGAGGTCGTTCGTGGCGTGGAGGCGTGACTGGAGCAGGCCGATGGTCGTCCGCGCAGCATCCTCATCGAGGCCCGGGATCGTGTAGTGCAGCTTGTCGGTCGTCATGCTGAGACCGGTACCCATCGCCGCCCGATTCATACAAGGACACGGGTGCGAATAAACTTCTCCGCGTGTCCGCACTCCTGAGCTCGCCGTCCCGTCTCTACCGGATCGTCGCCACCGCCGAGGCGGTGACCTGGGCCGGGCTGCTCAGCGGCATGTTCCTGAAGTACGTCACCGAGACGACCGAGCTGGGAGTGAGCATCTTCGGGATGCTGCACGGGATCGTGTTCATCACCTACTGCGTGACCACGGTCGCGATCGCGGCCGACCAGCGCTGGTCCTTCGGCCGCCTCGTCGCCGGACTCGCCTCCTCGATCCCGCCGTTCCTCACCCTCTGGTTCGAGAGCTACGCCGAGCGCCGCGGCCTGCTCGCCCCGACGTGGCGACTGATCGACGAGTCCCCCACCCGCCCGCTCGAGCGTCCGCTGTCCTGGCTCCTCCGCAACCCGGTACGCGGCCTGGCCGCCGGCCTCGCGAGCGTCGCCGCGCTGACCGTCGTCGCCCTCGTCGCCGGGCCGCCGGTCGGCTGAGCCCCGGCCGCACCGCGCGGCCCGATCACGTCGCGGTGTCTGCGATCTGGACCTCGCCGCGGCGTACGACCTCCCCGCAGGCCTTGCAGGCCAGCACCGGGTGGAACTCCGCGCCACAGGAGTGCTCGAACCTGGCCGGCGGGCCATCCTCGCCTGCCAGATGACGGTCACCGAACTCGCGCATCGTCTCGATGATCGGCGCGAGCGATCGCCCGAGATCGGTCAGGTGGTATTCGAACCTCGGCGGGCGCTGTTCGTACTGGACCCGAGTCACCAGCCCATGGGCCTCGAGCCTGCGTAGCCGGTCGGTGAGGATGTCGCGCGGCCCGCCCGTGAACCGGGCGATCTCCTCGAACCGGCGACTCCCGAGAAACAGCTCGCGAACGACGAGCAGGGTCCATTTGGAGCCGACGAGCTCGAGCGTCCGCGCCACCGAGCACTCACGTACCTGCGTCATCATGGTTCGATCCTAATCGAGTTGGAAAACCAAACCAACCCGAGTACGTTGGAAAAACCAACTCATCACGGAGCGGCGCCCGCGCCCTCGAACAGGAGAACCACATGCCCACTCTCGCGAACGCGGTCGTCCTGGTGACCGGAGCGAACGGCGGACTCGGCACCCACTTCGTCAGCCAGGCGCTCGAGCGCGGCGCCGCCAAGGTCTACGCCGCGGCCCGCAGGCCCCGCGAGTGGAACGACCCGCGCATCGTGCCGCTGAGGCTCGATGTGACCGACCACGACTCGGTCGCCGAGGCGGCCGCGGCGGCCGGAGACGTCACGGTCGTCATCAACAACGCCGGCGGCTCCAACGGCGCCAGCGTGACCGGTGACCTGAGCGCCGCGCGCGACCTGTTCGAGACCAACTTCTGGGGAGCGCTCGACGTCACGACCACCTTCCTGCCGTCGCTGCGCGCGAGCAAGGGAGTCGTGCTCAACGTGCTCTCGGTCCTGAGCTGGTATGGCATCGGCGACGCCTACAGCGCCACCAAGGCCGCGCTGTGGTCTGCGACCAACACCCAGCGCCTCGCGCTCGCGGACGACGGCATCCACGTCGCCTCACTGCACCTGGGCTACACCGACACCCCGATGACGGTCGGAATCACCGACCCGAAGAACGACCCGGCCGACGTGGTCCGCAGTGCCTACGAAGGCCTCGAGGCGGACGCGTACGAGATCCTCGCCGACCAGGTGAGCGCCGACGTCAAGGCCGGTCTCGCCCAGCCGATCGAGGCGCTCTACCCGCAACTGGCCCGCTGACCCACGCACAGGAGACGCTGATGACCCTCGAGTTCGACGCCTTCTACCTCCCGACCGACGAGGACGGAACGTTCGAGTCGACCCCGGCGACGGCCAGCCCATGGGACCACTCGTTGCAGCATGGCGGCCCTCCCGCTGCCCTGCTGGCCAGGGCGATCGAGTCCGTACGCTCCGACCCGGCCCTGTCCATCGCCCGCTTCACGGCCGACATGCTCGGCGGCATTCCTCAGGGAACCATGCGCGTCGAGGCGAACGTGGTCCGGCCGGGCCGTCGGGTCGAGCTCATCGAGGCCTCCCTGTGGGCCGGTGACCGGCTCGCCGTCAAGGCGAGCGCCTGGCTGATCCGGGCCACGCCGGGATCGACCCGCGAGCACTGGCGTCCGGAGGAGAAAGCGCCCGCCATCCCGCCGGCCTCCTCCGAGCGGTTCTTCGACGGGGTCAGCCCGGACTGGGGCTACGGCCGCGCCATCGACTGGCGGTTCGTCAGCGGGGGTTACGAACCCGGCCCGGCGACGGTGTGGGCGCGCCTGCGTGTCCCGCTGGTCGCCGGCGAGCGGGCCTCCCCGGTGCAGCGCCTCCTCACCCTGGCCGACTCCACCAACGGTCTGTCCGGCTCCCTGCCGATGAGCTCGTGGTACTTCATCCCGCCGACCGTGACGGTCACCATCGAGCGACCGCCCACGAGCGAGTGGATGCTGCTCGACGCCCGCAGCACCATCGGCCCGGACGGTATCGGCCTGGCCCAGGGCGACATGGCCGACGAGCACGGCACCTTCGCCATGGTCGCGCAGCCGCTGATGGTCGCGCCCCGCTGAGCCACGCTCCAGCACGTTCGCTGTTCCGACCCGACTCGCACACCACCGCTTGAACGAGAAAGAGGACCAACCATGCCGAACGCCTTCATCGTCGACGCCGTCCGTACGCCCGTGGCCAAGGGCAAGCCCGGCGGCGCCTACTCCGAGATCCACGCCGTCGACCTCCATGCGCACACGCTCGCCGCGCTCGTCGAACGCACCGGCATCGACCCGGCCGTCGTCGACGACGTGATCAGCGGCGCGGTCGGGCAGGTCGGCGAGCAGTCGGGCAACACCGCCCGCTGGGCCCTGCTCGGCGCCGGGTTCCCGGAGTCGGTCCCCGGCGTCACCGTCGACCGGCAGTGCGGCAGCTCGCAGCAGGCGCTCCACTTCGCCGCACAGGGCGTGATCGCCGGGGCGTACGACGTGGCCATCGCCTCCGGCGTGGAGTCGATGAGCCGCGTCCCGATGGGGTCGCAGTTCGCGGGCAAGGACTTCTACGGCAGCAAGGTGAACGCTCGCTACGACGGCGGCCTGGTCCTCCAGGGCATCTCGGCCGAGCTGATCGCCAACAAGTGGGACCTCTCCCGCAACGAGCTGGACGAGTTCGCGGCAGAGTCGCACCAGCGTGCCGCGGCGGCGTGGAAGGACGGACACTTCGACTCGCAGGTCACCTACGTGAACGACCTGCGCGTCGACGAGACGATCCGGCCCTCCTCCACGGCCGACTCGCTCGCGGGCCTTCGACTCGCCTTCAAGGACGAGGCCTCCGTGGCCAGGTTCCCCGAGATCGACTGGCGAGTCACGGCCGGCAACAGCTCCCCCATCAACGACGGCTCAGCCGCGCTCCTGGTCGCCTCCGAGGAGGCCGCCGCACGCCTCGGCCTGACCCCGAGGGCGCGGGTCCACTCCTTCGCGGTCGCGGGCGACGACCCGATCTTCATGCTCACCGGCATCATCCCGGCCACCCAGAAGGTGCTGGCCCGCGCCGGACTCTCGATCGATGACATCGACGCCTTCGAGGTCAACGAGGCATTCGCCTCCGTCGTGCTCGCCTGGCAGAAGGAGACCGGTGCCGACCTCGCCAAGGTCAACATCAACGGCGGCGCCATCGCCATCGGGCACCCGCTGGGCGGGTCCGGCGCCCGGCTGATGACCACGCTCCTGAACAACCTCGAGCAGACCGGCGGCCGCTACGGGCTGCAGGTCATGTGCGAGGCCGGCGGTCTGGCGAACGCCACGATCATCGAGCGGATCTGAGCCGCCATGACCCAGAACACGACCCAGAGCACGACCTCCGAGCAGTCCCGAGCGGTGCGCGAACGCACCTACTCATGGGCCGACCCACAGCTCTTCGCCACCGCGGCCAGGGAGCTCGACGGGCTCGACTTCTTCAAGCAGCTGGGCGACAGCGAGCTACCGCCGCCACCGATCAACGCGACCCTCGGCATGGCCTTGGTCGAGGTCAGCGACGGTCGGGCCGTCTTCGAGCTCACGCCCGAGGAATGGCACTACAACCCGATCGGCACCGTGCACGGCGGCATCCTGGCGACCCTCGCCGACTCGGCTCTGGGGTGCGCGGTCCACACCAAGCTGAAGGCCGGCACCGGCTACACCTCGCTCGACCTGACCATCAAGTTCACCCGCGCGGCCACGCTCGACAGCGGCACCCTCACCTGCGTGGGACGCGTCGTTACCATCGGACGCCGCGCCGCGACCGCCGAAGCCGAGATCACCGACCAGACCGGCCGCGTCATCGGTCACGCGATCGCGTCCTGCCTGATCATGGCGGGGACCTGACGGCTTCGGCGGTTGCGCGTCAACTGTCGGCGTGCTGATCGAGCGTACGCCGCAGGTCTTCCTTGCCCTTGTCCCCGACGGGGATGTCGGCGTTGGCGGCCTGGCGGCGCAGCTCGTCCCGGGTGATGTCCTGGGGCATGTCGCCGAGGTGCTCCTGCCGGCTCTTCAGGAAGGCCTTGCCCAGCTCGGCGCGGCGGGCGTCGTCGAGACGGTCGCGAATGCCGGGCAGCACGGTGCTCTCCTCCTCCTCGATGTGATGGGAGACCGCCTCCACCACCTCTGCCAGCTTGTCGCCGTACTCCGCCGAGTAGGGGTCGCACTCGCTGAGCTCGGCAAGGAGGCGGTCCGCCAGCAGGTGCTCCTCCTGACTGTGCGCGACGTCCTCCGCCTCACCCGCCTCGTCCCGGGCGACCGGGTAGACCTCGGCCTCCTCGGCGCGGCTGTGTGCGGCCAGGAGCGTCACCAAGATCGGGGTCAGCCCGGCTCGTACCTCTGGATCTCGCTGAAGCTTCTCGAACAGGCTCTCCACCTCACGGTGGTCCTGCATGATCAGGTCGGTCACGTCTTCGGACACGGCAGCTCTCCTCTGCGCTGAAAGGGATCCGGCCACTCACCGGTACCCCCGAACGCGCGGACTCAGTCTCAGTCAGGAGGCTCCTCGACGATGTGCACGGCCGCTTCCTCAGCCGAGGCGCCGGCACCGTCGATCCCTTCGTCGTGTCCGATGAGCTTCCCCTCGTCGTCCTCACGCACACCCTCGTCGGGACTGGTGAGCCGACCGGCGCGTGCCTCGCCCACCTCGCCGGTCACGGGGCCGTCCAAGATGTCCGCGTCAGCCTCCGCCTCGGCCTCCTCCCAGACCTCCGGCTCCTCCTGAGCGCGTCGTTCGTCGATGGTCTCCCCCTCGATCTCCTCCCGCGGCGTCACACCCTTCGCGGTGACACCCCGCGGCCGCTCGGGCGGCGAATAGCCCTCGTCCAGGACATCGTCGACACCGCGGTCGTCGAGGGTGTCCTCCGGCTGAAGCTGCTCTTCACTCATGGCTCGACCGGTAACCCCCGACGCGACCTCGCATGCTCTGCGAGTCGGTTGGTTCGAACGTAACCTGGTTCAGGGAGCTGGCCGTGCTGGACCTGCAATGCGACGAATCGGGGCGACGTAGCTATGACTGCCGACCTTGCCTACATGGTGATCGGCGCCAGCCTGCTGCTGGCCATCGTGCTTCCCGACCTCCTCAACCGGTGGGCGATCTCGGCGCCGATGGTGCTGGTCGGGGTCGGGATGCTGATCGGGCTCACGCCGCTCCCCGACGGCCTGCCGCTGGACCCGCAGGCCAACCGGGTCGCGATCGAGCACGCCACCGAGCTGGTCATCATCGTGGCGCTGATGGGGGTCGGCCTGGCGCTGGACCGGCCGCTCGAGCTCCGAAGTCCGAGGACCTGGCGCCGGTGGTCGTCCACCTGGCGGCTGCTGGCCATCGGGATGCCGATCACCATCGCCGCCATCGCGGTTCTCGGGTGGGCAGCCGGACTGGCACCGGCCGTGGCGATACTCCTGGGCGCGGCGCTGGCGCCCACCGACCCGGTGCTCGCCTCCGACGTCCAGGTGGCCGGCCCGCAGACCGGGGACCACGAGGTCGACGAGCGCGACGAGCTCCGGTTCACCCTCACCTCGGAGGCGGGTTTGAACGACGGCCTCGCCTTCCCGTTCGTGTACGTCGCGATCCTGCTCGCCACCGAAGGAGCCGTCTCGAACTGGGCCCTGGAATGGGTCGGCTTCTACCTCGTGGGCAAGATCGTGATCGGTGTCCTCGCCGGGCTGGTGGTGGGGAAGGTCCTCGCCTACATCGCGTTCCGGTCCAGCAGCCGGTCCCTGCGCGTGGCCGAACGGGGCGAGTCGCTGCTCGCGCTTGCGGCACTGATCGGGTCGTACGGCGTCGGCGAGGCTCTCGGCGGCTACGGGTTCCTGTCCGTCTTCGTCTGCGCCATGGCCTTCCGTTCGGCCGAGCGCTCACACGACTACCACGCAGCCATGCACGAGGTCGCCGAGCGGCTCGAGCGCCTGCTGACCCTCTTCGTACTCCTCGTTCTCGGGATCGCGCTCACGCGAGGCCTGCTCGAGGCTCTCGACTGGCGCGGGATCACCATCGGGCTCGCGCTGATCCTGGTGGTCCGTCCAGCGGCGGGGATCCTTGCCCTGGCGCCGTGGCCGGGCCGAGGAGATCGCACCTCGCCTCTGACCCGGCACCAACGCTGGGCCACGGCGTTCTTCGGCGTCCGCGGGGTCGGTTCCGTCTACTACCTCGCCTACGCCGCCGGGCAGGACGATGCGCTGGCGCAGGACTGGCTGTGGTCGACGGTCGCCTTCACCATCGTCGCCTCGGTGCTGATCCACGGAGTCCTCGCCACCCCGGTCATGGCACGCGTCGATCCCGCTCGGGGATGACGACGAGCTTCGTACGTCAGGCAGGGCCGGCCGGGTCGGGATCATCCCTACTGGGGGAGGACTCGGCCCACAGAGGCGGCCACCGTGGTTCCTGTGGTTGACGCATGGCGTCCCGCAGTCGTCCTGACGAAGGTGAGGGGTTCCGATGAGCAGCACCGAGGTGGCAAACCGAGCAGGTGGTGTCCTCGTCGTCACCTGTCTGTCGACTCTGGTGGTCAACGCCAATACGTCGGCGGTGAGCATCCTGCTCCCCGCCATCAGCGCAGATACCGGCATGGATGTCACCACGCTGCAGTGGGCCGTCACGGGCTACTCGCTGGTGGGTGCCGCGACCATCGTGACCTCCGGCTCGCTGGGCGACGTGTTCGGCAGGAAGCGCATCTTCCAGCTCGGTCTGCTGCTGTTCATCGCCTCGTGCGTGCTGATCGCCATCTCCGACTCGGGTGCAGCCGTCATCGCCGGGCGGTGCATCCAGGGAGCATCCGGCGCGACGATCCTGGCCTGTGGCCTCAGCCTGCTGACGGTCGGCACACCTGAAGACGGCAAGCTACGGGCGGTCTCGCTCTGGGGCGCGGCGGCAGGCGTGGGTGCTGCGGCCGGGCCGCTGCTCGGCGGTGTCCTGGTCGAGCTGACGAGCTGGCAGGGACTGTTCTGGCTCGACGCCGGCGTCGCGGCGGTGTGCATGGCGATGATCGCACGCATGGTGACCGAGTCCCGCGACGAGGACCGGCCGCGTTCGATCGACGTCGCCGGCAGCGTGCTGGTCGCTGCCACCCTCACCCCGATCATCCTGGCGCTCAGTGAGGGCAGTGACTGGGGGTGGACGTCGTTGGCCACGCTCGGGTGCCTGGCAGTGGCCGTGGTATCGGGATTCGCCTTCGTCGCGGTGGAGAAGCGGGTCGCCGTCCCCATGCTCGATCTGGCCCTGCTTCGCAACAGGGTCCTGGTCGCATCCACGATCGCCATCCTCATCGGCGCCGGCACCATCAACGCGCTGATGTACCTGGTGAGCCTCTACTTCCAAGACCCGAGCACGCTCGGGCTCAGCTCGCTGCAAGCAGGCCTGGCGACCCTTCCGGCCACCGTCGGCCTCGTCGCGGTCGCTCCCCTGGTGCCACGTGTTGCGGCACGGTTCGGCGGTCGCCCAGTGGTCGGAGCCGGCTTTGCGATCACGGCGATCGGCTTCGGTTGGATCGGCTTCGTCGAGGGCTCGTGGGGGTACGGCGCGTTCGTGCTGCCGCTCGTCGCGGCGGCGGTCGGGATGGGCCTGTCCAACGGGCCCGCGACGTCGGCCTCGACTGCGTGCGTCTCGGCAGCCCAGGTCGGGGCGGCCTCGGGTGTCTCCAACATGGCACGCTATGTCGGCGCGGCCGTGGCCACGGCCCTGGCTGCGACGATCTATGGCAACGTCATCGCCAGCCAGACCGCAGAGGGCCGGTCCAACGTCGATGCCCTGTCCTCCGGCCTTGCCGCCGCGTCCTGGGTGATGGCGGTGTTCAGTCTCGCCGGCGTCGCGATGGCCGTGATCATGGGGCGCCACCGGGTCGCCCGGGGCACCCTGGCCGACGCGGGCGCTGCGGCCGCGGCACACACGCACACCCTGCCGACTTCGGCCACTCCCACGTCAGCCGAGAGGACACCGTGACTCCGCGACGGCACCTCCTACCGCAGGTGGTTCTCCCCCTCTGCCGATGCGGCGATCTCCAAGCGCACCACGACGCCCTTGGAGGTCGGGGTGTTGCTGCCCTCGGCGACGCTGTCGAGCGGTACGAGCACGTTGGTCTCCGGATAGTACGCAGCCGCCGAACCCCGGCTCGCCGGATAGGCGACCAGGGTGAACCCCGGGGCTCGGCGCTCGACACCGTCCTCCCAGACGCCGACGATGTCGACGCGGTCACGGTCGGCCAGACCGAGCTCGGCGATGTCGGCCGGGTGGACCATCACGATGCGGCGGGCGTTGTGGATGCCGCGGTAACGGTCGTCCATGGCGTACGGGACGGTGTTCCACTGATCGTGCGAGCGCAGCGTCTGCAGGATCAGATGGCCCGGCGGGGCCTGCAACCACGTCAGATCGTTGCGCGTGAAGACGGCCTTGCCGCTCGGCGTGCGATAGACACCGGAGTTGACCGGGTTCGGGAGAACGAACCCGGTCGGATCCTTGATCCGCTCGTTGAAGTCCTCGAACCCGGGCACCACTCGTGCGATCCGATCGCGGATCCGGCCGTAGTCGGCCTCGAAGCCCGCCCAGCGGATGCCGTACCGGCTGCCGATCGTGGCGTGGGCCAGGCGCGAGATGATCGCGACCTCGCTGAAGAGATGCTCCGAGGCGGGCTGGAGCTTGCCGCGGGTGGCGTGCACGGAGCTCATCGAGTCCTCGACGGTGACGAACTGCTCACCACTCGACTGGACGTCGATGTCGCTGCGGCCCAGCGTGGGCAGGATCAGCGCGGTCTCCCCGACCACCGTGTGCGAGCGGTTCAGCTTGGTGGAGACCTGGACCGTCAAGCGGCAGTTCCTCAACGCGGCCTCGGCGACGTCGCTGTCCGAGATCGCCCGGACGAAGTTGCCGGCGACACCGACGAAGACCTTCGCCTTCCCGTCCCGCATCGCCCGGACGCCGTCCACCGAGTCGTACCCGTGCCTGCGCGGTGGGTCGAACCTGAACTCGGCACCCAGTGCGTCCAGGAAGGAGTCGGGCATCTTCTCCCAGATCCCCATCGTCCGGTCGCCCTGCACATTGGAGTGACCGCGGACCGGGCAGACCCCGGCCCCGGGCTTACCGATGTTGCCCCGCAGCATGAGGAAGTTGACCACCTCGCGGATCGTCGGCACGCCGTGCTTGTGCTGGGTCAGCCCCATCGCCCAGCAGACGATGACCGAGCGACTGGCCAGCACCTGCTCGTGGACCGCCTCGATCTCCTCGCGGGTCAGGCCGGTCGCCTCGAGCGCCGCCTCCCAGGTGATCGTGCGGGCGTGCTCGGCGAAGGCATAGAACCCGGTCGTGTACTCCGCGATGTACTCCCAGTCCAGCACTCCGCCACCCTCGGCCCGGTCGGTCTCGAGCAGGCGACGGTTGAGCATCTGGAACAGCGCGAGGTCGCCGCCGGGGCGGATCTGCAGGAACCGATCCGCGATCTGGGTGCCCCGGCCCACCACTCCGCGGGCCTTCTGCGGGTTCTTGAACCGCATCAGTCCCGCCTCGGGAAGGGTGTTGACCGCGATCACCTTGCCGCCCCGCTGTTTCGTCTCCTCCAGCGCGGAGAGCATCCGCGGATGGTTCGTGCCCGGGTTCTGGCCGACCACGAACACCAGGTCCGCGTTGTAGATGTCCTCGAGCTGGACGCTGCCCTTGCCGATCCCCAGCGTCTCGCTGAGCGCCGAGCCGCTCGACTCATGACACATGTTCGAGCAGTCGGGCAGGTTGTTCGTGCCGAACGCGCGGGCGAAGAGCTGGAGCAGGAACGCGGCCTCGTTGTTGAGCCTGCCCGAGACGTAGAACATCGCCTCGTCGGGAGAGTCCAGACCGGTGAGCTCCTGAGCGATGGTGTGGAACGCATCCTCCCAGGTGATCGGCTCATAGTGCGTCGCACCTGGCCGCTTGACCATCGGCTCCGTCAGCCGGCCCTGCTGGTTGAGCCAGTAGTCCGACTTCCCGTCCAGCTCCGAGACCGGGTGACGCGCGAAGAACTCGCGCGTCACCCGGCGCGAGGTCGCCTCGTCGGCGATGTGCTTCGCACCGTTCTCGCAGTACTCGTTCCGGTGCCGGTGACCCGGCTCGGGCCACGCACACCCCGGGCAGTCCATCCCGTCGGCCTGGTTGAGGTTCAACAGTGTCAACGCCGTACGCCGCACCGATGTCTGAGTCAGCGAATACTCGATCGCCTTCCGCACCGCCGGTATGCCGGCTGCCCAGGTCTTCGGCTCGGTGACACTGAGTGCCTCCACCGGCCCTTCCACGGAGTACGCGCCGTCCGCGTCTCGCTTCACCACACCCGTTCCCTTCCCGACTCGAGCTAGCTGGCCGACCTGGGCAGCTCGGCCTCCTCGTCATCGGCCGATTCGTCAGCCGATTCGTCGGCAGGCGCCTCGGGATCACGGGAGACCCGGATGACGAAGTCGTCACCGTGCTCCGAGACCCCGTAGACAACGGCCTGCTCGACGGCTTTGGAGGCGTACTGGGCACGCACCACGAGTGGGTCCTCTCGAAGGTCCTTCACCAGCGATACGCACAGCCCGACCATGACGACGACGAACGGGACCGCCGCGACGATGGTGATGGTCTGCAGTCCGCTCAACGCGTCGGAACCGCCGACCAGCAGCATCACGGCAGCGACCGCGCCGGTGGCGACACCCCAGAAGATCACCGTCGGCCTGCTCGGTTCGATGGATCCGCGCTCGGAGAGCGTGGCCATGACGATCGATGCGGCGTCCGCTCCCGAGATGAAGAAGAGCGCGACCAGGATCATGACCACGACGCTTGCCACCGTCGCGAGCGGGAACGACTCCAGGGTCGTGAACAGCTGGGTCTCGACGCCGCCCGCGCCCGCGATGTCCACGCCACCCAGCTGCAGGTCGAGAGCCGCCCCTCCGAAGATCGCGAACCAGGCCAGGCTGACCAGGGACGGGACGAGGAGCACGCCCGTCACGAACTGACGAATGGTGCGGCCCCGCGAGATCCGCGCGATGAACATCCCGACGAACGGCGTCCACGAGAGCCACCAGGCCCAGTAGAAGACCGTCCAGCCCGACAACCAGGTGGCGGTCTCAGACCCTTCGGCCGAGGTTCGCGCCGACATCATCGCAACCTCTTGGAAGTAGCTTCCGACAGTTGTCGGGACCAGGCTGAGGATGAACACGGTCGGACCGGCGACGAAGACGAACAGGGCCAGCCCGACGGCGAGCACCATGTTGATGTTCGAGAGCCACTGGATGCCCTTGGCGACGCCGGAGACCGCGGAGAAGACGAACCCGACCGTGAGGACGGCGATGATCGCGACCAGGATCCCGTTGCCCGTCGGGCCGAGGCCGCCGACGATCTCCAGGCCGCTGCGGATCTGGAGCGCCCCCAGGCCCAGCGACGCGGCCGACCCGAAGAGCGTCGCGAAGATCGCGAGCATGTCGATGACCTTGCCGCCGGCGCCATGGGCGTGACGCCCGAGAATGGGCTCGAACACCGAGCTGATGAGCAGGCCGCGGCCCTTGCGGAAGACGCTGTAGGCGATCGCCAGCCCCACCAGGGCGTAGATCGCCCAGGGGTGGATTCCCCAGTGGAAGAGGGTGGTGGCCATGGCCGTCTGGATCCTCTCGGACTGACCATCGCCGACAGCGCCCGGCGGAGGTGCGACGAAGTGGCTGACCGGCTCGCTGACGCCGTAGAAGATCAGGCCGATCCCCATTCCGGCGCTGAACATCATCGTGATCCACGAGACCGTACGGAACTCGGGTTCCTCGCCGTCCCTGCCGAGCGGGATGTTCCCGAACTTGCCGAAGGCAAGCCACAGTACGAAGCCGACGAAAGTCGATGCCGCGGTGACGAAGAGCCAGCCCAGGTTGGCCATCACCCAGGACAACGACTTCCCTGAGACCGAAGCCAGCGACTCCGTGCTGACGAATCCCCACACCAGGAAGCCGATCGCGATGACCGCGGTCACCCCGAAGACGACGCGATCGAGGCCACCGGCATCCTTGGCGGGCTCCTCGGGAGGACAGTCGAGGGCCGGATGGGTCGGGCTTCCGTTCTGGCCGACGGATCTGTGGCGCGGCGCTACCGGGGAAAGGTCTCCGCGACGTGCAGAGGATCTCATGACGCACTCCGATCAAGAGCTCTTGGGATGAGCAGCATCTGTCGGTGCCAGAGAGGCTCCGGGTGGCGGCACGACAGTGGGGCGCTACGCGGCCAGACGCTGATATACTAGTTAGCCTATCTGTGATGCATCACACTAGCAAGGGTCGATGATCACCGCGGCACGCCGTTGCGATGTAACTGATGTATCAGACTAAGATGGTAAAAGCGGCAGACGATCTGACGCCACCGAGCCAGAGCCGACAAGTGGGGAAAGAACTCAATGACAGTTGACGAGATTCTGGCGGCAACGGCGAATCCCCCCGCCACCTCGCTCGCCGACCAGGCCTACCGCTACATCCGCGAGCGCCTGGTGATGCTCGACATCCGCCCGGGGGCGCCGATCAACGACGGCCAGATCGCAGAAGCGATCGGCATGGGGCGTACTCCTGTCCGGGAAGCGATCAAACGGCTCGAGGCCGACCATCTGGTCCACTCCTTTCCGCGCCGCGGCACCTTCGCCACGACCATCGACGCGACCGAGCTCAGCGCGATCACCGAGATCCGCCGCCAGCTCGCCCCGTACGCCGCCCGCGCGGCCGCGGAACGCGCGACGACACAGCAACGCGAGCAGATGCGCGACCTCGCGGCCCAGATCGGCGAGGGCAAGCTGGGCGACGGAGATCGCACCTCCCTGATGCGCGTCGACAAGGCGGCGCACGGCCTGATCTACCAGTCGAGCGGCAACGCCCACCTCGAGGACATCCTGATCAGGTACGACAACCTCGCCCTCAGGATCTGGTGGATGGTGATCGATCGTCTGCCCGACCTGGCCCACCACGTCCTCGAGCAGGCACAGCTCCTCAACGCGGTCGCAGACGGTGATGCCGACCGCGCCGAGAAGCTCACCCTCGAGCACATCGGCAGCTTCGAGCGCGAGATCCGCCAGGTTCTCTGACGCCTCCTCAACAGTCCAGCTGGATGTCACCCAGAGGCTTCGAGCAGCAGATCAGCACCTTCTGGTTGGCGATCTCCTTGGGCCGGATGCCGCCGTTGTGCTGCATGTCGACCTCCCCGGAGAGCATCGACACCTTGCAGGTCCCGCACATACCCTGACCGCAGGCCGCCATCGGCCGCATGCCGGCCGCCGTCGCGGCCTCCAGGATCGTCTCGTCCGGGCCACAGGTGATCATCCGGCCGCTGCGCGCGAACTCGACCGAGAACCCGGCTCCGGCCTCCGCCTCGGAATCCTGCTCGACGGGCGGTGCCGTCGCCGGAGCAGGGACCGCGGGAGCACCGAAGTCGAAGCTCTCCTCGTGGTACTTCTCCATGTCGTAGTCGAGCTCTTCGAGCAGCGACTTCGCCGCCGCCATGTAGCCCGCCGGACCGCAGATGAACGTCTCACGCTCGTTGAGGTCCGGGGCCAGGATCTCGAGGACAGGCTTGGAGATGCGTCCCTGCAGCCCCATCCAGCGCTCGGCGGGGGCATCGCCCTCGCAGATCTCCACCACTCGCAGGTTGGGCATCAGGCGTGCCATCGCCTCGAGCTCGCCGCGGTAGATGATGTCTGCCGGCGTACGCGCACTGTGCACGAAGAGGATGTCCGCCTCGGAGCCGAGGTCGTACAGCGTCCTCGTCATCGACAGCACGGGGGTGATGCCGCTGCCGGCCGAGAGGAAGAGGTACTTCGGCGCGTCCTCCTCCGGCAGGACGAACGCACCCGCCGGGGCGTGCATCGAGATCCAGGCCCCGGGCTCGAGGTTGTCGTGGAGCCAGTTCGAGACCACACCGTCGGGGACCCGCTTGACCGTGATGGCCAGCCGGTCGGGCCTGGTCGGCGGCGAGGCGATCGTGTAGCAACGGGTCAGCAGCTCGCCGTCGATCTCGACCCGGATGGTGATGAACTGGCCCGCCTCGAAGTCGAAGGGGCGTCGCTCGGGGGTCGTGAAGACGAAGGTCTTCACGTCATGGGTGACCGCCAGAACCTGGCTGCACACCAGGTCCATCACGTCGCTCTCGGCCCAGCAGGGCTCCAGCATCCGCCGACTGCGCACGGGCGCCGGGCGGCCGTTCTGCAGACCGAACGAGTTGGGCTCCGACACCTTGGGGATGTCGGTCTCCATGATGGTCATATTTCCTCCCGAGCTCCGGCTAGGCACTGGCTTGGATGCGTTGGACGTACCAGGTGACGAAGGCGTCGACTTCACCCTCGACCTCGGAGTACGGACCAGGTACGTAGCCCGGGTCCGCCACTCCTCGCTGCGTGCCCTCGACCAGGGCGCGGTCCTGGTCGTTGGTGGCACGCCAGACGGAGGTGAGCGACTCGACCGAGTAGTCGACTCCTTCGACAGCCTCCGGGTTCACCAACCAGGTCGTCCGGACCAGCGTCCGGTCGACCGCCAGCGGGATCACCGAGAAGACGACGGCGTGGTCACCGAGGAAGTGGAACCACGAGTTGGGCTGCATGTGCAGCGACAGGTCTCCGAACCTGGGGTCCTCGATGGAGCCCATCAGCTTCGCGCAGAGCTGCTGCCCGTCAGGACCGAACGAGGCCCCGGCGCCGTCGAGCGGCAGGTGCGAGAGCTGGAACGCCGTCGCACGACCTTCGAGCTCGCAGCGTTCCTCGTACGGGAAGCCGATCGCGTCGCGGGCCTTCTCCAGCTCCGTCTGCGCCTCCTGATAGCGCTCGAAGACCGACTGCATGCGCGGTGGCACGTCTGCGGCTTCGTAGCGGCTGATCGGGAAGTACGCCGTCACCAGCTCCGGGTGGGAGGCGTCGCAGTGGTGGCACTCCCGGTTGTTCTCCATCACCAGCTTCCAGTTGCCCTCCTCGACGATGTCGGTCTGGTGGGCGACCTTCGCCGAGGCGAGCGAGTATGGCTTCAGGTAGGGCTCGATGAACTCGCTGACCTCGTCGAAGTCGGTCGGCGGCTCGTCCGACAGGCAGAGGAAGACCAGGCCGCCGACCGCACGGACGTTCACCGGCTTGAGCCCGAACTTGTCGTACTCGAAGGTGCCTGCCTGCGACTCGGCGAAGATGAGGCTGCCGTCGACCCGGTAGGTCCACTGGTGGTAGGGACACACGATGTTGCCGATCGAGCCGCACGCGGACTCGAGCAGTCGTGAGCCACGATGCCGGCACACGTTCCTGAAGGCGCGAACGTTCTCGTCGTCGTCACGAACGACGATCACCGAGTGGGCGCCCACATCGATGGTGACGTAGTCACCCGGGTCCGGGATCTCCGCCTCGGCGACGGCGAAGATCCAGTGCCGACCGAAGATGACGTCGAGATCCTGCTCGTAGATCTCCGAGCTGGTGTAGAACGGCGCCTCCAGGCCGTAGCCGGTTGCTCGCCTGTCCGCCAGGGACGCCAGCTCCAGCGGCGTCGTTTCGATGCTCATACGCGTCACGTTGATGTCTCCCACGCTCAAACCGGGCAGATTCCGGGTTCAGATACGGCGGTCCGTCAGACGACGGTTGTTTCACTCTGCACAACTACTGCGTAGCGTGAAACGATTCTGCCGCGCCAAAGAAGACGCTGTCAACGGGTCGATCTGGATTCGCCCGCAGGATTTACACGGGCTTCACGACGTACGCGAAGTGGCCCGCATGCACGAGGCATGCGGGCCACTTCGAGGGTGCCGATACGTCGCCTCGGCAGGCGCGGATCACTCGGCCTTGGGGAAGCCGTTCCGCTCAGAGATGGCCGCGGCGGCGGCAAGCACATGCTCGGCCAGCTCGGGCACCTTCTCGGACGTGATGCGGAACGACGGGCCCGAGGCCACCACCGCGGCGATCACCCCACCACCCAGGGAACGGATCGGCGCAGCCACCCCGGCGAGGCCGATCTCGTGCTCGTCGACGGAGTAGGCGTAGCCCAGCTTCCTGACCTCGGCGAGCTGCTCCTCGAGCTCGGCCGGTTCGATCACGGTCTCCTCGGTGTAGCGCTCCAGCCCACCTTCGAGAATCTCCCGACGGTCCTCCGGCGACATGGTCGCCAGGAAGACCTTGCCGGAAGCAGTGGTGTGCAGGGGGCTGCGCTGGCCGACCCAGTTCACCGACGTGATCTCGGCAGTCCCGATCACCTGGTCGATCGTGATGGCCTCCTCTCCGTCGTTGATGACGATGTTGACGGTCTCGCCGACCGCGTCGGCCAGCGCCATGCAGATAGGGCGACTCGTGACCGAGATGTCGTGCTTGCGGGTCGCGCCGGCGGCCAGCTGGATGACGCCATAGCCGAGCTGATAGTGCCCCCGACTCGCGTTCTGCTCCACGAGCCCGCGCGCCTCGAGGGTGGCCAGCAAACGGAAGACCGTGGACTTGTGCACCCCCAGTTCCTCGGAGATCGGCGTGACTCCGACAGCCCCCCGACGGGCGAGCACCTGGAGGATGGAGATCGCTCGGTCAACCGAGTGAACGGTCGTACTCCGTGTTTCGCTCGTGTTGCTCATGCTGAAACAGTATGCCTCCTCGTCAGGTCCGCCTCCTTGCCCCCTACTGCCGGGTAGCCGCGGGGCGAGCGATCAGACGCCTCCGCACGAGCCCCGAAATCGGTCGAAACAGGGTCTTGATGCCGACACCGTCAACGGTCTAGTTTGTTTCATATAGCGCTCTTGTTTCGCTATGAGAAACATCCCCGCAACCGAGCATGCCGGACGCCCCCATCCGGGGCAGGAAGAAGAGACGCCATGGCAGACAACAGAGTCGTCGTCTACAAGGGGCCGGGCGAGGTGGCCGTCGAGTCCATCGAGTACCCGAAGCTGGAGCTCCCCGAGGACGTCGTCAGCGGCCTGGGCATCAAGCGCGCCGCGCCGCACGCGGTGATCCTCAAGCTCGTGACCAGCAACATCTGCGGCAGCGACCAGCACATGGTGCGCGGCCGGACGACCGCCGCCGTGGGTCAGACGCTCGGCCACGAGATCACCGGCGAGATCGTCGAGATCGGCGACGACGTCCTCTTCCACGAGGTGGGCGACATCTGCTCGGTCCCGTTCAACATCGCGTGCGGTCGTTGTCGTATGTGCAACGAGGGCAAGACCGGCATCTGCCTCAACGTGAACCCGGCGCGGGCCGGCGCGGCGTACGGCTATGTGGACATGGGTGGCTGGATCGGTGGCCAGGCGGAGTACGTCATGGTCCCGTTCGCCGACTTCAACCTGCTGAAGTTCCCCGACCGGGACCAGGCCCTGGAGAAGATCCTCGACCTGACGATGCTCTCCGACATCTTCCCGACCGGCTACCACGGTGCCTACACCGCAGGCGTCACCACCGGGTCGACGGTGTACGTGGCCGGCGCAGGCCCGGTCGGGCTCGCCGCGGCGTACTCGGCGCAGCTGCTCGGTGCCGCCACTGTCATCGTCGGCGACATGAACGCGGACCGGCTCGAGCAGGCCGCCAGCTTCGGCTGCGCGACCGCGGACCTGTCCTCCGGCGACGCGCTGGCGGACATCATCGCGGACATCCTCGGCGAGCCGGAGGTGGATGCGGCGATCGACGCGGTCGGGTTCGAGGCCCGCGGCCACGGCCGAGATGCCGCCGAGCAGCCCGCCACCGTCCTCAACGACATCATGGACGTGGCGCGCGCCGGCGCCTCCCTCGGCATCCCCGGTCTGTACGTCACCGGCGACCCCGGCGCCGTCGACGATGCGGCCAAGCAGGGGCAGATCGGCGTCCGGCTCGGACTGGGCTGGGCCAAGTCGCACACCTTCGTGACCGGCCAGTGCCCCGTCAAGCAGTACAACCGCCAGCTGATGAACCTGATCCTCGCCGACAAGGCTCACATCGCCGACGCCGTCAATGCGAAGGCCATCAGCCTCGACGAGGCGCCGGAGAGCTACGCCGCGTTCGATCAGGGCGCGGCCACCAAGTACGTCATCGACCCGCACGGCATGGTGCACTGACGCCACCGGGCGGCCGGACGGTCCTGCCCCTGGCCACATCGGCCAGGGGCAGGACCGCCTCACATGCCCAACAGGCGGCGCGCTTCCCCCACGGTGACGACAGAGCCCGTGACCAGCACCTGAGCCGGGTCTCCACCCTCCTCGGAGAGAGCCGAGGCCGTTCTGGCGGCCTCGAGGAGGGCGTCGGCGAGGTCGTCGATCTCGACGACCCGATCCGCCCCGAGAATCCCGCGGGCCGCGGCGGCCGTGTCGCGGGACGACAGCGACCTCGGGCTGGTGTTCCGGGTGCAGATCATCGTCGACACCACGGGCTCGAGCTCGGCAAGCATGCCGTCGAAGTCCTTGTCGCCCATCGCGGCGACCACGGCGACCGTCGGCCGGCGGCCCAGGTCGGACAGACCGCTGGCCAGGGCCCGGGCGCCGTCGGGGTTGTGGGCCGCGTCGAGGATCACCGCGGGCGTGCCGGGCAGCACCTCCAGCCGCCCGGGCGACCGGGCCGAGCCCAGCGCCCGTCGCAGTGCGTCCAACGGGATCACGTCTTCCAGGAGGGCTTCGACGCTCGCGATGGCGAGCACCGCGTTGTGCGCCTGGTGGCGGCCGTGAAGTGACAGCGGGACCTCGGGATAGTGACCGGCGAGGCCGTCGACCGAGATGATCTGGCCATCACCGAACGCTCGTCTGCCGCTCAGGCGGAAGTGGCGGCCTTCGACCATGAGCCTCGCGAGATGCGCGTCGGCATGGGCCCGGAGGAGCTGCTCGACATTCGGGGTCTGCCGGGCCGTGACGGCCAGCGAACCCGGCTTGATGATCCCGGCCTTCTCGGCCGCGATGTCAAGCGTCGTCGGCCCCAGGTGATCGACATGGTCGAGGCCGATGGGGAGGATCGCGGCGACCGGAGCGTCGATGACGTTGGTCGCATCCCACATGCCGCCCATCCCGACCTCCACCGCGGCGACGTCGATGGCCGCGGTTGAGAACGCCTGGTAGGCCATGGCGACCGTCATCTCGAAGAACGACAGCGGAGTGGGACTCTCACGGTCCACGGCCTCGGCCGCGGGAAGGACGTCGCGGTAGGCCCGGACGAAGCCGTCCTGCGCGATCGGCCGGCCGCCGATGCTGATCCGTTCCCGGATGTCGGCGAGATGGGGGCTGGTGAACCGGCCGACCCTCGATCCCAGCTCGAGCAGGATCGCCTCCACCATCCGCGCGGTGCTCGTCTTGCCGTTGGTTCCGGTGATGTGGATCGACCGGTAGTCACGCTGTGGCCGGCCGAGCGCGTCCGTCACCGCCCGGATGCGCTCGAGGGACGGGGCGATCCTGGCCTCGGGCCAGCGGGCGAGGAGCCGCCGCTCCACCTCCTCGATGCCGAGGTCGAGGCCGGTGCCGGTCACTGCGGTCCTCCGCCCAGGCGCGCCAGCAGGTCGCGTCGCCAGGCCTCGGTCTCGGCGACCTGGTTGAACGTGAACAGATGCAGGCCGGCGATAGCGGCCTCCGGCCCGTCCAGCTCCGGCGCCGCACGGGTGAGGAACCGCTCCGGCGAGTAGCCGCCGGGCGCGGCGATGCGCGCGAGCATGCCCTTGTTCTTGGCGAGGAACCGCGTCGACTCCCCCACCCCGATCTTGGTCGCCATGGTGAGGAGCTTGGCGCGCTCGACCGGGCCGGGCAGCCCGACGATGATCGGCGTCGTGACCCCTCGGGCGCGGACGCGGCGTACCCAGTCGGTCAGGGCCCTGTGGTCGAAGGTGAGGTTGCTGACGATCTCGGTGGCGTGGTGGCGCTTGTCCCACATTGCCTGGACCAGCCGGTCGTGGATGATCGTCGGATGGTCCTCGGGATAGCCGGCGACACCGACATGACTGAACGGGTCGCCGAGATCGACGAGCGCCTCGAGGAGCTCCAGCGCGCTGGGGAACGCTCCGGGCCGCTCGGCGTCGCCGGCGGGCACGAAGACCTTGCCGATGCCGGCCGCCTTCAGGCGGCCGACGATGTCGGCGAGCTCGCCCCGGCCCGAGACCATGCGTGCGGCGAGATGGGGTACGACCTCGTAGCCGTGTCCGGCAAGGCGGATGGAGAGATCCACGGTTCGCTCGAGCCCCTTGGCCGGGGAGGCGGTCACCGTGACGGTTCGGCCGGCGGGGAGGGACCTGGTGACGACATCTTCGATCGTCGCGGTGGGCAGGACCTCGTAGCGGGCGCCGAGCAGCAGCCTCCGTACGGTCACGGCCGCCGAGCGACGACTCATCGCCGCCCTGCCCGGGCACCGACCACGTCGACTGCGACCGCGGACCCATGCAGCCGTGCGGCCACCCTGGAGGCGGCAGCGGCACCGGGCACCGAGTGCACGCGCACTCCCCAGGCGCCTCCCGCGGCAGCGACGGCAGCCACGGCGTCCGACGCCTCGTCCCGGTCGGCCGGGACATCCGGGTCACGCCGGCCGTACGTCGCCACCTCGGTGAGGAACCGCTTGCGGGAGGCTCCGACGAGGAGAGGGAAGCCGAGGTCTCGCAGCGTGCTGAGGGACGAGAGCAGCTCCCAGGACTGGGCGCTGTTCTTCGCGAACCCCAGACCAGGATCGAGGATGATGCGCTCGGGACGTACGCCGGCGTCGAGTGCGGCATCGACCCGGCCGCGGAGCTCGGCGCACACGTCGCCGACGACCGAGTCGTAGAAGCAGAAGTCGTCCATCCGCATGGAGTGCGCGCGCCAGTGCATCAGGACGCAGGTGACCTCCGCCTCGGCCAGGAACGGCAGCATCCTCGGATCGGCGAGCCCGCCGGAGACGTCGTTCACGATGACGGCACCGGCCTCCACGGCTCGCTGGGCGACCGAGGCGCGCATGGTGTCGACCGAGACCGGCAACCCCTCCCGGGCCAGGGCCTCGACCACCGGGATCACGCGGGCGATCTCCTCGGCCGCGCTGACCCGCTGGGCACCGGGCCGGGTGGACTCGCCGCCGACATCGAGGAGATCGGCGCCGTCGCGGATGAGCTCGAGGCCCCCGCGTACGGCGGCGTCGACGTCGAGGAACCGGCCGCCGTCGGAGAACGAGTCGGGGGTGACGTTGATGATGCCCATCACCTGACAACGCCGATCTGCGTCGGTGAGCAGCTGCGTGGCACTCATGCCGCCACGCCCGTAGCGCAAGCGCCATCATACGGGCGCGGCGGCCTGAGCCTTGTGGTCGCTCGCTGACGCTCGCTCATGTCAGCGCCCCGGCGATCGCCTCCCTGGCAGCCAGATGCTGTTCGGCGATCTCGACGATGTTGGTCAGCAGCATGGCACGGGTCATGGGTCCGACCCCGCCGGTGGCACCGCTCAGCTTGCCCGCGACGACGTCCACGTTCGGATCGACGTCGCCCAGGATGCCTTCGATCGTGCGGGTGATCCCGACGGACAGGACCGTGGCGCCGGGGCTGACCCAGTCGGGCTTCACCAGGTGAGCCACACCCGCCGCCGCGACGATGACGTCCGAGGCCCGGGCATGGGCGGCGACGTCACGGGTCTCGATGTTGCACAGCGTGACGGTGGCGTGCTCGGTGGGGCGGGTGAGCATGAGCCCGAGCGGCCGGCCGACGGTCAGGCCGCAGCCGATGACGCAGAACCGCTGTCCGGTGATCGGTACGTCGTGCTGCCTCAGGAGCTCGATGATCCCGCGCGGCGTGCACGGCAGCGGAGCAGGAGTGCCGAGCACCAGCTTGCCGAGGTTCGTGGGGTGGAGCCCGTCAGCATCCTTGTCCGGGTCGATGAGCTGCAGGACCCGATGGGTGTCGACGTGGGGCGGCAGGGGCAGCTGGACGATGAAACCGGTGCACGTCGGATCGTCGTTGAGCTGTTGCACCGCTGCCTCGATCTCGGCCTGCGATGCGCTGGCGGGGAGCTCGATCCGGATCGAGGCGATGCCCACCTCCGCGCAGTCGCGGTGCTTGCCCGCGACGTACGAACGGGAGCCGGGGTCGTCACCGACGAGGATGGTGCCGAGGCCCGGGTCGATCCCGGCCTCGTGCAGTGCCTTCACCCGCACGGCGAGCCCGGACTTCAGGTCAGCAGCGACGCGCTTGCCGTCGATCTTTGCTGCGGTGGTCATGGCTTCTCCTTCTCGCGAGGCCCGTCAGCACTCGATGACGTTGACGGCGAGGCCTCCGCGGGAGGTCTCCTTGTACTTGATCTTCATGTCGGCCCCGGTCTCGCGCATGGTCTTGATCGCGGCGTCGAGGGAGACCCGGTGGCTGCCGTCGCCGCGAGCGGCGATGCGGGCGGCATTGATGGCCTTGTTGCTGGCGATGGCGTTGCGCTCGATGCACGGGATCTGCACCAGGCCCCCGACGGGGTCGCAGGTGAGCCCGAGGTTGTGCTCGATGCCGATCTCGGCCGCGTTCTCGACCTGCTCCGGGGTGCCCCCGAGGACTTCGCACAGGGCACCCGCCGCCATCGCGCAGGCCGAGCCGACCTCGCCCTGACAGCCGACCTCGGCGCCGGAGATCGACGCGTTGATCTTGAACAGGATCCCGATCGCGGCGGCGGCGAGGAGGAACCGCACGATCCCGTCCTCGTCGGCACTGGGGGCGAACTTCTCGTAGTAGTGGAGTACGGCCGGGACGATGCCCGCCGCCCCGTTGGTCGGCGCGGTCACGATCCGTCCGCCCGAGGCGTTCTCCTCGTTGACGGCCAGGGCGAAGAGATTGACCCAGTCCATCGCCCGGAGCGGGTCGGTCTCGTCCGTGACGGAGTGCAGGTGGGCGTACAGGCCGGGAGCACGTCGCGGGACCTTCAGCCCGCCGGGCAGGGTGGGCTCGACCCGGGTGCAGCCGTTGTGCACGCACTCCTGCATGACCGACCAGATGTGCAACAGCTCACCGCGCACCTCCTCCTCCGTACGCCACGCCAGCTCGTTGGCCAGCATGACGTCGCTGATCCGCTTGCCCGACTCGGCACACACCGCGAGCAGCTCCGCTCCGGTGGTGAACGGGTACGGGATCGGGGTCGCGTCCTCGACGATCCGGTCGGCGCCGGCCGCCTGCTCGTCCACGACGAAGCCGCCGCCGACCGAGTAGTAGGTGCTCTCCAGCAGCAGCTCCGTGGTGGCGTCGAACGCCCGGAACTTCATACCGTTCGGGTGCGCGGGGAGGGTGCGGGTCCGGTGCATGACGACGTCGTCGGCGTCGAACTCGATGTCCCGGGCACCGGAGAGCCGCAGGCGTCGAGCGGCACGGACCTCGGCCACACGGGCGTCGGCGTTGTCCGTGTCGACGCTCTCGGGCCGGTTTCCCTCGAGACCGAGGATGACCGCCTTGTCGGAGCCGTGGCCGTGGCCGGTGGCGCCAAGGGAACCGAACAGCTCCACCTCTACCCGGGCGACGGCGTCCAGCAACGATCCCGCCTTCAGGGCATCGGTGAACTGCACCGCCGCTCGCATCGGACCGACCGTATGGGAGGACGACGGTCCGATGCCGACCGAGAACATGTCGAACACGCTCAGCGCCATCAGCCGGATCCCGGACGCCGGATCGAGCTTGTCGAGATGACCTTGAACTCGGCCATGGCGTCGATCAGCCAGCGGCCCAGGTGGTCGGCGTACGAGGCACGCGGCAGGATTCGGTAGGAGTCCGTGTCGACCTTCCAGAGGATCACCGGTACACGTCCGATGGTGCTGGCGACCGCCGTGCCTGTCGTGAACGCCCTCGGGTAGAGGTCGAGCGGACAGCCCTTCTCGAGGACCGCCCGCGCCGAGGGACCTTCGAGCCGCAGGGTGGTGCGGTTGGCCGACAGGTCGACGACCGCAGCGCCCTCGGAGACGCCCGCGCGCAGGTAGGAGACCAGGGTGGAGCCGGCGACGCCCTGCGAGATCACCAGGTACTCGTCAGGCGAGAGCCACAGGACGACGACGTCGTGGCCGGTGGCGACCTCGCCGCATCGTCCGGGGAGCTCGGTGCCGAGGATCTGGGCCAGGAGCGTCCGGTCGGGTGAGCCGATCGGCACCCGCAGACCCACCATGGTGAGGAACTGCTCCTCACGCACCCGCACCCCGAAGGCACCCGACACGCCGGCGTCGACGAAGTCGCCGTGGAGGTGCTGCGCCGGGCTGACGCGCAGAGCGGATATCAACTTGTCGAGCGGCTCGATCGTGGTCTCAACCATCGCGGCGGCTTCCTTCCGGGTCATAGAGGACGGTTTCAGCGACGACGACGTCGACCAGTCGGTCCCCGACAGGTGCGACGAGGGTCTGGCCTATGCGGTTGCGGCCATCCTTGATGAGCGCCAGGGCGAACGAGCGCCCGAGCGCGGCACTGTGGTAGCTCGAGGTCACGTGCCCGAGCATCGGCACCGGTCCATCGGCAGGGGTGATCGGCGTACCGGATGCGACCAGCTGGGTGCCCTCGGGCAGCCTGAAGGACTTGTCGACGGGCAGCACCGAGACGAGGTGCTTGCGGTCCGTGCGTGCGGTGTCGGCCCGGTTGTAGGACCGCTTGCCGACGAAGTCCTTCGCCTTGGAGACGATCCACTCCATGCCCGCGTCCTGGGGAGTCACCGTGCCGTCGGTGTCCTGGCCGACGATCGGGTAGCCCTTCTCCGCGCGGAGCACGTGCATGGTCTCCGTGCCGTACGGGGTGATCGTCCACTCCTGGCCGGCGGCGTGGATCTCCTCCCACACCTGCTGTCCGAACCAGGTCTCGACGTTGACCTCGAAGGCGAGCTCTCCGGAGAACGAGATCCGGCACACCCGCGCCGGGATGCCCGAGGCGAGCGTCGTCTCGCGGAACGTCATGAACGGGAACGCCTCGTTGCTGACATCGAGCTCCGGAGCGATCTTGGCGATCACCTCGCGTGACTTCGATCCGACGACGGCGACGGTGGCCCATTCCTCGGTCACCGAGGTGAAGCTGACATCCAGGGTCGGCCACTCGGTCTGGTGCCACTCCTCGAGCCAGTCGAAAACCTTCGCGGCACCTCCGGTGGTCGTCGTCATGAAGTAGCGGCCCTCGTCGATGCGGAGCGTGACGCCGTCGTCGAAGATCATCCCGTCGGGCGTGCACATGACGCCGTAGCGCGCGGATCCGGGGGCGAGCTTCTTGAAGGCGTTGGTGTAGATCCGGTTGAGGAACTCACCGGCGTCACTCCCCCACACCTCGATCTTGCCCAGGGTGGTCGCGTCCATCATGCCCACGGACTCGCGGACCGCGGCACACTCGCGGAGCACGGCCTCGTCCATCGATTCGTCGTCCTGCGGGTAGTACCAGGGCCGCAGCCACTGCCCCACGATCTCCATCTCGGCGCCGTGCGCGAGGTGCCAGGGGTGGATCGACGTCAGCCGGGCCGGGTCGAACAGGTCTCCCCGCTCGCGGCCCGCGAGCGCGACGAACGGGACCGGAGCGTACGGAGCCCGGTACGTGGTCGTGCCGATCTCACCGGGGCTGCGACCGTCGTTGAGCGCGGCCGCGATGACTCCGATGGCGTTGACGCCGGAGGTCTTGCCCTGGTCGTTGGCGGTGCTGATGGAGGTGTAGCGCTTGATGTGCTCGACGCTGCGCATGCCG
Source organism: Nocardioides sp. NPDC058538 (assembly GCF_042719275.1). Classification (NCBI taxonomy): domain Bacteria; kingdom Bacillati; phylum Actinomycetota; class Actinomycetes; order Propionibacteriales; family Nocardioidaceae; genus Nocardioides; species Nocardioides sp. NPDC058538. The sequence goes on along the minus strand of NZ_JBHXNY010000022.1, from coordinate 15,944 downwards.
GCTCCGGTCGCACGCAGTACGTCGTGCACGGTCTGGTCGCGCTGGAAGTCGACGAAGTGGTCGACCAGATCGTCGAGCGGAGCTCCCGCCTCGGCGGCGAGCCACAGGGCCCGGGTCGTACCGTCACCCGTCGCCGCAGGAAGCGGCCCGGTCGGGGCCTCGGCCTCGCCGATGAAACCGGCGGCGAGGAGTGCCGTCGCCGCGGCATGCCGCCCCTCGGCGAGACACGCATCGAGGGTGTAGCTGCCTCGGGCCGATCCCACGATCTGCTGGCCGGCGACCTCGCCGTCGGGGACGAAGCCGGCCAGGTTCTCGTCCCAGCGGACCTTGCCCTGCCGCTGGCTGTGCAGGTGCACCACAGGGCTCCACCCGCCGGCGACGGCAACGACGTCGCAGGCGATGTCGCGCCGTTCTCCGACCGCGACGCCGTCGGCGTCGACGGCCGACACCGTGGCCGCCGTGACCCTCGGGTCGCCGTCGGTGTCGAGGACGGCGGAGCCGAGGACGACCTGGATGCCGGCGGCTTCGGCGCGGCGTGCTGCCTCCGACTGCTCGGTGCGAGCGTCGACGACAGCCGCCACGGCGACTCCGGCGCCGGCCAGGTCGGCAGCGACCTCGTAGGCGCTGTCGTTCGTGGTGGCGAGCAGGACCCGCGCGCCTGCGGCCACGCCGTACCGGTTCAGGTAGGTGCGGACCGCGGAGGCGAGCATCACACCGGGGCGGTCGTTGTTGCCGAACACGAGGGGACGTTCGTGCGCGCCGGTGGCGAGGATGACCTGCTGTGCCCGGATGTGCCAGAGGCGCTGTCGCGACAGACCGGTGAGTGCCTCCTTGGCGGAGGCGTCCAGGTGGTCCAGCCGGCTCTCGAGCGCGATCACGTAGTTGGCGTCGTAGCTGCCGAAGGCGTTGGTCCGGGTCAGGGCGGTGACCTCCGGAGCGGCGGCGAGCTCCTCGGTGACGCCGCGCAGCCAGGTGTCGGTGTCCACGCCGTCGACGCTCAGGTCGCGGGCGGAGAGCAGCGACCCGCCGAGCTCGGGCTGGTCGTCTACGAGGATCACGCGGGCACCGGATGCCGCCGCTGTGTGCGCCGCGGTGAGCCCGGTCGGACCGGCGCCGATGACGAGCACGTCGGTATGGACGTACTTCTTGTCATAGATCGCGGTGTCGTCGGCCGGGTCGAGCTCGCCGAGACCGCTGAGATAGTCGGCCTCGAGACCGTCGACGAGCTCGACGGTCGTGGCGGGAATCATCGACTCGGTGACCGAGTCGCCCGGGCGCCTCAGCTTCACCAGCGCGTTCGACTCCTCGAGCCCTGCGGCGATGACTCCACGCGGGCGCTGCCGGTACAGCGACTGCCCGCACTCGAGCACGCCGTTTGCGATCAGTGCCGAGGCGAGGGTGTCACCGGCGTGGCCGGCGTACTCCTGGCCGTCGAGGCTGAAGGTGAGACGGGTCGATCGGTCGATGCGGCCGCCGTCCGTGAGGCGGTGCGACGTCGTGCTCACTGCGGGTCTCCATCCAGAGTGGGGCGCGGTTCGCCGGCCCGGTAGACGGCGGCGATGCGGTAGGTGACGGTGTCGCGAAGGACGTTGAACCACTTGCGGCAGCCGGAGCTGTGGACCCAGCGCTCGGCGAAGATGCCCTTGGTGTTCTCGCGGTAGAACAGGTAGCGACCCCATTCCTCGTCACTGAGAGTGTTCGGGTCCTCCGGGTAAGGGACGTGGGCCTGGCCGCCGTAGTGGAACTCGGTCTCGTCGCGGGACCCGCAGTTGGGGCAGCTGATGAGAATCATCGTCGGCTCCTTTCAGTGGGCCACGGCGGCTGCGCCGTGCTCGTCGATGAGGGCACCGGTGCTGAATCGCTCCAGTGCGAACGGTGCGTTGTACTCATGCGGCTCGTCGTGGGCGATCGTGTGCGCCATCGTCCAGCCGGCACCCGGCGTGCCCTTGAAACCGCCGGTGCCCCAGCCACAGTTCACGTAGAGCTGGTCGATCGGCGTCTTGCTCACGACCGGCGAGGCGTCCGGCGTGACGTCGACGATGCCACCCCAGGTCCTGAGCAGATGTGCGCGGGCGAAGATCGGGAACAGCTCGACGGCGGCCGCCATCTGCTCCTCGATCACGTGGAACCCGCCGCGCTGGCCGTAGCCGTTGTACGTATCGACGCCGGCACCCATGACCAGCTCGCCCTTGTGGGCCTGGGAGACGTAGACGTGGACGTGGTTCGACATCACCACGGTGGGGTGGACCGGCTGATGGAGCTCGGAGACGAGCGCCTGGAGCGGGTGGGACTGGATCGGCAGGTCGAAGCCGGCCATCTCGGCGAGGACGCTGGAGTGCCCGGCCGCGCACAGCGCGACCTTGCCGGCCGCGATCGTGCCGCGGCTCGTCTCCACGCCGACCACCCGGTTGCCGTCCTTGACGAACCCGATCACCTCGCAGTCCTGGATGAGGTCGACGCCGAGCTCGTCTGCCTTGCGCGCGAACGCCCAGGCGACGTGGTCGTGCTTGGCGATGCCCGCACGAGGCTGGTAGGTCGCGCCGAGCACCGGGTAGCGGATGTTGTCGCTGGTGTTGATGATCGGGCAGACCTCCTTCACCTGGTCGGCGTCGAGCCACTCCGCGTCGATCCCGTTGAGGCGGTTCGCCTCGCAGCGCCGCACCGAGTCGCGTACGTCCTGCAGCGTGTGGGCGAGGTTGAGCACACCGCGCTGGCTGAAGAGGAAGTCGTAGTCGAGCTCCTCGGGGAGCACCTCCCACTGCTTGAGGGAGTGCTCGTAGATCGCCGCCGACTCGTCCCACAGGTAGTTGGACCGGATGATCGTCGTGTTCCGCGCCATGTTGCCGCCCGCGAGCCAGCCGCGCTCGAGGACTGCGACGTTCGTGATGCCGTGGTTCTTCGCCAGGTAGTAGGCCGTCGCCAGGCCGTGTCCGCCGCCGCCGATGATGACCACGTCGTAGGAGGACCTGGGCTCCGGGTTGCGCCAGAGGAAGTCGGGGTGCTCGGGCAGCAGGTCTGCCATCACTCGGCTCCGTTCGACTCGAGGAGGTGGGGGTAGAGCGGGTACTTCTCGGCGAGGACGGTGACCCGGCTGCGCAGCGCATCTGCCGTCTCGTCGCTGAAGTCGTCCTTCAACGCGGCCGCGACGATGTCGGCCACCTCGCTGAAGTCGGAGTCGCCGAACCCGCGCGTGGCCAGCGCGGGCGTGCCGATCCGCAGGCCGGAGGAGACCATCGGCGGGCGCGGGTCGAACGGGACGGCGTTGCGGTTGACCGTGATGCCGATGCGGTGGAGCCGGTCCTCGCCGTCCTGACCGTTGAGCTCGGAGTCGCGCAGGTCGACGAGCACGAGGTGCACGTCGGTGCCGCCGCTGACCACCGAGACTCCCGCAGCCGCGACGTCGTCGGCGAGCAGCCGCTCGGCGATGATGCGGGCACCGCGCAGCGTACGCTCCTGGCGCTCGCGGAACTCGGGCTCCGCGGCGACCTTGAAGGCGACCGCCTTGCCGGCGATGACGTGCTCGAGCGGCCCACCCTGCTGGCCGGGGAAGACCGAGGAATTGATCTTCTTGGCGATGGCCGGGTCGTTGGTCAGGATGACGCCCCCGCGCGGACCGCCCAGGGTCTTGTGCGTCGTCGAGGTGACGACGTCGGCGAACGGCACCGGGTTCGGGTGCAGGCCGGTCGCGACCAGGCCTGCGAAGTGGGCCATGTCGACCATGAGGCGCGCGCCGACCAGGTCCGCGATCCGGCGGAACTCGGCGAAGTCGAGCTGGCGCGGGTAGGCCGACCAGCCCGCGACGATCAGTTTGGGCCGGTGCTCGAGGGCGAGGCGCTCGACCTCGGCCATGTCGATCAGGAAGTCCTCGCGGCTGACCTCGTACGGGACGACCTGGTAGAGGCGCCCGGAGAAGTTGAGCTTCATGCCGTGGGTGAGGTGGCCACCGTGGGCGAGCGAGAGGCCGAGGATGGTGTCGCCGGGCTCGAGGAGGGCGAACATCGCGGCGGCGTTTGCTTGGGCGCCCGAGTGCGGCTGCACGTTGGCGTACTCCGCGGAGAACAGCGCCTTGAGGCGGTCGATGGCGAGCTGCTCGATGACGTCGACATGCTCACAACCGCCGTAGTAACGGCGGCCGGGGTAGCCCTCGGCGTACTTGTTGGTGAGGACCGAACCCTGAGCCTCCATCACAGCGGCGGGAGCGAAGTTCTCCGAGGCGATCATCTCCAGCGTCGTCTGCTGGCGGCTCAGCTCGGCGTCGATCTGCTCGCTGACCTCGGGATCGAGGTCTGCGAGCGAGGCGGTCAAGACGTCAACCACGATGAACTCCCAAACTCTTGAAGTACGATTGATATATCAGTTCGGGATCAACAGTATGCTGGGTAGCGAAGACCTGTCAACGGCCCAGATCAGAAAGCGGTGACTTGGTATGACCGACGTTCAGGCAGTCGTCCCGCCGGCCATCGGCGCAACGATCTCGCTGGCGCACGCGGCCTACGAGCGCATCCGGGATCGGCTGATCATGCTGGACATCAGACCGGGCGAGCCGATCAACGACGGCAGGCTCGCGGACTCCCTCGGATTCGGCCGCACTCCGGTGCGAGAGGCCCTCAAACGCCTTGAGACCGACCATCTGGTCGTCTCCTACCCGCGCCGCGGCACGTTCGCGACGCCTGTCGACGTCACCGAGCTGGGCGCCATCTCCGACCTGCGCCAGCAGCTCGAGCCGTTCGCCGCCCACCGAGCGTCGACCGCCGCGACCGACCAGATGCGGGCCGAGCTGCACGCCATGGCCGAGAAGGTTCGCGGTCTCGATCCGTCGGGCGACGACCGGCCCACCCTGATGCGGCTCGACATGTCGGTGCACCGGATGATCTACCGCGCCACGGGCAACAGACACCTCGAGGACGTCCTGGTCCGCTACGACAACCTGGCGACCCGGATCTGGTGCCTGGTCGTGGACAGGCTCCCGGACCTGGCGTCCCACATCTCCGAGCACGCCCCGCTCCTGGAGGCGATCGCCGACGGCGACGCCGAACGCGCCGAGCGGCTGACCCGCGAGCACATCGACAGCTTCGCGACGGAGATCCGACGCGTTCTCTGACTGCGTTCTTCTCGAGACGTGAGATCGGGCGCCGGCCCACCCCGCCGGCGCCCGATCTCGACCAGTGGGTCAGCCGCGCAAGCGACTCATCTCCGGGTCGAAGAGCGGCTCAGGGGTGACCGTCGCGGGGATTCGCTGGCCGAAGTACTCGATCTCGACCTGGTCGCCCTCGCCGATCTCCGCCGGGAGGTAGGCGTAGGCGATCGGCTTGCCGATCGTGAACCCGTACGCCGCGCTGGTGACGTATCCGACCGCGGTCTCGCCCGAGAGCACGGGCTCCTTGCCGAGCACCATGGACTTGCCGTCGTCGATGGTGAGGCAGCGAAGGCGACGGGCCGAGTTCTCCACCGAGCGACCCTCGAGGGCCGCCTTGCCGACGAAGTCCTCCTTGGCGGACTTCACCGCGAACCCGACGCCCGCCTCGTACGGGTCGTGCTCGGTGGTCATGTCGGCGCCCCAGGACCGGTATCCCTTCTCCAGGCGGAGCGCGCCGAACGCGACCCGGCCGGCAGCGATGACGCCGTGCTCCTGACCGGCCTCCCACAGCACGTCCCACAGCTTCTGGCCGTTCTCGGCGGAGGCGTAGATCTCCCAGCCGAGCTCGCCGACGTAGGAAAGCCGCAGGGCGGTGACGGGGATCCCGCCGATGGTCGCCCGCTTACCGCGGAAGTACTTCAGACCGTCGTTTGTGAAGTCGTCCGCGCTGACCTTGGCGATCAGGTCCCTGGCCAGCGGCCCCCACAGGCCGATGCAGCAGGTGCCGCCGGTGATGTCTCGGACGTGAGCGGACAGGGCGGGATCCTCGGCCCGCAGCTTGCGGGCCTCCCGGCGGAGGTACGCCAGGTCGACCGTGCCGTTGGCGCCGACCTGGTAGAGCTCGTCCTCGAGTCGGGCAACGGTGATGTCGCTCTTGATCCCGCCCTGCTCGTCGAGGAACAGGGTGTACGTCACCGCGCCCGGCTTCTTGGTGACGTCTCCGGTGGTGAGCCGCTGCAGCAAGGTCTCGGCGCCGGGTCCGGAGACCTCGAGGCGGCGCAGCGGCGTCATGTCGTACATGGCGACCGCGGTGCGGGTCTTCCACGCCTCGACGGCCGCGATCGGAGAGTGGTAGCGGGCCGACCAGTCGTCGCGCGTCGGCGACTTCCACTCCTCAGGCAGCTCGTCCAGCAGGGCCGCGTTGGCCTCGTACCAGTGCGGCCGCTCCCATGTCCCGGCCTCGAGGAAGAAGGCACCGAGCTCGACCTGGCGGGCGTGGAACGGGCTGACCCGGATGTCGCGGGGCGAGTCCTTGGGCTGCAGCGGGTGCAGGATGTCGTAGATCTCGACGAAGTTCTGCTGCGAGGTCTCGCTGACGTACGCCGGAGCCAGCTGGGTCTCCTCGAAGCGGTTGAGCTCGAGGTCGGCGAGGTCGTGCTGGGAGCGTCCGGTGGTCAGCACCTCGGCCACCGCCCGGGCGACGCCGGCGGAGTGGGTGACCCAGACCGCCTCGGCCACCCAGAAGCCGTCGAGGTCGCGGGACTCGCCGACGAGCGAGCCGCCGTCGGGGGTGAACGAGAAGATGCCGTTGAACGACGACTCCGCGATCTCCGCCTCCTGCAGGCACGGGAGCAGCTTGCGGCACTCGTCCCACGGGCCCTCGAAGTCCTCGGGCGTGAAGTCGAGCCGCGACGGCATGTTGTCGTGGTCGACGTGCTCCGGGGTCGGGCCGAGATCGGAGGCGACGTACGGCATCGGCTTGTGGGCGTACGAGCCGATCCCGTAGGCATCGCCCCACTCGCGGAAGTAGAGGTCCTGGTCCTGGTGTCGCAGGATCGGCAGGGTCGCGCCGTCGGGCGCCTCGTGCTTACCGCTCAGCACCGGGACGGGAGTTGTCTTGATGAACTGGTGGGCGAGCGGGAGGAGCGGCACCTTGGTGCCCGCCATCGCGCCGACCTCGACGCCCCAGAACCCGGCACACGAGACGACGATGTCTGCCTCGACGACGCCGCAGGTGGTCTCGACACCGGTGACGCGGCCGCCCTCCTGGAGGACTCCGGTCACAGCGGTGTGCTCGAGGTAGGTGACACCGGCCGCCTGCGTACGCTCGATGAGCAGGTCGACGGCGCGCGCCGCCCGGGCCAGGCCGTCGGTGGGGATGTGCAGCGCCGCGAGGACCTGCGACTCGTCGAGGTGCGGGTAGAGGTCCTGGCACTCGGCGGGGCCGATCACCCGGGCGTCGATCCCCCAGGACTTCGCGTAGCCGAGCTTGCGGTAGAGCTCAGCGACGCGGGCCTCGGTCGTCGCGACCTCAAGGCCACCGACCTGGTTGAAGCAGCTCACCCCGTCCTTCTCCAGGGACAGGAACTTCTCCACGGTGTACTTGGCGAACAGGGTCATCGTCTTCGACGGGTTGATCTGGAAGACGAGACCGGGGGCATGGGAGGTCGAGCCACCAGGCAGGCTGAGCGGACCCTGTTCGATGACCGTGATGTCGGACCACCCGCGCGACACGAGTTCGTCCGCGAGGTTCGTGCCGACGATGCCGGCGCCGATGATGACTGTGCGGGGCGAGACGGTGCTGCGGGAGGATGGCATGAGCAACTCCTGAGGTTCTGGGTTGGTGGTCAGCGGAAGACGACGGTGCTGGAGCCGTGCATGAAGACGCGGTGCTCGCAGTGCCAGCGGACGGCACGCGAGAGCGCGAGGCACTCGGCGTCCTGGCCGACGGTCGCCAGAGCCTGCGGTGTGTAGGTGTGGTCGACCCGGTTGACCTCCTGCTCGATGATGGGCCCCTCATCGAGGTCGGCGGTGACGTAGTGAGCGGTGGCACCGACGAGCTTCACCCCACGTTCGTGCGCCTGGTGATAGGGCTTGGCCCCCTTGAAGCCGGGCAGGAACGAGTGATGGATGTTGATCGCGCGACCCTCGAGCTGGCGGCAGAGGCCATCGGTGAGGATCTGCATGTAGCGGGCGAGCACGACCAGGTCGACGTCGTACTCCTCGACCAGGTCGAGCATGCGCTGCTCGGCGTGCGGCTTGGTCTCGGGCGTGACCGGGATGTGGATGAACTCCAGCCCGGCCGCCTCCGCCATGGGCCGAAGATCCTCGTGGTTGGACGCGACGACAGCGATCTCGGCCCCCAGCGTCCCACCGCGCCACCGGAAGATGAGGTCGTTGAGACAGTGGCCGAACTTGGAGACCATCACCAGCAGCCGCGGCTTACGCTCGTCGTGGAACGCGTACGACATGCCGAACCGGTCCGCGATCGGCCCGAACGCAGCGGTGAGCTCGTCGACGTCGGCCCCGTCAACGGACGCGAACGCGGTCCGAAGGAAGAACAGCTCCCCCACCCGGTCGTCGTGCTGCTGGTGCTCGAGGATGTCGAACCCGCGGTCGTAGAGGAAGCTCGTGACCGCCTGCATGATCCCGGGGCGCTCCTGGCAGGACAGCGTCAGCACGTTGGCCGTCGCAGTGGAGGCGGTCGCCACGGACGCAACGGCGGTCGAGCTTGGCGGGCTGATGGTCATGCGGTGCTCCTGGTTGCCGGTAATGATACACAACTCATATATCAGAATGATCGTAGAACGGCTCTCAGATCGCCGTCAAGGGCCTCGCGCCCTGGAGCATCGGCCTGAACGGTTGGGCGAGAGCCACGGAGCCAGGCATCAGCCAGGGTCGTGGGAACCCTCCGCGACTGGCCGAGATCCGGCTTCACGCATCCGCAGCGAACACCAATGCCGGGTGAAAGGCGGGAGATACGACTCACCGTCGAAATGAAGAAAGCCTCTGACCAGTTCGTTTTGCCTGGTCAGAGGCTCTTTGGTGGCTCCCCCGGTTGGACTCGAACCAACAACCCTCCGGTTAACAGCCGAATGCTCTGCCAATTGAGCTACAGGGGAATTGCACCTTGCGGCGCGGGTGAAACCTTAGCAACCCGGAAGCGGCGAGCGGAAATCGGCAGGCCGTCACTCGGCGACGAGGTTGCGGAGGCCGCGACGGTGCTGCTCGAGGGCGGCGAGCTGGGCGAAAAGACGGTTGTAGGACTCGGGGTCGGCGGCCGCGTCGGAGCGCTGCAGGCGGCTCTTCACCTCGGCGATGCGGCGCTGGTCGAGGAGCTCGAGGAGGCGTACGACATATTGCAGGACGTACGCCGAGTCCGGCTCCTTCGCCGACGGGATCGGCTCCACGGCGAGCTCGGCGAGGATGCGGCTGACGAGCGGGTCCGAGGCGGCGGCACCGAGCTTCTGGGCCCAGCCGGCGTCGCCGGTGCCGGCGCCGGGGCCGCCGAGGCCGGCGATGATCTCCCACAGCGCCCGGTAGAGGGGGTGGGTGAAAGCCTCGGGGGTGATCTCGCCCGTGGTGCGCCCCAGGGCGACGGGGTGCTGCACGAAGAGCTTCAGGGTCTCGCGCTCGACCGTGAAGCGCGGCTCACGCGGATGCGGCATCGGCGGGCGCTGCGGCGCGGCGGGAGCCTCGGGAGCGGCGACGGCCTCGCGCCGCGACGGGGCAGCCGAAGGAGCGGGACGGCCCGCGGCGCGGCGTACCTCTCGGGCCGCCTCGTCGGGGTCGACGCCGAGGAAGCGAGCCAGGTCGCGGGTGAAGCCCATCTTCTTGGACTCGTCCCGCACGGAGGCGACCAGCGGCGCCGCCTCACGGAGGGCATCGACCCGCCCGTCGGCGCGGTCCAGGTCGTACTTCGAAGCGACGTTGCGCAGCACGAACTCGTAGAGCGGGACGCGGTTGGCGAGCAGCTCGCGGACCGCCTCGTCGCCCTTCTTGATCCGCAGGTCGTTGGGGTCGAGGCCGTCGGGCTCGACGGCGACGTAGGTCTGCGAGGTGAAGTTGCCGTCACCCTTGAACGCCTTCAGCGCCGCAGCCTGACCGGCGGCGTCGCCGTCGAAGGTGAACACGACCGCGCCGCGCAGCTGCTGGTCGTCGGAGATGAACCGGCGCAGCACCTTCGCGTGGTCGTCACCGAACGCGGTGCCGCAGGTCGCCACGGCGGTGGTGATCCCGGCGAGATGGCAGGCCATCACGTCGGTATAGCCCTCGACGATGACCGCCTCGCGGGTGCGGGCCATCTCCTTGCGGGCCAGGTCGATTCCGTAGAGGACGTGCGACTTCTTGTAGAGAGGAGTCTCGGAGGTGTTGAGGTACTTCGCCTCGATGCGGTCATCGTCGAAGAGCCGTCGCGCGCCGAAGCCGATGACGTCACCACCCGACTCGCGGATCGGCCACATCAGCCGACCGCGGAACCGGTCGTAGTGCGATCGTCCGTGCGCGACCAGGCCTGCGGTGACGACCTCCTCGTCCGAGAACCCGCGCGCACGCAGGTGGCGGTAGAGGTCCTCTCCCCCGCGCGGCGAGAAGCCGACGCCGAAGTGCAGCGCCGCGTCGCGGTCGAAGCCCTTCTCGGCGAGGAACTGCCGAGCGACGACGGCGTCCGGGGTCAGCAGCTGCTCGGCGTAGAACTCGGCGGCGACCTTGTGGGCCTCGACCAGCTTGCCGCGACCGGGTCCGCGCCGGACCGGCGCCTCGTCGCCCTCCTCGCGCTGGACGTGCACCCCGACCTTGTCGCCGAGCCGCTCGACCGCCTCGAAGAAGCTCAGTCCCTCGAGCTTCATCACGAAGTCGATGACGTCGCCGCCCTCTTGGCAACCGAAGCACTTGAAGAAGCCCCGCGACGGGTTCACGTTGAACGACGGCGACTTCTCGTCGTGGAACGGGCACAGGCCCTTGTAGGTCCCCGGGCCCGCGCGGCGCAGCGTGACGTACTGGGAGACGATGTCGTCCAGGCGCGCCTTCTCGCGCACCTCTTGGATGCTCGTCTCCTTGATGCGGCCCGCCACAACGCCTGATCCTACGGGGCTGCGGATCGGCCTGAGATGCTTGACCTGATGTCCACCACCACACGGGCCCGACCGCCGGCCCGATCACGGGCCCGCCGGGCGACTTTCTGGCTCGGCCTCGTGATGGTCCTGGCCGGTCTCGGGCTCCTCGGTTACGCCGCCTGGGAGCTCTACGGCACCACGATCGTCAGCAAGCAACGCCAGCAGGAAGCGACCTCGACGATCGAGAAGGCGTGGGACTCGGGCCGGGCCGAGGCCACGACCGAGTTCGGTTCGGCCGAGGCGCTCATCGAGATCCCCCGCTTCGGCGAGGACTACCGGATCCCGGTCCTCGAAGGCACCTCGGACCGGGCTCTGGGCGCCGGTTTCGGCCACTTCTCCGGCTCCGCCGGGCCCGGAGAGGTCGGCAACTTCGCGCTCGCCGGCCACCGGATCACCCACGGTGAGCCGCTGCGCGACCTCCCTGAGCTCCGTGAAGGCGACGAGATCCGCGTGCTGACCAGGGAGAAGACGTACGTCTATGCCCTCACCAGCGGCGGCGACGACCTGATCGTGCCGTTCACCTCCCTCTGGGTCACCGACCCGCTTCCCGACAACCCCGACCGTGGCGGGGTGGAGCCCGAGCAGGTCGAGGGCCAGCGCCTGATCACCCTCACCACCTGCTCCGAGCTCTTCCACACCGACAACCGGATGATCGCCTTCGGCAGGCTCGTCGCCGAGGAGCCGGCCGGCTGACGGCTAGAGGCGGAGCGTACGCCGCGGGCCGAGGTCGGCTCGGTGGTCGGCCCACATCCGCTGCTCGTCCCGGACGCGCGTGACCTCGGCCGGGTCAATCGTGGCGACGACCATCCCAGGGGTGGCGTCGTCGAGCCGCTCGACCGGCCGGCCGAGCGGGTCGTAGACCGCGGACCCGCCGATGAGGCCCAGCGGCCCGCCGACGAGACCGGCGAAGGCGACGTACATCGAGTTGTCCAGCGCCCGGGCGGCGTAGTGCAGGTCGCGCCGGTGACCGCCGCCGGGGAAGTAGGCGCCGGTGTTGAGGTAGAGGATCGCGCCGTCGGCGGCCGCGGCAGCGGCGTGCTCGGGGAAGTTGGCGTCGTAACAGACGGACAGCGCCACCCGGACGCCGTCGATCTCGATCGCCGTGCCGTGCTCGCCGGGCTGGAAGGCCACTCCGTTCAGACCTTCGACCTCGGGCGGGTAGAGGTGCTGTTTGTCGTACGCCGCGACCGGCTCCTCCTCCGGCGCGATGACCAGGCTGGTGATCGCCCGCCGTCCGGCCTGGGCGAGGGGTGAGTTGAGCACGAGCACCGCCCCGGTCTCGTCCACGGCGGCCTGCGCCGGGGCGAGCCAGGCGGTGTCATCGAGCGAGGGCAGCGGGCCGTCGAAGGCGTCGAGGTCCCAGGAGGTCGTGAACGTCTCCGGCAGCGCGACCAACCGGGCGCCCTTCGCCGCCGCCTCGCGGACCCGGTCCGCGGCCGTCGCGACGTTGGCCGCCACATCGCCCGGCACCGCCGTCTCCTGGACGACCGCGATCCGCAGCATCAGTAGGCGCCCGACATCACGTTGGCCAGCGGCTCGCCGGCGGCGAACCGCTCGAGCTGCTCGCGTACGACGCGATAGGCCCGGGGCCACATCGCGCTCGACGCGCCACCGACGTGCGGGGTGATGAGCAGGTTGGGCGAGCTCCACAGCGGACTCTCCGCCGGGAGCGGCTCGGTCTCGGCGACGTCGAGCGCCGCGTGGATCCGCTTCGTGGCGAGCTCGGCGACCAGGTCGGCGGTGACCACGACACCGCCACGGGCGACATTGACCAGCAGCGCGCCGTCCTTCATCTGCCCCAGGAACTTCCGGTCGACGAGGCCGCGGGTCTCGTCGGTGAGCGGCGTCGCGAGCACGATCACGTCGGCCTCGGGTACGAGCGTGTCGAGCTCGTCGAAGCCGCGCACACCCTCCCGCGCGGTCCGCGCGACCCCGACCACCTCGGTCTCGAACGGAAGCAGCCGTGCCTCGATGGCCCGGCCGATCGCTCCGTACCCGACGATCAGGACCCTCTTGTCCGCCAGCGACGGAAACCAGCCGGGCCGCCAGGCGTGCTCGTCCTGGTGGCGTACGTGGCCGGGGATGCCCCGCAGCGACGACAGGACCAGCGTGACGGCGAGCTCGGCGGTCGAGGTGTCGTGGATGCCCCGGCCGTTGCAGAGGGTCACGCCCTCCGGGATGTGGCCGCGGGCGGCGTCGACCCCCGCGGTGAGCAGCTGCACCACCTGGAGCGAGGTCATCTGGCTGACGACGTCGAAGATGCGCGAGCCGAGCATGTAGGGCGGCAGGTAGAAGGCCACCTCACCGACCGAGTCCGGCACCTCCACCTCGCCACCGGTGAAGCGGGTGTGGTCGAAGAGCTCGAAGCGGAGGCCCGCGGGCACCTCGCCCAGCTCGGACGGGTCGAAGGGCAGCCAGACGAGGGGATCGCTCACACCGGGAGACTCTCCCATACCCCGGTAGGGGTGACCTGAATCACAGCTCGTCGCTAGGGTGTCCGCCATGGATCCGCTGGCCCCCGCTCACCCGACCTGGGTGATGCTCCTGATCGCCGCCGTCGCCGTCGCCGTACTCCTCGTCCTGATCGCCAAGGTGAAGCTGCACGCCTTCATCTCGCTGGTGCTGGTCAGCGCGGTCACCGCGGTCGTGGCCGGCATCCCGGTCGCCGACGTGCCCGCGGCGATGCTGGCCGGCTTCAGCACCACGCTCGGCTCGGTTGCACTGCTGGTGGCGTTCGGCGTGATGCTAGGGCGACTGCTGGAGGTGACCGGCGGCGCGCAGGTGCTCGCAGACACGCTCATCGGCGCGTTCGGCGAGAAACGTGCCCCGCTCGCGCTCGGCGTCGCCGCACTGATCTTCGGGTTCCCGATCTTCTTCGACGCGGGCCTGGTCGTCTTCCTGCCGATCATCTTCGCGGTCGCGCGGCGCTTCGGCGGCTCGATCCTCATCTACGCCCTGCCCACCGCCGGTGCCTTCGCGGCGATGCACGCCGTCGTGCCACCCCACCCGGGTCCGGTCGCCGCCGCCACGGAGCTCGGCGGCGACATCGGCCTCACCCTCCTGATCGGCGTGCCGGTCGCCGTCCTCGCCTGGATCCCCGGCGCCTACCTCGTCGGCACCAGGCTCGGCGCCCGATACAACCCGGAGCCACCCAACGTCTTCGCGACCGGTGAGACGGACGACGTGTTGGAGAGCGGCGCGACTCCCCCGCCCTTCGCCACCGTCGTGCTCCTCCTGGCTCTACCCCTCGTCCTGATCGGCCTCAACACGGTCGCCAGCACGCTGGTCGCCGCCGGGACGGTCAGCGAAGACGCCACCTGGGCCAGCGCCCTGATCCTCATCGGCCAGACCCCGATCGCGCTGCTCATCACCGTGCTCGTCGCGATCTTCGTGCTCGCGCCTGGCCGGTTCCCCATCGGTCGGGCGAGCGACATCGTCGACAAGGCGCTCGGCCCGATCTGCGCGATCATCCTGATCACCGGCGCCGGCGGAATGTTCGGCGGCGTCCTGCGCATCAGCGGGATCGGCGAGGCGCTGTCCACCTCGCTCTCCGGCCTCGGGATGTCGCTCATCGTGCAGGCGTTCCTGATCGCGACCCTGCTCCGGGTCGCCCAGGGCTCCGCGACCGTCGCGCTGACCACCACCGCCGGCCTGATCTCCGCGCAGGTCGCCGCCGCGGGGCTGGGCAACTTCGACATCGCCCTGCTCGTCTTCGCCATCGCGGCCGGCGCGACCGTCCTCTCCCACGTCAACGACTCCGGGTTCTGGCTGGTCAGCCGCTTCTTCGGGATGGACGTCATCACCACCCTGAAGACCTGGACGGTCCTGGAGACCACCCTCGGCCTCTCGGTCTTCGTGATCGCGTCGGCGCTCTGGATCATCGTCCCCTAGCTTCGCAGGAAGGGCTCGGCGAACTCGCCCAGCCCGATCTCCTCATAGCTGATCAGGTGGGCGACGACGTCCCGCACCGTCCACCCGCTGCACAGCGAGGGCCGCTCCCAGTGCTCCGGCTCCAGCGTCTCGAGGAAGTCGGCGAGATCCTTCCGCTCGGCCGTCGCGAGCGCGGTGCGGTCCACCCCGATCACGCCTGCGCGAGAGCCCGGAAGCGTTCCAGGTAGATCCCCCAGGCGTCCGGCCCGGCGGCCCGGTCACGCCAGCCCTGCCACCCGGCGCCGTGCCGGTCGAGATGACGGTGCTCGAGGCGTACGTGGGTCTGCTCCGCACCCACGGCGGTGAAGGTGAACTCGACCTCGCTGCACCGCGAAGGATCCGGCTCGAGCTGGAAGTCGGGGGTGATGTCCCAGGAGATCACCAGCCGGTGGGGCGGCTCGACGGCAAGGACGCGCGCCCACTGACAGGTGCTGCCGTCGACGCCGCGGTCGTAGACGCGACCGCCGACGCGAGGCTCCAGCACCGTCTCGGCGATCTCGACGGGAAGCATGTTGTGCTCGCGCGGCTTGATGCGGTCGAAGTCCTCGGTGAACACCTTGAAGGCGTGCTCAACCGGGACGTCGACGGTGATCTCCAGGTCCACGGAGGTCTTCTCACGGGTGGTGCTCATTGCTGCTCCTTCCCTGCCCGGTAGCTGTCCTCAGCCACCTGCTTGAACGAATGCAACGCCTCGGTCCAGTACGTATCCAGCTCGGCGCGCAGCTCGGCCAGGCCCTCGAGCCGGGCCTGGTAGATCCGGCGACGACCGGCCGGCGTCATCGACACCAACCCGGCCTCGCGCAGGACCTTGAGGTGCTGGGACACCGCGGCCATGCTCACCGGCAGGGCATCGGTGATCTCCCCCACCGAGCACGGCCCGGCGGCCACCCGGGCCAGGATCTGGCGGCGGGTGGAGTCGGAGACGGCGTACCAGACATCGGTCACGTCATTTAAGGTACCGCTTAAATATCGTGCCCGCAATGGCCGAGAAGTCAGCGTCGTCGGCCGAAGCGTCAGCTACGTCGGTCGAGTGGTCACGGAGG
>NZ_JBHXNY010000021.1:72774-111022 GCF_042719275.1 Nocardioides sp. NPDC058538 | reverse complement strand
CTCTGATGATCTCCTTTTCCACGATTCTCCGCCACGCCCCCGGATGGGGGGTGACGCTTCGGCCGACGGGGGTGACGCTTCGGCCGACGGGGGTGACGCTTCGGCCGACGGGGGTGACGCTTCGGCCGACGGGGGTGACGCTTCGGTAGGTCAGATGATGCCGGCGGCGCGGGCGGCGTCGGCGTACGCGGCGGCCAGGGTCGGGACGGTCTCGTGGGCGTTGAGGCCCGACGGGTTCGGTACGACCCAGAGCTCGGCGCCGGCCAGCGGCTCCGGCTGGCGGCCCTGCTTGGCCTTGGGGCGGTTGAACGCGGTCCGGTAGGCGGTGATCCCGGCGATTGCCACGACGGCCGGTTTCCGCTTCGTGACCAGGGAGAACAGCTCGGCGCCGCCCTCCTTGAGCTCGGCGTTGCCGAGCTCGGACGCCTTCGCGGTGGCGCGACGGACGATGTTGGTGAAGCCGATGCCCCGGGCCCGGAAGTAGTCGCGGTCCTCCGGCGTCATTCCTGCCGACGCGTCGATCGGACGGGTGGTGATCCCGGCCCGGAAGATCGCCGGATAGAAGCGGTTGAGCGGGTGCGCGAAGTGGGTCTGGGTCGCTGCCGTCCACAGGCCGGGGTTGATGCCGACGAAGAGGAGGCGCAGGGGCTGGTCGTCTGCTGGAAGGAGGTCGGGGACCGAGGCGCCGTAGTAGGTCTGGAGCTCGGCCTGGGTGAAGCGGGCCACGGCGTGATCCTTCCATCTCAGTAACGACGTGCGGGTCGGGG
Source organism: Nocardioides sp. NPDC058538 (assembly GCF_042719275.1). Taxonomy (NCBI): domain Bacteria; kingdom Bacillati; phylum Actinomycetota; class Actinomycetes; order Propionibacteriales; family Nocardioidaceae; genus Nocardioides; species Nocardioides sp. NPDC058538. The sequence continues at coordinate 110,255 of NZ_JBHXNY010000021.1, read as the reverse complement.
GTGCAACAGCAGGGTGCCGTGGGGAGTATGTGAAATATGCACCCCACGCGTCTTCTCCCACTCGCACTCGCTGCGACGGCGCTCCTGGTCTCCGCCTGCGGCACCGCCGATGAAGCGACCGACCCGGCCTCGAGCCCGCCGGCATCGTCTTCCGGATCCCCACTGTCCTCGACTGGTTCGGCGAAGCCGAAGCCTCAGCCCGAGCCGTCCCGCCCGCCGAGCTCGGAGAAGCCCGTACGCGGCCTGGTCGCCGCCGGCGGCGCGGCCGAGGGCGACCTGGAGAAGACCGCGACCCCCCTCCCGGACGAGGCTGCGATCAAGGCGTACGCAGCCACCCTCGGCACCTCGCTCCAGCAATCCTTCACCACGAAGGCGACCACGCTGCTCGCGCACGTTCCGGCGGGCCAGCGGCTCTATGCCCAGACGGTCTACGACGGCTGCGAGGCGCCGGACCCGGCGACCATCACCGCCTCGACGAGCGGCGGGGACGTGGTCCTCCAGGTCACCCCGCCGAAGAGCACCAAGATCCAGTGCCTGGTGGCGGAGCGATCGGTCGCGTTGCTCTCGACTGATATCACCGTCGGCTAACGTTCCACGCGTGCGGGAGCCGTGGAACACCTTCGTCGAGGGCGACAACCTCGATGTGCTCCAGGCGCTTGCGCGGGCGGATGAGAAGTTCGACCTGATCTACATCGACCCGCCCTACAACACCGGCAGCCTCTTCGCCTACCACGACGACCGGCGCGGGAAGGACGGCCGGCGGGCCGGTCGCCACGAGGCCTGGGTCGCGATGATGAGGCCCCGGCTGCAGGCGGCGCGCACCGTGATGTCGGAGCGCGCGGCGATCTACGTCTCCATCGACGACAACGAGGCCGCCCACCTCAAGGTCCTGATGGACGAGGTCTTCGAGGAGCGCAACCAGCTCGCGCAGATCGTGGTCAACCTCAACCCCAAGGGCCGCCAGCTCGGCAACGGGTTCGCGACGTCCCACGAGTACCTGCTGGTCTACGCCAAGGACGCCCGCGCCTGCGCGCTGGAGTCGAGCATCCCCGAAGCCGTCAACGAGCGGGACTTCCCGCTCGTCACCGACGACGGGCGCCACTACCGGCGGCTGCCGCTGCGCAACACCAACAAGAAGTTCAACCCGGCGACCGCCAGGACCCTCCACTTCCCGGTATGGGGTGACCCGGACTCCGGGCGCGTCGCGGTCGAGCCGTTCGCAGGCGGCCAGGAGATCTGGCCGGTCTTCGGGGACGGTCGCCCGGCGGTCTGGCGGTGGAGCGCCCCGCTGATCGCGGCCCGTCCCGACGATCTGATGTGCCGTCGCGTACGCGGGAAGCTGGGAGAGCGGGTCGACGTCTACCAGCGCGACTGGCTCGCCCGTGACGCCTCGGGCGAGGCCCGCCGCAAGAAGCTCACCACGATCTGGCTGGCCGAGGAGATCGGCTCGACCGACTCCGCCGTCGCGGAGCTGAAATCGCTGGTGGGGCCGTTGTTCGAGTCGCCGAAGCCGACCGGCCTGATCCGGCGGATCCTGGCCACGATGCCGACCGACGCGCGGGTCCTCGACTTCTTCGCCGGATCCGGCACCACCGGCCACGCGGTCGCGCTGGCCAACGTCGAGGACGGGGCGCGGCGTACGTGCTGGTCGGTCCAGATCGCCGAGACGACCCGGCCCGGATCGAACGCGGCCAAGGCCGAGATGGCGTACGTCTCCGACGTCACCCGCGCGCGGCTGCGGGCCGTGGTCGCGGCCCACGGCAACGGCGGCGTGGAGGAGTTGGTCGAGCGCGACCTGGGTGAGCTTCTCGAGACGTCTGGTGTGACGCGGGGCGCGTAGAAGGCGTGGCAGGATCGCGGCCATGGCCCTCAGCGCTCCCCGCCTCCGGATCGGCTCGACCGAGATCATCGCCCTCGCCGACGGCGAGGGCCCGTTCTTCTCCCCGCGCGCCGATGCCTTCCCCGAGGCCACGGCCGCTCAGTGGGCCGAGGTCGACCGCTACGATCCGGGCGCAGTCGACGCCGAGGGCCGCTGGCGGCTCCAGTTTCGTGCCTACGCGATCCGCGGCGACAAAGGCATCACCGTCGTGGACGCCGGGATCGGTCCGGCGGACGGCCCGGCCGCCTCGTGGGCGCCCGTGCCCGGTGTGCTTCCCCGGTCGCTCGACGCTGCGGGCATCGATCCGGCCGAGGTCGACACCGTGGTGCTCACCCATCTGCACACCGACCACGTCGGATGGGCGGTCGTGACCGAGGCCGACGGCCGCCGACCCTACTTCCCGAACGCCGACTACCTGCTCCAGCGGGCTGAGTACGACGCCCTCAACGCGCTCAACCCCCAGCTTCGCGAGACCCTCACCGACCCGCTCGTGGCGGCCGGTCGGCTCCGGCTCCTCGACGGCGACACACCTCTGCGCGCCGGGCGGGCGGTCGCCACGCCCGGTCATACGCCGGGGCACCAGAGCGTGCTGGTCGACGAGGGGCGCGAGCTGGTGCTCGTCACCGGCGACCTCCTGGTACACGCGCTCCAACTGCTCCACCCCGAGCTCGCCTACTCGCACGAGATCGACCCTGAGGCGGCCAGGCACTCGAGGGAGCGCATGCTCAGCCGCGAAGCCTCCAGTACGCCTCACCTGGCGACGCTTCACCTGGCGACGCCGCATCTGACGGAGCCGTTCATCTCGGTGTGATGGTGCCGCTGGGTGAACTTCTCGAAAAATCTGGTAACCGCGTTACATGGGCCGCGTAAAACGCGGCATCGTCTGGGGTCGACCGAACACCTCACCTCGGGAGACCCCCATGAAACTCCGTGGCCTGTTCATCATCGCCTGCGGCGCCCTCGTGCCGCTCACCATTCCGGCGGCAGCACACGCCGAGACCTACTCCCAGCCGCTCTCGACCGCCATCGGCGACCTCACGGTCGCGGCCGAGAACCGCACCGGCTACAGCCGTGACCTCTTCCAGCACTGGATCGACGCCGACGGCGACGGCTGCAGCACCCGCAACGAGGTGCTGATCGCGGAGGCCGAGGAGGCCCCCACCGTCGGCTCCAGCTGCTCGCTGTCGGGCGGCCGCTGGTACTCCTACTACGACGGTCTCTCCTGGACCGCCACCAGTGACATCGACATCGACCACATGGTCCCGCTCGCGGAGGCCTGGGACTCCGGGGCCCGCACCTGGACCTCCACCGAGCGCAAGAACTACGCCAACGACCTCGGCTACTACGGCTCCCTCGTCGGGGTCACCGACAACGAGAACCAGGAGAAGTCCGACTCCGACCCGGCCGGGTGGATGCCCGACCAGCAGAAGTGCCGCTATCTGAAGGAGTACGTCTCGGTGAAGATCCGCTGGCGCCTCTCCGTCGACAGCACCGAGAAGTCCGCTCTCACCAACCTCACCTCCGCCAACGGCTGCGGCAGCCAGTCCGTCTCGGTGACCCTCGCGCGCTGACCCTTCCCTGCCGAGGCGTCACCCCGGTCGGCCGAGGCGTCACCTGCGTCGGCCGAGTGGGCACGGCGATGCCCACTCGGCCAGCGGGGCTGACGTCTCGGCCGACGCGGGCGACGTCTCGGCAGGGCCTGGGCCCGATAGGATCTCTGGCATGGCGTTCTCTGCCCCACGGGTCACACGTGACCAGGTGGAGTCCGACGTACGTCGCCGGCTGGCGCGGCTGAAGTCGAAGCGGTGGCACGTGCTGCAGGCCGCAGGGGCAGCTGGCGTGGCCTGGTTCATCGCGGCCACCCTGCTCGGCCACGCCCAACCCGTCTTCGCGCCGATCGCGGCGGTGGTCAGCCTCGGCACCTCCTACGGCCAGCGGCTGAGGAGGGTGACCGAGGTGACCATCGGGGTCGCGCTCGGGGTGTTCCTGGGCGACGTCGTGGTGCAGGTCATCGGTGACGGTGCCTGGCAGATGACCCTGGTCGTCGCGATGGCCATGGCGGTGGGGATCTTCATCTCCTCGGGCCAGGTCTTCCGCAACCAGGCCGCGGTGCAGTCGATCTTCGTGATGGGGCTGCTGCCGACGCCCGGCGCGGCGTTCACGCGCTGGACCGACGCGCTCATCGGCGGTGCGGTCGCGCTGGTCGCGGCCTCGATCGTGCCCGCCGCGCCGCTGCGGCGGCCCGGGGAGCAGGCGGCCGTGGTGGCCAAGAAGATCGCCTCGCTGCTGCGCGCGGCCGGCCAGGTGATGCTCGACGCCGACGCGGTCCACGGGCTCAAGGTGCTCGCCGACGCGCGTGCCACCGACCCGCTGATCCGCGAGCTGCAGGACGCTGCCGAGGAGGGCATGTCGGTGCTGACCTCCTCGCCGTTCCGGTTCCGACATCGCAGTCACGTGCACCGGATAGCCGAGATCGTCGAACCTCTCGACCGCGCGCTGCGCAGCACCCGGGTGCTGGTGCGGAGGGCCGCGGTGTCGGCCTACCGCGGCGATGTCGTGCCCGAGAGCTACTACCAGCTGGCCTTCGGGCTCGCCGATGCCGTCGACGTCGTCGAGGCCGAGCTCCGCGCTGGCCGCGGCCCGGACGGACTGAGCCAGGAGGCCAGGTCGGTGCTGCTCGCGGTCGGTGAGCAGTCGGCGGAGGTGGAGCGTACGGAATCGCTCAACGCCGAGGTCATCCTCGTCCAGATCAGGTCGATCATCGTCGACCTGCTCGGGGTCACCGGGATGGGACAGTTCGAGGCCACCGACGCGCTGCCGCCGCTGCCGCCGCGCTGACTAGAGCGACCCGCGCAGGTCGCGTACGACCGAGTCGACGACCGCGACCAGGTCGCCCTCGGTGGAGGCCGCGATGGCGCGTTGTCGCTGGTAGGAGGCACCCTTGTGGATGATGTCGTGCACCCCGGCGAGCTCCTTCTCGCAACCCAGGCGCGCGGCCACCGGCTCCAGGCGCACCAGCAGGTCGGCGAGGTCGTCGGTGACGAGCCGCTCCTCGGAGGCGTCGTTGAGGATCACGATCGCGTCCAGGCCGTAGCGGGCTGCGCGCCACTTGTTCTCCTGGACGTGCCACGGCGGCATCGTCGCCACCGGCTCCCCGGCCGCCACCCGGGAGTCCAGGTCGACACAGAGACAGTGCGCCAGCGCGGCGATCGCGGCCAGCTCCTGGATCGTGGAGACCCCGTCGCAGATCCGGTTCTCGATGGTGCCGATCCGGGGCGAGGGCCGGATGTCCCAGCGGATCTCGCTGATGTCCTCGATCACGCCGGTGACGGACTGGTCCGAGACGTACGCCTCGAACTCCTGCCACGTCGTGAACTGGAACGGCAGCCCGGCGGTCGGCAGCTGCTGGAACATCAGCGCCCGGTTGGAGGCGTAGCCGGTGTCCACACCCGCCCAGATCGGTGACGAGGCCGACAGCGCCTGGAAGTGTGGGTAGTAGGTCAGCAGCCCGTTGAGCACCGGCAGCAGCCGGTCCCGCTCCGGCATCCCGACGTGCACGTGTACGCCCCAGATCAGCATCTGCCGCCCCCACCACTGGGTGCGGTTGATCAGCTCCTGGTAGCGATGCCCCGCGGACAGCTCCTGCGTCGTCCAGGACGCGAACGGATGGGTCCCGGCGCCGAACAGATCCACGCCCAGATCGTCACCGGCGCCGACCACGCCGACGGTCGTCTCACGGATCTGGTCCATGGCCTCCTCGACCGTCCCGCAGACTCCCGTGACGATCTCGACGGTGTTGCGCAGCAGCTCCTTGTGGATCCGCCCGGGGTGGGGAACCCGGGGCTTGGCCCGGGCGAAGAGATGATCCGCGACGTTGACCAGATCCCGGGTCTCGCGGTCGACGAGCGCGAGCTCCCACTCGACGCCGAGCGTCGGCCGGGGGGAGGGGTGGAAGTCGATCCGCATGTATTGAGCGTTCCTTGCACGAGCCCGTTTGTCGAGCATCGTGAATGCCTGTCGTTCACCGGCCCGATGGCACCATTTGACCGGTGGACGCGCGTGAGGTGAACCTGACTCTGGACTTCTGCCTCCGCGTCGGTGAGCTGCTGATCTCAACCGGCGCCGGGGCCGCTGACGTGACCGCGACGATGAGGTCGCTCGCCCAACATCTGGGCCTTCGCGAGGCCGAGGTCGACGTCACGTACACGAGCCTCTCGATGAGCTATCAGGCCGATCCCGAGGCGATCCCGGTCCACACCACCCGCCAGGTCAAGAACCGCACCATCGACTACGACCACCTCACCGCCGTCGACCACCTGGTCCGCCAGGTCGTACGCGACGAGGTGGACCTCCAGGGCGCCCGGATCGCGCTCGGTCGCATCATCTCCGGCGGCCACCGCCGGCCGCGCTGGGCGGTGACGCTCGGCATGGCGGTGATGGCCGCCGCGTTCACCGTCTACGTCGGTGGTGAGCTCTGGGTGATCGTCCTCTCCTTCATCTCCGGCGCCGCGATCGACCAGCTGCAGCACTTCCTCCACCGCCGTTGGCGGCTGCCGCTCTTCTACCTGCAGGTCGCCGGTGCGGGCCTGGCCACGCTGCTCGCGGTCATCGCCGCGGCGCTCCCGCTGGACCTCGACGTCTCCACCTCGATCACCGCCAACATCACCGTGATGCTGGCCGGGATCAGCTTCATGGGTGCCCTCCAGGACGCCCTGACCGGGTTCCATGTCACCGCCAGCGCGCGGATCATGGAGGCGCTGGTATCGACGGCCGGAATCATCGCCGGGGTCACCGGCGGTCTGGTCTTCGCGGGCGCGGTCGGGGTGCCGATCCACGGTGGGGTGGCGAGCAACGTCAGCACGCTGCAGTCGATCACCCTCGCCACCGCGGGCGGAGCGGTCGGCGCCGCGGCCTTCGCCTATGCGGCGTACGCGCCCAAGCGGACGCTCGCTCCGATCGCGGTCATCGCCGGCGTCGCCGTGATCCTGTCGATCGTCGTACCCGGCGACGTCGGGCGCACCTGGCGGGTGGCCGTGGCCGCCCTCTTCATCGGTCTGATCGCCTACTCGGTCGCCACCCGGCTGAAGGTGCCGCCGCTGGTCGTCGTGGTCTCCTCGGTGGTGCCGTTCCTGCCCGGTTACTCGATCTACCGCGGTCTCACGATGCTCGCCCAGGAGACGCCGGCGACCACCTCGGTCGGCCTGGTCGCCCTCTTCACCGCGGCCTCGGTCGCACTCGCCCTCGCCTCCGGCGTCTACCTGGGCGAGTTCATCGCCCAGCCGCTCAGTCGCCGGTCGTGGCGGATCGAGACGCGCCTGTCCGGGCCGCGCCTGGTCGGTCCGTTGCGGAAGGACCGGGCCACCCCGGTGCCTGTCGCCGAGACGGACACATAGGGCGCTGCGGCAGGGCGTTCCTTCGGCTACTTACCTTGATGAAGGCTCAGCGCCTCGAACCAGCGCTCGGGGGTGGCGTCGTACGGCGCCTGGCTCTCCTTGACCGCGAGGAAGACGCGCTCGGCGGAGCCCTCGGTCATCGAGATGATCTCGGGCGGGTAGCCGTACTCGAGCTGGTGGTGCTCGAACTCGTCCTCGTCGTCGATGTAGACCGAGCCGTCGAACTTCTTGACCACGTCGAGGTCCAGGTCGATGCAGGTGACCGTCGAGTCCTGCCACACCGGCGGGGTGCACATGTCGACATATATCTGCGAGCTGACCCGGTCGTTGGGCCGGTTGAACGCGGGGAAGTGGGCCGCGTCGTGGTGGGGCACCAGGCTGACCGACTCCCAGTCGGCGACCCAGCCATGACCGGGGCGGGCGAACTCCGTGCCGACCGGATGACCGATCCACTCGCCGTGCTCGTCCTCGCCGAGGTAGATGCCCGTGAAGGACCAGTGAGGCCGGCCACCCCACTTCGTGAACTCGACACGAACAGGATGACCGGCCTCGAAGCGCATGCGCTCAGTCTATGAGGTCGGGCTGGGGCGGGCATGCCTGCTGCGCGCCGCTCGCGACGACATGACGCCCCAGCCCAACCTCAGTCAGCCGTTCTTCTTGGGCATCACGTACTTGGCCCCCAGGGCGATGAGGTCCTGGTAGCGCGAGCCGGTGAACTTGCCGAAGTTGTGGATCACGTGGGCGTCGAGGCCGACCAGCACGCGGGCCTGCTTCTTCTCGATGCCCTTGACGATGATCTCCGCGGCGCGGGCCGGCTCCATCTTGGCGAGCTTCTCGTCGAAGAACTTCGCGGTCGCGGCCTGGTCGTCCTTCGCCGAGACGCGGGCGCTGCGGGCGACCGCGGTCTTGATGCCACCGGGGTGTACCGAGGTGACACCGACGTTGTGACCGTCGATCAGCATCTCCTCGCGCAGCGCCTCGGTGAAGCCGCGCACGGCGTACTTCGCCGCGTTGTAGAAGGCCTGGTCGGGCATCGAGACCAGCCCGAACAGCGAGGAGATGTTCACGATGTGCGCGTCGCCGGACTCGATCAGGGCGGGCAGGAAGAGCTTCGTGCCGTGCACGACGCCCCACCAGTCGATGCCCATGATCCAGTCGATGTCCTCCCAGTCGAGGTCGTTGACCCGGCCCGACAGTGCGACGCCGGCGTTGTTGATCACCACGTTGACCTGGCCGAAGTGGGAGATGACGCCCTCGGCGTACGTCTTGAAGGCCTCGCGGTCGGCGACGTCGAGCCTGTCCTCCTTGATCTCGCGGGCCCCGGCCTGCTTGGCGAGCTCGACGGTCTCGGCCAGGCCGGCCTCGTTGACGTCGGAGAGCGCCAGCCGGGCGCCGCGGCCGGCCAGGTTGACCGCGAGGGCGCGGCCGATCCCGGAGCTGGCTCCGGTGAGTACGACTACCTTGTCGTCGAAGGACTTCATGCGGGGACACTCTCCTTGGTCGTGGTGGCGGCGGTGACGGCGTACTTGTCGACGTCGAACTTGCTGGTCAGGTGGCGGAACAGGAAGGTGAAGCTCGGCCAGAGGGTGGTGTTGCGGCCGTGCTCGTCGAGATACCAGGACGCGCAGCCGCCCTCGGACCAGACGGTGTTGTCCATCTTGCGCTGCAGGTCGTCGTTCCAGGCGGAGGTGGCGTCCTCGGTGGGTTCGACGGTGGCGTAGGAGTTCGTACGCATCGTGCGGATCGCGTCGCGGACGTACGCCACCTGCGACTCGATCATGTAGACCATCGAGGAGTGGCCGAGGCCGGTGTTGGGCCCGACGATGAAGAAGAGGTTGGGGAACTCGGGGACCGTGGTGCCCTTGTAGGCGCTCATCCCGGTCTCCGCGAACCGCTCGGCCATCGTCCGGCCCTTGCTGCCGGTGACGGCGTGCGCGATCGGTAGGTCCGTGGTGTAGAAGCCGGTCGCCACGACGAGGACGTCGATCTCGCGGCTGGTGCCGTCCTTGGCGACGATCGCGTTCTCGCTCACCCGGTCGATTCCGTCAGTGATCAGGTCGACGGTGTCGGCCGCGAGTGCCGGGTAGTAGGCGTTGGAGATCAGCGTGCGCTTGCAGCCGAGCGTGTAGTCGGGAGTGACCTTGCGACGCAGCTCGGGGTCCTTGATGCCGCGGCGGATGTTGTTCTGCGCCATCAGCTGGTGGGCCAGGGTGAGCTTGGGCTGCACGGCGAGGCCGAGGACGCGGACCTCGAGGCCCCAGTAGACCGCCGCGCGGGCGAGCCGCTGGACGCCGGGGACGTGGCGGAAGGCGGCCTTCTCGAGCTTGGAGTAGCGGTGCTCGTTGCGCGGGAGGACCCACGGCGCGGTGCGCTGGTAGACGTCGAGGCGACCGGCCTTCTTCTGGATCTCCGGGACGATCTGGATCGCGCTCGCGCCGGTGCCGATCACCGCGACGCGCTTGCCGGTGAGGTCGACGTCGTGGTTCCAGTGGGCGGAGTGGAAGATCTCGCCCTGGAAGGTGTCGATGCCCGCGATGTCCGGGAGCTTGGGCTCGGAGAGTGCGCCGGGGCCGGCGATGACGGTGGTCGCTGCGTACGTCTTCTTCCCCGCCTTGCCCTCGGTCTCGACGAGCCAGCGCTGCCGGGTCTCGTCCCAGGTCGCGGCGGTCATCGCGGTGTCGAAGACGAAGCGGTCCAGCGTGCCGGACTGCTCGGCGACCTTCTTGATGTACGCCTCGATCTCCGGCTGGGGCGAGAAGCTCATCGACCAGTCGGGGTTGAGCGCGAAGGAGTAGCTGTAGAGCTGGCTGGGGACGTCGCAGGCGGCGCCGGGGTAGGTGTTGTCGCGCCAGGTGCCGCCGACGCCGGAGCCCTTCTCGATGACGACGAAGTCGCGCTCGCCGTCCTCCTCGAGCTTGATCGCCGCGCACAGGCCTCCGAAGCCGGCACCGACGATCAGGTGGTCGACATGGGTGAGGTCAGCAGTGGTCATACTTCGAGTATGGCTTGCCTATTGAACAGGTGTCAATAGAATGGATGGCATGAGCCAACGGACGAGACTGACGCCCGAGCAACGCCGCGAGCAGCTGCTCGACCTGGGCATTCGCCTCTTCGCGAACCACTCCCTCGACGAGATATCGATCGACGTGGTCGCGCGTGAGGCCGGCATCTCGCGCGGGCTGCTCTACCACTACTTCGGCGACAAGATGGCCTTCCGTGAGGCGGTCGTACGCCGCGCCGCCGACGCGCTCGTCGCCCAGACCGCCCCGCCCTCGACGGGAGAGCCGGTCGAGCGGCTGCTGGCGTCGATGACCGCCTACGTGGACTTCGTCGACGCCAACTACGAGGGGTACGTCTCCATGGTCCGCGGGGCCGCCAGTGACCCCGTCCTGCGCCAGATCTACGACGACGCCTTCGGCGCTCTCGGGGTCCGGATCTTCGATGCCGGTGTCGACTTCGTTGCTGACACCCCGGCCGCCCGCTTGGTCGTCAGGGGATGGCAGGCGATGTCCGAGGAGCTGGTGCTGTCGTGGAAGGCAGATCCCGCGGGGCTGTCACGTGAGGAGCTGCTGGGGCTCCTCGCGGGGTCGCTGCCGGTGCTGCTGGAGCTGCTCGGGCCCGGAGAGCTGTAACACGTCGTTCGTAGGACTATCCGGTCGTTCTTATAGGGCGAGTAGTCCTACGAACGACGTGTTACAGAGGTATCTCTGGATCTGATTCTGGGTCCCAACCGATCAACGACTGGTTACGTCAACTGGGAGTCGGGGGTTGGAACCGGAGGAGGAGAATGGTGAGTCGGGACGAGGAGTTCACCGCCTACGTCAGGGAGAGACGCGCGCACCTGTACCGCGCGGCCTACCTGCTGTGCGGCGACGAGCATCGCGCCGAAGACATCGTGCAGCTGACGCTGTCGAAGGTGTACGCGGCGTGGCGGCGGGTGCAGAAGGCCGACAGCGTCGATGCCTACGTACGCCGCGTGCTGGTCAACAGCCACCTGGACGAGGGCCGCCGCCCGTGGCGGCGCGAGCGTCTCGGTGAGGTGGCGGAGCGACCTGCGCCGACGGGTCTCGGTGCTGAGGACCACGACGAGCTGTGGACCGCGCTGCGATCCCTTCCTGCAGGTCAGCGCAGGGTCGTCGTGCTCCGACACTACTGGGGTCTGTCGGTCGAGGAGACTGCCGCCGACCTCGGCATCAGCAGCGGGACGGTCAAGAGTCAGACCTCGGCTGCGCTGGCCAACCTGCGCCGCACGCTCCGTCCCGACGACGCTGCCCCCGACGCTGCTCCCGATGCTGCTCCCGATGCTGCCCGAGGAGGCCGGCGATGAACACTTTCGACGACGACGCCCTGATGCGTGAGCGCCTCTACCGCATCGGCGCCACCGCTCCGGTCCCGCGCCTGGACCCCTCCGAGGACGTACGCCGCGGCCGCCGCCGCGTGCTGCGCGCCCGCCTGATTGCGACCGCCGGGACCGTCCTGGCGGTCGGGATCATCGGTATCGCCGGGGTCGCACTGAGGCCGATGGTGACGGACCGGGCCACCGATCCGGCAGGGTCGCCGACCGCTACGTCGACCTCTTCGGTACGTCGGGCCGAGTCGGTCGCGCAGGCGCTGCCCAGCGGGTTCGTCCTGGCGATCAACTTGATGTTGGAGCGCCACGCCGCCCTGGAGGGCGCCCCCGACGTGGTGCTGAAGCGGATGCACAACTCGACCGATGAGGCCATCGTGACCTGGACCGCGAAGGCAGTGGAGATCGACACCGGCGCGGACCCGGCGCTCGCGAACGCACTTTCCAGCATCCAGCAGTCGTTGGACGGCGTGGCGCAGCTGCGATCCGACATCCGTGAAGGTCCGACCCGGGTGGAGGGCGAGCTGGCGTACGTGGCGCTCTCCAACGATCTTCTCGCGGTCGCGACGCTTGTGCCGTCGGTCGGCGACGCCGAGGTCGACGCCGAGATCGAGGCACTCGGTGCCATGGCTCTGGCCCTCGAGTCGTTCGGCGAGCAGAGGGTCGTCATGACGAAGGCTCTCCTCAGGCGGCAGGCATCGCAGGCCGCGGGCGCTGAGTCCGTCGATGACATCAGCGCGGCCGATCTGTCCTCGCTCGCCCAGGCCGAGGCCGCCTGGCGTCGATCGCTCGCGGACTTCTACACCTCGACCTCGGACCCTCAGCGCGACTCCCTGGACCAGATCACCGACGGCACCTCGACCGAGGGGGCCGCCGGGGTTCCTGCCCAACAGGCGGTCGGCCAGGTCCTGTCGGCCGGCAGCCTGGACGGAGTCACGATCACGCCGGACCAATACGTGGAGTCCTGGACCGAGCTGATCCGCGGCCTGCACCAGCTGTCCGTCGCGGCGGCGAACGAGATCATCGCCGACCTCGCGGCGCTATAGATGAGGTGACACGACCTCAGCTCGACATACGACGGGACGTTCTTGTCGGTCTACCAAGTGGTAACCGACAAGAACGTCCCGTCGTATCTCTGGGTCAGGCCGCGACGGCTGCCTCGAGCTGGTCGAGGGCCCAGTGGAGGTCCTCCTCGGCGATCACCAGGGGCGGCGCGAGGCGGATGGTGGAGCCGTGGGTGTCCTTGGCGAGTACGCCGCGGGCCAGGAGGCGCTCGCAGATCTCGCGACCGCTGGCGATGGCCGGGTCGATGTCCACGCCGGCCCACAGGCCGCGGGAGCGGAAGCCGATGATGCCCTTGCCGACCATGGCCAGCAGCCGGTCGCGCAGGACCTGGCCGAGCGCCTCGGCGCGGGCCTGGAACTCGCCGGTCTCGAGCAGGTCGACGACGGCGGTGCCGACGGCACAGGCGAGCGGGTTGCCACCGAAGGTGGAGCCGTGCTGGCCGGGGCCGATGACGCCGAGCACGTCGCGGTCGGCGACGACGGCCGAGACCGGGACGATGCCGCCGCCGAGGGCCTTGCCGAGGATGTACATGTCCGGCTTCACGCCGGCGTGGTCGCAGGCGAAGGTGTAGCCGGTGCGGCCGAGCCCGGCCTGGATCTCATCGGCGGCGAAGAGCACGTTCTCGCGGGTGCAGACCTCGCGCAGCCCGATCAGGAAGTCGTCGCCGGGGATGACGACGCCGGACTCGCCCTGGATCGGCTCGACCAGCACGGCCACCGTGTTCGGGGTGATGGCTGCCTCGATCGCGGCGAGGTCGGCGTAGGGGACCATCACGAAGCCGGGAGCGAACGGGCCGAAGCCGTCGCGCGCGTCGGCGTCGTCGGAGAAGCCGACGATCGTGGTGGTGCGGCCGTGGAAGTTGCCGGCCATCACGATGATCTCGGCCTGGTCGGCGGGGACGCCCTTCACGTCGTAGCCCCACTTGCGGGCGACCTTGATCGCGGTCTCGACGGCCTCGGCGCCGGTGTTCATCGGCAGCACCATGTCCTTGCCGCACATCGCGGCCAGGCGCGTGGTGAACTCGGCGAACTGGTCGTGCACGAACGCACGCGAGGTGAGAGTGACCTTGTCGAGCTGCTCACGGGCTGCCGTCAGCAGGGCGGGGTGGCCGTGACCGAAGTTCAGCGCGCTGTAGCCGGCCAGCATGTCGAGGCAGCGGCGGCCGTCGACGTCGGTCACCCACGCGCCCTCGGCGTGGCTGATCACCACCTCGAGGGGGTGGTAGTTGTGCGCGGAGTGCGCCTCGGCAGCCGCGAAGGCGGCGGGGGTCAAGCTGGTCGCAGCGGTGGCCTGAGCCTCGTTGAGCAGGGTCATCGCACTCCTCCATCTGTGGGGCGTTCTCGGTGATCTGAGCCAAGATCATCTGATTGTCAGACAATCCTACGATCAGGCTACGCCAGATGTCTCATCGTTGTCTTCCGGTCGGTAACACCGCGGCAAATCCCGGTGCGGACGGTGCGCCCTGGGGTATAGGTTTCGTCCGCCTCGCGTTCTCTGACAGCGAAGCGACCCAGACCGTCTCGGGCAGAAGACTCGGAGGAACCCACAGATGCGCATCCGCGCACTGGTGGCGGCTGCTGCCGTCGCCCTGATCGTGCCGGCGGTGCCGGCTTTCGCGACGGAGACCCCGTCGACCACCACCGACCCGTCGGAGACGGCCCCCGCCGACCCGTCGCAGCCCGATCCCGGAACGGAGGCCGAGACGGGAACCGTGACCGAGCCGGAGACGGGGCCGGAGACGGGGCCCGCGACCGAGCCGGAGCCCGAGACCGAGCCCGCCACGGAGGGCGTAGCGGAGGAGCCGACCGCCGCCGTGGTGACCACTGTCGTGATCACCGTCCCCGCCACGACCCCAGCTGGGGGTGCGACGTTCCCCGTGACGTACGACGTCGAGAACGTCGAGGGGCTCGGGGCGAACCCGGTGGCGAACTGGACGATCAGCGGCTCGAACGGCACCTCGCCGAGCGGCCCGCAGTCGGCGCCGATCACGCTCGACGCCGACGGCGTCGGGACGGTCCAGGCGACGATGCCGACCGCGACCGACAGCTACCGGATCACCGCGTTCATCGAGGGCGAGGGCGGCGCGACCGACTCCGTCACCGCCGATCTCGGTGCCGTCGACGCCACCAAGCCGGTCGTCACCCTGAGCCGCAACCTGACGACCTTCTACCCCTACAAGGACGGCTACCGCGACACGGTCACGGCGAAGTTCACCGTGAACGAGACCGTCGGCCTCACCGCCAAGGTGGTCACCGCCGGCGGCACCCTGGTCCGCACCCTGGGCTCGTCCTCGAGCTTCTCCGGCACCTCGTCCTACGCGTGGAACGGCTACAACAACGCCGGCACCCGGGTCTCGGGCACCTACTACATCCGCGTCGAGACCAAGGACAGGGCCGGCAACGCCACCGCCGCCCAGATCTCGGTCGCCGCGTCCGCCAAGAAGCTGACCTGGAAGACCTACAGCAGGACGGTCACCGCCGCGGACGCCCTCAACTACAAGTACGTCGGCTCCTGCTCGACCCTCAAGGCGCCCGCTCGCAGCGACTGGTCCGAGTCCCGCGGCCTGCGCTCGAACGTACGCTGCAAGGCGTCCGGCACCAGCTCCAAGGCGACCGTCTACACCGAGAACGTCAAGTGCCTGCCGAAGTCGGTCGACGGCAACTACCGCAACCTGTCCCTCAAGCACTACGGCGGCCGCCCGAAGGGCTACACCAAGAACGTCTACATGGTCTCCCATGTTCTGCGTCCGTCCGACTGGGCGTCGCGCCAGCGCCACCAGTTCGGCAACTCGGTCAAGTGGAAGACGATGGCGTCCGTCGCCTCGCCCAACACCCTGATCCAGAGCCGCACGTCGACGCAGTACTGCCCCGCCGTGTGGTGGACCGCCGGGCTCAACTCGAGCTCGCGCTACGACATCTGGAAGTACTCGGTCGGCATCCAGTACCGCGTGCTGGCGTGACCGTGTCGAGCAAGCTGATCCTGGCCGCGGCAGCGGTGCTGGTCGCAGGCGGTGCCGTCGGCGGCGCCCTCGCGCTCACCGGCGAGGACGAGCCGAAACGACCGGTGGTCGAGAAGAACCAGACCACCCCGCCCGGGCCCGAGAAGCACCCCGATCCGGAGGAGGTCACCGACCTCTTCGCCCCCGAGGGTGAGGTCGGCGTCGACCGCTAGCCGACATCGAGCAGGAGAAGACGTACGCCGCCGGGCACGGTCCCGGCGGCGTACGTCTGTGGTTTTCAGGAGAGCAGAAGGCCTGTCACAGCCTCATCACAGGAACCGGACGGACACTGGAAACCAGGGTCAGCCGAGCTGACCCTCCCAAGAACGCGTACGCCGCCCGGCTCCCCGACCGGCGGCGTACGTCTTGATTTGTCTATGCCGTGCGGGGGCTCGTAACCTTGTGAGGTCGTGACTCCTGCCGCGTCCTGATCATATTCGCACGGTCGGGGACGCAGATCCGGATGACTGTCGCTGGGACCACCCAGAGGACAGGGCAAGCCGGGCCGTGTTCGTCAGAAGCCACGCAGCACGATCCCGGTGCGCATCCGTGCGCCGGGTCCAACGAACTAAGAAGGCACAAGTGCGTACTTACGCTCCCAAGCCGGGCGACATCGAGCGGGCCTGGCTCGTGATCGACGCGACCGACGTCCGTCTCGGCCGTCTCGCTGTCCAGACCGCTGAGCTCCTGCGCGGCAAGCACAAGCCGATCTTCGCGCCCAACGCGGACACCGGCGACTTCGTCATCGTCATCAACGCCGAGAAGGTCTCCCTCTCCGGCAACAAGGCCAAGACCAAGCTGGCCTACCGCCACTCGGGCTACCCGGGCGGTCTGACCGCGACCCCGATCGGCGAGATCCTCGAGAAGGACGCTCGCAAGGCGATCGAGACCGCTGTGTGGGGCATGCTGCCGAAGAACAAGCTCGGCCGCCAGATGCTCAAGAAGCTCAAGGTCTACTCCGGTCCGACGCACCCGCACGTCGCGCAGCAGGCCGTTCCGTTCGAGATCAAGCAGATCGCCCAGTGAGCCAGGACCAGAACATGACTGAGAACACCGCAGAGGTCGAGGAGACCTTCGAGACCGACGAGCAGGGCGTTGCTTTCACCTCCGAGAGCGCCCCGTCCGCCGACACCCCCGAGCGCCCGGCGACCATCGCCCCGGCCGCCGCGACCGGCCGCCGCAAGGAGTCCGTGGCCCGCGTCCGGATCGTCCCGGGCACCGGTTCGTGGACCATCAACGGTCGCACCATCGAGGACTACTTCCCCAACAAGCTGCACCAGCAGATCGCGAACGAGCCGTTCGCCGCGCTGCAGCTCGAGGGTCGCTTCGACGTGATCGCCCGCATCGACGGCGGCGGCATCGCCGGTCAGGCCGGCGCGCTGCGTCTCGGCGTGGCCCGCTCGCTCAACATCGTTGACGAAGAGGCCAACCGCCCGACCCTGAAGAAGGCCGGTCTGCTGACCCGCGACGCCCGCGTCGTGGAGCGCAAGAAGGCCGGTCTCAAGAAGGCCCGCAAGGCCTCGCAGTTCAGCAAGCGCTGATCGCCCAGCAGATCGCCTAGCATTGTTGGGGTGCCTCGGCTCGCCGAGGCACCCCGACTCATTTTTCGGGCGGGGGCCGACGTACGAAAGAAGGTCACACGGACGTGGCACGCCTTTTCGGCACTGACGGAGTTCGTGGTCTCGCGAACGGCGAGATCCTCACCGCCTCGCTCGCCCAGAACCTGGCGACCTCGGCGGCACTGGTCCTGACCGAGGAGCTGCGTGACTCCGGCAGCGGACGCAAGCCGCTGGCGGTGGTCGGCAACGACTCGCGCGTCTCCGGGCAGTTCCTGCAGGCCACGGTGGCCGGCGGTCTGGCCTCGGCCGGCTGCGACGTGATCGACGTCGGCGTGCTGCCGACGCCCGGGGTCGCCTACCTCACCGCGGCCCTCCAGGCCGACCTCGGTGTGGTCATCTCGGCCTCGCACAACCCGATGCCCGACAACGGCATCAAGTTCCTCCAGCGCGGCGGGCACAAGCTCGACGACGTGCTCGAGGACCGGATCGAGGCACACCTCGACGAGCCCTGGGACCGCCCCACCGGCGCCTCGGTGGGCCGGATCTCGTCCCACGAGAACCCCGTGGAGACGTACGCAGCCCACCTGATCTCCACCCTGGAGCGCCGCCTCGACGGGCTGACCGTCGTCGTCGACTGCGCCAACGGCGCGGCCGCAGCCGCGGGCCCGCTTGCCCTGGACCAGGCCGGGGCGAAGGTGATCGCGATCAACGACGTCAACGACGGCCTCTCGATCAACGACGGGGTCGGTTCGACCCATCCGGAGATGCTCCAGAAGGCGGTCCTCGAGCACGACGCCGACGTCGGGTTCGCCTGGGACGGCGACGCCGACCGCTGCCTGGCCGTCGACGGTGAGGGCAACCTCGTCGACGGCGACCAGCTCATCGCGATCCTCGCCCTCGGGCTCCACGACGCCGGCCGGCTCCCGGGCGACACCGTGGTCGTCACCGTGATGAGCAACCTCGGCTTCGTCAAGGCGATGGACGCCGCGGGCGTCCACGTCAAGCAGACCGCCGTGGGTGACCGCTACGTGCTCGAGGAGATGCGCCGGGGCGGCTACGCCATCGGTGGCGAGCAGTCCGGCCACATCATCATGAGCGAGCACGCCACCACCGGCGACGGCATCCTCACCGCGCTCCACGTCCTGCAGCGGATGTCCCTCACCGGCCGCACCCTCGCCGACCTCGCCTCCGTCGTCACCCGCCTCCCGCAGGTCCTGCTCAACGTCAAGGGCGTCGACAAGGCCCGCTGCAAGACCGACGACGGGCTCCTCGAGGCCGTCGCCACCGAGGAGAAGGCTCTCGCCGGCTCCGGCCGGATCCTGCTGCGCCCGTCGGGCACCGAGAACCTCGTACGTGTCATGGTCGAGGCCCCCACGCACCACGAGGCCGAGGCCTGTGCCGAGCGGCTCGCGGACGTGGTCCGGTCCCGCCTGGCCCTCTGACCAGCCACCGTCGGTCGAGCCGCCACGACCGCTGGTCGAGCCGCCGGAGCCGCTAGGCGGAGGCGTGTCGAGACCAACACGTCCCGATCGAGCGCGGAGGGCGCCGTGTTGGTCTCGACACGGGTTCGTTCGTTCCTCACGAACCCGGCTCGACCGACGGGGTGGGATCAGATCTTGCGGAGCCTCACATACCGCACCGAGTGGTCGCGGTCCTTGCGGAGGACGAGGGTGGCGCGGGAGCGGGTGGGGAGGACGTTCTCGCGGAGGTTGGGGCCGTTGATCTCGTTCCAGATCTCGGTGGCGCGGGTGATGGCCTCGTCGTGCGACAGGGCGGCGTACTTCGTGAAGTAGGACGACGGGTCGCGGAAGGCGGTCTCGCGCAGCCGCAGGAACCGCTCGACGTACCACTGCTTGATGTCGCGGGAGTCGGCGTCGACGAAGACGGAGAAGTCGAAGAAGTCCGAGAGGGCGAGGGCGATGGTGCCGTCGGCGCGGACCCGGGAGGGCTGCAGGACGTTGAGACCCTCGAGGATGACGATGTCGGGCTTCTTGACCAGCACGGTCTGGTCGGTGACGTCGTAGGTCAGGTGTGAGTAGATCGGCGCGCGCACCTCGTCCTCACCCGACTTGAGGTCGACGAGGAAGCGGAGCAGGGCCTTGCGGTCGTACGACTCCGGGAAGCCCTTGCGCTCCATCAGTCCGCGACGCTCGAGCTCGGCGTTGGGGTAGAGGAACCCGTCGGTGGTGACCAGGGCGACGTTGGGGTGCTCGGGCCAGTGGGCGAGCATCTGCTGCAGCACACGAGCCGTGGTCGACTTGCCGACGGCGACGGATCCGGCAACGCCGATGACGAACGGCGTACGTTCCGGCATCGTCTTGCCGAGGAACAGCTCCTGCTGGTCGTGGAGCTTGTCCGAGGCGCTCACGTAGAGGCTCAGCAACCGGCTCAGCGGCAGATAGACCTCCTCGACCTCCTTGAGGTCGATCTGGTCGCCCAGGCCCCGCAGAGACTCGATCTCGGCCTCGGTCAGCGGACTCTCGGTCTCGGTCGCGAGCTCGGCCCACGCACTACGGTCGAGCTCGACGTAGGGCGAGGAGCCGCGGTCATCGCCGTGTGGCCCGGGGTGTGACATGGCAACGATTGTTACGCACATGCGCCGCCGCTTCCTGCTGGGGTCCACGAGAGCCGTAGGATCATCCGCCATGTGCGGCATCGTTGGGTACGTCGGAGACCGGTCGGCGCAGGACGTCGTGATCGATGGCTTGCGGCGGTTGGAGTACCGCGGCTATGACTCGGCCGGGATCGCTCTGATCGCGGACCAGAAGCTGGCGGTGGACAAGCGGGCCGGCAAGCTCGCCAACCTGGAGAAGGCGATCGCGGGTACGCCGCTGCCGGCGTCGACGACCGGGATCGGCCACACCCGCTGGGCGACCCACGGCGGTCCGACCGACGGCAACGCCCACCCGCACGTCGGGCGCACCGGCCGCGTCGCGGTCGTGCACAACGGCATCATCGAGAACTTCGCCGAGCTGCGGGCCTCGCTGGAGACCGACGGACACGAGTTCACCTCGCAGACCGACACCGAGGTCGCCGCCCACCTGCTCGAGCGCGAGGTCGTCGGCGGGGCCGACCTGACCATCGCGATGCAGAAGGTCTGCTCGATCCTCGAAGGTGCGTTCACCTTCGTCGCGATCGACGCCCAGGACCCGTCCCGGGTCGTCGCCGCCCGGCGCAACAGCCCGCTCGTGGTCGGTCTCGGCGAGGGGGAGTCGTTCCTCGGCTCCGACGTCGCCGCCTTCATCGAGCACACCCGCGAGGCGATGGAGCTCGACCAGGACCAGGTCGTCACCATCACCCGCGACGGCGCGACCGTCACGAACTTCGACGGCACCCCTGCCGAGGGCTGCCGCTTCCACGTCGACTGGGACCTCGCCGCCGCCGAGAAGGACGGTCACGACTGGTTCATGCGCAAGGAGATCCTCGAGCAGCCTCGTGCGGTCGCCGACTCGCTGCTGGGGCGGCGTACGCCTTCGGGGTCTCTGCACCTCGACGAGATGCGGCTCGATGACGACGAGCTGCGCGAGGTCACCAAGATCATCATCATCGCCGCGGGGACGTCGTTCTATGCCGGGATGGTCGCGAAGTACGCCATCGAGCACTGGTGCCGGATCTCGGTCGAGGTCGAGCTGGCCTCCGAGTTCCGCTACCGCGACCCGATCCTCGACAACTCCACCCTGGTGGTGGCGATCTCGCAGTCCGGCGAGACCGCCGACACGCTGCAGGCGATCCGGCACGCGCGCTCGCAGCGCTCCAAGGTGCTGGCGATCTGCAACACCAACGGCTCCACGATCCCGCGCGAGTCCGACGCGGTCATCTACACCCACGCCGGCCCGGAGATCGGGGTCGCCTCGACCAAGGGATACGTCACCCAGCTGGTCGCCTGCTACCTGCTCGCGCTCTACCTGGCCCAGGTCAAGGGCACCATGTACGGCGACGAGATCGACGGCGTGATGACCCAGCTCGAGGCGATGCCCGACGCGGTCGCGAAGGTCTTGGAGACCGCACCGCAGGTCTACGAGCTGGCTCGTGAGTATGCGGACCGCCGGGCCTTCCTGTTCCTCGGGCGCCACGCCGGCTACCCGGTGGCGCTGGAGGGCGCGCTCAAGCTCAAGGAGCTCGCCTACCTGCACGCCGAGGGGTTCGCCGCCGGTGAGCTCAAGCACGGTCCGATCGCGCTGGTCGAGGAGGGCCTGCCGATCTGGTGCATCGTGCCCCCGCGGGGACGTGACTTCCTGCACGACAAGATGCGCTCGGGGATCATGGAGGTGCGGGCGCGCGGCGCGCGCACCATCGCCCTGGTCGAGGAGGGCGACGACTCGGTCGACTCGGTCTCCGACACGATCATCCGGCTGCCCAAGGTGCCGGTGCTCCTGCAGCCGCTCGTCGCGGTCGTGCCGCTGCAGCTCTTCGCCTGCCAGCTCGCCACCGAGCTCGGCTACGACGTCGACCAGCCGCGCAACCTCGCCAAGTCCGTCACGGTCGAGTGATGGCGCTGCGCTGATGGCCGTGGTCGGAGTCGGGATCGACGTGTGCGATCTGGGGCGGTTCGAGGAGTCGCTGGAGCGTACGCCTCGGCTGCGGGAGCGTCTGTTCACGCCCGCGGAGGCGTTGAAGCCGATGGCCTCGCTGGCCGCCCGGTTCGCCGCCAAGGAGGCGCTCGCCAAGGCGCTCGGCGCGCCGCAGGGGATGGAGTGGCACGACGCCGAGGTCATCTCGGAGTCCTCCGGCCAGCCCCGGTTCGAGCTCCGGGGCACAGTGCTGGCGCAGGCCACGAAGCTCGGCGTCGTCACCGTCCACCTCTCGCTCTCCCACGACGCCGGCATCGCCTCGGCGATGGTCGTCCTGGAGGACTGACGGGGCTTGTTCGAGCCCTTCGGCCCAACCCCGCCAGCGCATTGGCGCGTAGGCTTGGGCCATGCGGCGTGCGCACTCGGTTGAGCAGGTCAGAGCGGCAGAGAAGGCCCTGATGGCGAGCCTGCCAGAAGGTGTCCTGATGCAGCGTGCGGCGGCCGGGCTGGCCTACGCGGTCATCGACCTCTTGAGCGGGGCCTACGGGAAGCGCATCGTGCTGCTCGTCGGGAGCGGGGACAACGGCGGGGATGCGTTGTACGCCGGTGCGCTTCTCGCGCGCCGGGGCGCGCAGGTGGAGGCGTGGTTGCTCTCCGACGAGGCCCACCCCGGTGGCCTGGTGGCTCTGAGGACCGCCGGGGGCAGGGTTGTGAAGCTCAGCGAGGGCTATGGGTCACTCTCAGGTTCACAACCCTCGGTCGTCATCGACGGGATCGTCGGGATCGGGGGAAAGCCCGGGCTGAGGCCGGACGCCGAGGCGGCGCTGACCCTGCTCGCCGGGATCCCGGTCGTCTCCGTCGATACGCCGAGCGGGGTCTGCGTCGACACAGGGGAGGTCGACGGAGCCCATGTGGCCGCTGACCTGACGGTCGCCTTCGGGACGTACAAGCCGTGCCATCTTCTCGATCCGGCCGCGTCGGCGTGCGGGACGGTGCAACTGGTCGACATCGGCCTGCGGCTTCCGACGCCGGCCATCGAGAGCCTCGAGGCCGCCGATGTGGCGGACCTGGTGCCGCGTCCCGCGCCGGACGGGCACAAGTACTCCCGCGGCGTGGTGGGGCTGAGAGTCGGCAGCGCCACCTACCCCGGCGCCGCGCTGCTGGCCGTCTCCGGCGCCAACACCGGCCTGGCCGGGATGGTCCGCTACGTCGGCACCGCCTCGGAGTGGGTCAAGCGACACAACCCGGAGGTCGTCGGCGACGGCCAGGCACAGGCCTGGGTGGTCGGCTCCGGCAGCGCCGACGGCGCCAACAGCGCGCTCGCGTTCGCCCGAGCCAGCGGCGTACCTCTGGTCATCGACGCCGACAGCCTTCGCGCGCTGAACGGGCCGCTCGGGGTGCCCGCGATCCTGACTCCGCACGCGGGCGAGCTGGCGGCGCTGATCCGGGAGGACCGCGGCGAGATCGAGGCCCGTCCGCTGCACTACGCACGGCTCGCGGCCAAGCGGTTCGATGCGGTGGTGCTGCTCAAGGGGCGGCGCACCACGATCGCCTCGCCCGACCCCGCCACGCCGGTACGGGTCAACACCACGGGCACGTCCTGGCTGGCCACCGCAGGCTCGGGGGACGTACTCGGAGGGCTGATCGGCTCGTTGCTCGCCGCCGGGCTCGCTCCCATCGACGCCGCCTCGGCGGGCGCTTGGCTGCACGGTGCGGCCGCCACTCTCGCCAGCGCCGGCGGGCCGGTCACCGCGAGCGGGGTCGCCGCCGCGATACCTGCCGTTATCCGGTCCCTTCCTGCTGTCTCGAGCTAGCGGCAACTATCCTTGACACCATGTCACCGAGCCCAGCGCCTCGGGCTCCGCTTCGGCGAGCCGAGATCGTCATCGACCTCGCCGCGATCCGACACAACGTCTCGCGGCTGAGGGAGCACCTGCGTACGCCGATCATGACCGTGGTCAAGGCCGACGGCTACGGGCATGGTCTGGTCGAGGCCGGGCGGGCCGCTCGTGAGGGCGGCGCGGACTGGCTCGGCGTGGCCTCGGCCGACGAGGCGCTCGCGCTGCGCGCGTCCGGCGACGAGGGCAGGCTGCTGGCCTGGCTGATCATGCCCAGCGAGCCCGCCGAGGAGCTCGTGGCCGCGGACATCGATGTCACCGCCTACACGACCGCCGACCTGGAGAAGTTCGCCGCGGCCGGCGACACCCTGGGTCGTACGCCCCGGGTGCAGCTCAAGGTCGACACCGGGCTCAGCCGGGGCGGCGCGGCCTTCGCCGACTGGTCGAAGCTGGTCGGGCTGGCGCGCGTCCTGGAGGCCGAGGGAGCGATCCGGGTCACCGGGATCTGGTCGCACTTCAGCGCCAGCGAGAACACCGCCGACCCGACCAGTGCCCTCCAGGAGAAGGTCTTCGCCGAGGCGCTCGCGGTCGCCGAGGAGGCCGGCCTCCGGCCGGAGGTACGTCACCTGGCCAACTCCGCTGGAGCGCTGCTGCGCCCCGGCGCACGGCTCGACCTGGTGCGGGTCGGGATCGCGACGTACGGCATCGACCCGGCGCCCGGCGTCGAGGGATCGCCGTGGGCCGATCTCGGACTCGTCCCGGCGATGACCGTGCGGGCCGAGCTGGCGCTTGTGAAGCCGATCGAGGCCGGTGCGGGTGTCTCCTACAACCACACCTGGGTGGCCGACGAGCCGACGAGGGTGGGGCTGATCCCGGTCGGTTACGCCGAGGGCATCCAGCGTCGTGCCGGGAATCGCGCCGAGGTGTGGATCGACGGAGCTCGATACCCCGTTCGCGGCACCATCTGCATGGACCAGATCGTCGTCGATCTCGGGGACGCCTCGGTCGAACGCGGTGCCGAGGTGCTCCTGTGGGGCACCGGTGCCGATGGCGAGCCGACCGCCCAGGACTGGGCCGAGGCGAGCGAGACCATCGCGTACGAGGTCGTCACCAGGATCGGAGGACGGATGAAGCGCCGTTATGTTGACACAGACGTCGACACCGAGCAGGGAGACGACACATGAGCAGCATCGCAGCACGGATCGGCCAGATCGCGGCGGGCACTCTGGGAGCGGCGGCTGTCGCCGCCGCGGCCCGCGGCGCGGTGGTGGTCAGGAAACACCGCCGCGCGATCGAGGAACGCCCCGAGGACCGGACCCCGCTCGGTACGCTGCGGTCCTGCCCGGTCACCGTGGTGACCTCCGACGGCGTACCTCTTCATGTCGAGGTCGACGAGGTCGACCCGGCTCACTCGCACCCCGGCGGTGCGAGCGGGGTGACGCTCGTCTTCGTGCACGGCTACTGCCTCAACCTCGACTGCTGGCACTTCCAGCGCGCCGCCTACCGGGGCCTGGTGCGGTCGGTCTTCTACGACCAGCGCAGCCACGGCCGCAGCGGCCGCTCCTCGCTCGGCAACGCCACCATCGATCAGCTCGGCGACGACCTGCTCCGGGTGCTGGACGCGGTCGTACCGGAGGGTCCGGTGATTCTGGTGGGCCACTCGATGGGCGGGATGACGATCGCCGCGCTCGCCGAGGACCACCCCGAGCTGTTCGCCCCGTACGACGAGGGTGGCCGCATCATCGGCACCGCCCTGATCTCGACGACCGCCGGCGGCCTGGACCCGAGCCGGCTGCTGATCCCGGTGCTCCCGGCCAAGCTGTCCGGTGGGATCGCCAACCGCACCATGCGGACGCTGGCCAGGGGACATGGGGTCGTCGACCGGTTCCGCGCGATGGGGGCCTCGGTGGCGACCGTCTTCACCGATGTGTTCGCCTTCGGGGACGAGGTGCCGGAGGCGTACGTCGACTTCGTGGACGGGCTGCTCTCTCAGACGCCGTTCGAGGTCGTCGCGGAGTTCTTCCCGAGCTTCCGGGCGCTGGACAAGTTCGCGTCGATCACCACGCTCGGCAGGGTGCCGACCACGATCATCTGCGGCACCGCCGACCGGCTGACCTCGATCGGCCACAGCCGCAAGCTGCACTCCTACATCCCGGGCTCCCGGTTGGTCGAGTGTGAGAAGGCCGGCCACATGGTCATCCTCGAGCGGCACGGTCAGGTCAACGCCGAGCTCGACCAGCTGCTCGCCTCGGCCACCCGGGATGCGGCTTCGGCATGACGCTCGTCTTCGAGCGGGTCGGGCCGGAGGCCGCGACCGAGGTGCTCGGTATCGTCCGGGCGGCTTTCTCCGCTCGCCCGCCGCTGGATCCGCCCGCGGATGCGCTCGGGGAGACCGAGGGGTCGATGAAGGAGCGCCTCTCCGGCTTCGGCGGAGTGGTGGCGCGATTGGACGGGGTCGGCGTCGGGGCCGTCCTCATGGATCCCGTGGACTCGACCATGTGGCTGCGTCGTTTCGCTGTTCTGCCTGATCAGCAGGGTCATGGGGTGGCGCACAAGATGGTGACGTACGCCGCCGGCGTCGCGGTCTCCGAGGGTTTCGACGATCTCGCGGTGATCGCGCGCGAGGAGCTTCCGGAGACGCTGCGGTTCTGGGAGCGGCAAGGCTTCAGAAGACAGCACAGCCGGGAGATCTCCCGTGAGTCTCCCGCGGTGCGGCTGCACCGTCCGCTGAACGAGTATGTCGTCGAGGCGCTCGACGCCGACGCCATGTTCGAGCTCGGTCGACGGGTCGCCGGCCTGGTCGCGGCCGGTGACGTACTCGTCCTCTCCGGCGGCCTCGGCGCCGGCAAGACCACCTTCACCAAGGGCCTCGGGGCGGGGCTCGGGGTGCGCGGCGAGATCACCTCGCCGACCTTCGTGATCGCCCGGGTGCATCCCTCCACCGTCGGCGGCCCGGAGCTCGTCCACGTCGACGCCTATCGGCTCGGCGGGATCGAGGAGCTCGACGACCTCGACCTGGACACCGATCTCGACGACGCGGTGACGGTCGTGGAGTGGGGCGAGGGCCTGGCCGAGGGGCTTTCCGAGTCCCGGTTGGAGATCCGGATCGTACGTGCCGAGGCAGACGAGGCTCCGTTGGATCTGGTCGAGGCGCCCGACGGTGCGGATCCTCGACGCGTGGAGATCGTCCCTGTCGGGGCCCGCTGGCGCGGCGTGGACCTCAGCGCGCTCTAGGGTGTGAGTTGTGCTTCTCGCCTTTGACACCGCCACGCCCCAGGTGACTGTGGCGATCCACGATGGCGACGACGTCGTCGCCGAGGTCGTCTCCGACCGCACCATGAAGCATGGTGAGCAGCTCGCGCCGCTGATCTCCGACGTTCTGACGGAGGCCGGGATCGTACGCCAGGATCTGACCGCCATCGCCGTTGGCGCAGGCCCCGGACCGTTCACCGGCCTGCGGGTCGGGCTGGTCACCGCCCGGACGCTCGGGTTCGCGCTGGAGATCCCGGTCTATGCGGTCTGCACGCTGGACGTGCTGGCGGTCGAGGCCGCGGTCTCGACAAGCTCGACCACCAAGGAGATCGAGGGTGGGTTCTTCGTGGCGACGGATGCGCGGCGCAAGGAGGTCTACCTGGCCTCCTACGACCCCGATGGCGTACGCCTCGAGGGCCCTGTCGTCGCCCGCCCCGCCGAGGTCGCCACCTCGGCGCCGGTCGTCGGGGAGGGTGCGCTGCTCTATCCCGACGCGTTCCCGACGCCGTTCGGCCCGGTGCGGCCGTCGGCCGGCTGGCTGGCGCGGGCGGTGGCCGAGGAGCAGGTGGAGCTGATGGATCCAGAGCCGCTCTACCTGCGCCGGCCCGATGCGGTGGAGCAGGCTGCCCAGAAGAAGGTGCAGAAGAAGGTGCAGACGAAGGTGCAGAAGAAGGTGACCCGTCAGTGAACGTACGCCCGGCCGGCCCGGACGACGTCGACGCGATTGCCGCCCTCGAGCTCGAGGCGTTTCCCGACGATGCCTGGACGCCCGAGTACCTGCAGGTGGCGATCGACGGGAAGATGCCGACGGTCCGCATCCTCGCCGCCGTTGATGATGCGGGAACGGTCATCGGCCATGCGCTGGTGAGCGTCGTCTACGAGATCGCCGAGCTCCAGCGGATCGCGACCGCCGAGGAGCAGCGCCGCCGCGGGATCGGGCGCGTGCTTCTCGGTGCCTGCATCGACCTCGCCCGTGAGGAGGGCGCCGAGCGGATCCTGCTCGAGGTACGCGAGGACAACACCGCAGCCCTTCCGTTCTACGACCGCGCCGGGTTCGTCGAGATCGACCGCCGCGAGCGCTACTACCGCGACGGGGCGACCGGGATCGTACTGGCCTTCAATCTCGTGGCTCCGGCCTGAGCAGCGAGGCTGACGGAGCCACATTGTCGGTGCTCTGTGCTGCGATGGGTGTCATGCACCTCAGACGCAACGCTTTCGACTCGCGGACAGCAGGCCTCGCTCTGGCCAGGACGATCGGCCGCGGCGGACTCCGCCCGCCCACGCTTCAGACGATCGCCAAGGAGGCGAACACGGGAGTCTCGACGCTGCACCGGTGGTTCGGCGGGACGCAGGAGATGCTGCCGCACGCCACCGCTGCGTTCGCGGACATGTTCTGGACTCGGGTCGCGGACCGGGTGAATGCGACCGGGTGGGCAGGCTTTCTGCCGGAGAACGAGGACGATCTCTTCTTCCTGAGAGCATGGCTGGGCTTTGAGGAACTTGCCCGTTCTGACGACGGAGTCGGACAAGCAGTGGGCGAACTGTGGCATGACGCGAGGTTCTGGTTTCGATCGGTAATTGGCCGCGAGCTCACCGACTTCGAACTGGCAGGAGTGGAAGCGATACTTCGCGGACTATGGGACGGTCTGTGCGCAGCTGAGCCGCTCGACGACGGTCTCGCCCGTCGCCTGTGGGACGCGGCGTATACGTCTTTGGTAGAGGTCTCGAGCGACGCTGCAGCGGCCTGATAGCCGTTGCCCCCAGCCGACGGCTTCATCCTTGGACGGAAAGAAAATTCCTTCCGGAGGATCGACTGATCTTGGACCCGGCGGTGCTGGCGGAAAGAAAATTCTTTCCGCAGAGAACGTAGTCCAGTGCGGAGGCCGCCGGGTCACGCTGTGGCCCTGTGACCCTGACGCTGTGACCCTGACGCTGCTATCGAGCGGAAGGAAAATTCCTTCCAGCGCAGGCGGAACCCGCTCGCTGGCCGCGCCGCTTTCCAACTGCTCAGCGCTCGCAAGGCAGAATGCACCTATGACTGCTGGTCCTATCGCCGACGAGCCCTTGGTCCTTGGCATCGAGACCTCATGCGACGAGACCGGGATCGGAGTCGTGCGAGGCCACACGCTCCTGGCGGACGCGGTGGCGAGCAGCGTCGAGGAGCATGCCCGGTTCGGCGGGGTCGTGCCGGAGGTCGCCAGCCGGGCGCACCTGGAGGCGATGGTGCCGACGATCGAGCGGGCCTGCGAGGAGTCGGGCATCAAGCTCCACGACGTCGACGCGATCGCCGTCACCTCGGGACCAGGCCTCGCGGGTGCCCTGCTGGTCGGCGTGGCGGCGGCCAAGGCGCTCGCACTCGCGCTCGACAAGCCGATCTACGGGGTCAACCACCTGGCGTCCCACGTCGCGGTCGACCAGCTCCAGCACGGTCCGCTTCCCGAGCCGTGCGTCGCCATGCTCGTCTCCGGCGGCCACTCCAGCCTGCTCAAGGTCACCGACATCACGGTGGGCGTCGACCCCATGGGCGCGACCATCGACGACGCCGCGGGCGAGGCCTTCGACAAGGTCGCTCGTCTGCTCGGCCTCGGCTTTCCTGGCGGCCCGGTGATCGACCGGACCGCGATGTCGGGCAGCTCGATCGCGATCGACTTCCCCCGCGGGCTCAGCAGCCGCCGCGATCTGGAGCGACACCGGTTCGACTTCTCCTTCTCCGGCCTCAAGACCGCGGTCGCCCGCTGGATCGAGGCCAAGGAGCGCAGTGGCGAATCCGTCCCGGTTGCCGATGTGGCCGCCAGCTTCCAGGAGGCCGTGGTCGACATCCTGGTGCGAAAGGCCCTCGACGCGGCCTCCTCAGAAGGCATCGAGGACATCATCATCGGCGGTGGGGTCGCGGCCAACAGCCGGCTCCGGGTGCTTGCCGAGGAGCGCGCCACCAAGCTCGGCATCCGCGTCCGGGTCCCACGCCCGGGCCTGTGCACGGACAACGGCGCGATGGTTGCGGCTCTGGGGGCGGAGATGGTGGCCAGGGGACGTACGCCTTCGGCGCTTGATCTCCCGGCGGACTCCTCCCAGCCGATCACCACCGTCCTGGTCTGACCTCCACCTGACCTCCACCTGACCTCCACCCTCAGAAGGGCCGCACCAACAGGCAGGTCCCCTCGCCCGCAACCCGGGTGAGCACGATCGTGGCCTCCTCGGAGCCGGACAGCGCGAGCCGCTTGCGGAGCTGCTCGGGCACGACCTGTACGCCGCGCTTCTTGATGGTCAGCTTCCCGATCCCGCGCTCGCGCAGCGCCGCCTTGAGCTGCTTCTCCCGGTAGGGGAGTTCCTCGAGCACCTGATACCCACGGGCGAACGGTGTCTCGAAGGAGGCGGATGAGGCGACGTACGCGATGTGCTCGTCGACCAGATGACCCTGCACCCCGGCGGCTACCGCGGTGACCAGCCCGGCGCGGATCACGGCCCCGTCGGGCTCATAGAGGAACTCGGCGACCGGGCCGACCTCGGCGCCGGGGTCGTCCTCGGAGGTGAGCGTCGCCAGGCCGCGCTCGCCGATCACGGTGGCCCGCCGGTGCGTGCTGGCCAGCGAACCCGACCACAGCGCTGCCTCCTTGACCTCGCCGCGGTCGCTGACCCATTCGGCCTCGACCTTGTCGGGTACGAGCTCGTGCGGGATCCCGGGCGCGACCTTCACACACGCGTCGCGCGCGAAGAGCGTCTCGACCCACGACCACGGTGGGGTCCACCCCTCCGCGGAGAAGACCCGGCCCTTGGCACCGCGGCGTGCTGGGTCGGCGTACGCGACGTCGAAGGGGGAATGGTCGACACCTGTCGCGTCGGCGACGGTCACCGCACCCGGCAGCCCGAGGGCGTCGAGGTTCGCCTGGGCGACGGCGACCCGCTCCGGATCGTTGTCGACCCCGGCGGCGGTGAGCCCGGCGCGCGAGGAGGCGATCAGGTCACCGCCGATCCCGCAGCCCAGGTCGATCACGCTCGTCGCATCGAAGGCACGCAGCCGGGCCGCCCGGTGGTGGGCGACGGCGAGCCGGGTGGCCTGCTCTAGGCCGTCGGGGGTGAAGTACATCCGCGGTGCCAGGTCGCCGAACTTGGCGGCCGCCTTCCGGCGCAGGTCGACCTGGGTCATCGCCACGGCCACGCGCTCGGCCGTCTCGTTCTTGCGCAGCGCGGTCTGCACCGCCAGCGCCGAGTCCTTGCCGTCACCTCTGCGATCGGTTGGCGCCGACGCCGACATCTCGGTGGCCCGCGCCAGCAGCCGCTGCCCGTCATCGGTCAGCAACCAGGAGAAGGCATCGAGATCCATGCAGCCGATCCTCTCAGGCCGGTTTCCGGTCCGGGCAAAACTCCATTACCCCACCGGGTGTTTGTGATCTAGGATCCGCCGGGTGCGTAGACACCCACGTCGAGTTCTGGTGAGCCTCTGGGCGCTCGCGGGCGTCATGACCCTGCTGTCGTTGTTGTTCGCCGCGCCCGCATCCGCTGACACGGTGACCCCGGTGCGTCACTGCATGCACGGTGACGATTACCGCGAACTGGACGGTGATTCCTCGAGCGTGGCGACTGCGCCCGAGGGCTACCTGATCGTGTCCTACTGCGTGGACAGCCGGGGCAGGTGGGGCGGCTCGGAGGTGCGCACCCTGTCCACGCCGCAACGCACCACGGTCGTCTGGCACAGCGACGGGCGCCCGATCGAGGGTTACTCGGTGGAGTACACCCGGGTCCCCTCGTCGGACGGGCCCGAGGAAGACGACGACCCCGAGGCAGAGGAGGAAGCCGAAGGCGGGCAGGGCGAGGACGACGAGGCGGGCCAGACGGCTGAGGCCGAAGCGGAGCAGAGCGCCGCGGCAGAGGACGATGAGGCAGCTGCGGCGGGGGCGGCGAAGAAGCCCGAGAAGGAGCGCGCGCCGTCGGTGAGTGCGACCGAGAAGGAGCAGAAGCCGAGTCGCAAGCCCTCTGTCGAGATCTCCGCGCTGCCCGAGGACTCATCGCAGATGACGGCGCTGAGCGACGGTGAAGAGCTCCAGATCACTTCGGTCAAGGAGTTCGAGGACGAAGACGAGGAGAATCTGCGGTCGCTCGTGGTTGCCGGCGGCATCATCATCGTCGGTCTCGTCGCCGGCGCGATCGCGCTCCTGGTGAGGCTCCCGGGCAGCGACAGGCGTCGATAGAGCCAGCCTTGCTGGCACTCATTGCAGTCGAGTGCTAACGTCTGCATTGGCACTCTCCCCCTGAGTGTGCCAGCGCTTGCGAGCCGGGTGCGACCCCCGCGACGGCGTACGTGGCAGATCGCAAGCACAGACGTAGCAACACCCACCGAAGTCTGACTCCGTAGAAAAGAAATGGGGAGGTCGACACAGTGTCGGTCAACATCAAGCCTCTTGAGGACCGGATCGTCGTCAAGGCCGTCGAGGCCGAGCAGACCACCGCCTCCGGTCTGGTCATCCCGGACACCGCCAAGGAGAAGCCCCAGGAGGGCGAGGTCCTGGCGCTCGGCCCGGGTCGCATCGACGACAAGGGCAACCGCGTCCCGCTCGACGTCGCCGTGGGCGACAAGGTCATCTACAGCAAGTACGGCGGCACCGAGGTGAAGTACGCCGGCGAGGAGTACCTCATCCTCTCGGCTCGCGACATCCTCGCGGTCATCGCCTGACGTCATCCGTCTCGCATCAACGCGGCCGGGCCGACGGGGTTTATCAAGTCCTAGGCCCCGGCCGCGTTCTGCGTACTAGGGAGTAAATGCATATGCCGAAGATCCTGGAGTTCGACGAGAACGCCCGCCGCGCCCTCGAGCGTGGCGTCGACGCCCTCGCCAACGCCGTCAAGGTGACGCTGGGCCCCAAGGGCCGCTACGTCGTCCTCGACAAGAAGTGGGGCGCTCCGACCATCACCAACGACGGTGTCACCGTCGCGCGTGAGATCGAGCTGGACGACCCGTTCGAGAACCTTGGTGCTCAGCTCACCAAGGAGGTTGCGACCAAGACCAACGACATCGCGGGTGACGGTACGACCACCGCGACCGTCCTCGCTCAGGCGATGGTCCACGAGGGTCTGCGCGCGGTTGCCGCCGGCGCGAACCCGATGAGCCTCAAGCGCGGTATGGACGCCGCCGCGGCCGCCGTCGGCGACGCCCTGCGTGCCTCCGCCCGTGAGGTCGTCGACGAGTCCGACATGGCCTCGGTCGCCACCATCTCCTCCCGCGACGCGAAGATCGGCGAGATCCTCGCCGAGGCCTTCGCGAAGGTGGGCAAGGACGGTGTCATCACCGTCGAGGAGTCCAACACCACGGGCACCGAGCTCGAGTTCACCGAGGGCATGCAGTTCGACAAGGGCTACATCTCTCAGTACTTCGTGACCGACCAGGAGCGGATGGAGGCCGTCATCGACGACCCGCTGATCCTGCTCGTCCAGGGCAAGATCGGCTCCATCCAGGAGCTCCTGCCGCTGCTGGAGAAGGTCATCGCCGCGGGCAAGCCGCTGTTCATCATCGCCGAGGACGTCGAGGGCGAAGCCCTCTCGACCCTGGTCGTGAACAAGATCAAGGGCACCTTCAACGCGACCGCCGTCAAGGCGCCCGCGTTCGGTGACCGCCGCAAGGCCATGCTGCAGGACATCGCGATCCTCACCGGCGCGCAGGTCGTCGCCGAGGAGGTCGGTCTCAAGCTCGACCAGGTCGGCCTCGAGGTGCTCGGCACCGCTCGCCGGATCACGGTCACGAAGGACAACACCACGATCGTCGAAGGCGGCGGCGACGCTGCCGCGGTCGAGGGTCGCGTCAACGAGATCAAGTCCGAGATCGAGCGCACCGACTCCGACTGGGACCGCGAGAAGCTCCAGGAGCGCCTCGCCAAGCTCGCCGGTGGCGTCTGCGTGATCAAGGTCGGCGCTCACACCGAGGTGGAGCTCAAGGAGAAGAAGCACCGCATCGAGGACGCTGTCTCCGCGACCCGCGCCGCCATCGAGGAGGGCATCGTCGCCGGCGGTGGCTCCGCGCTGATCCACGCCGTCTCCGTCCTGGAGAAGGACCTCGGCCTCGAGGGCGACGAGGCGGTCGGCGTACGCGTCGTCCGCAAGGCCGCCGACGAGCCGCTGCGCTGGATCGCCGAGAACGGTGGCGACAACGGCTACGTCATCACCACAAAGGTCCGCGACCTCGGTGTCGGGCAGGGCTTCAACGCCGCCACGGGTGAGTACGGCGACCTGGTCGCCCAGGGCGTCATCGACCCCGTCAAGGTCACCCGCTCCGCGCTGATCAACGCCACCTCGATCGCGGGCATGCTGCTCACGACCGAGACCCTGGTCGTCGACAAACCGGAAGAGGACGAGGCCCCCGCGGGCGGTCACGGCCACGGTCACGGCCACTGATTCAAAGCCGAGTCGGCGCATCCTGACCCGTGCCTCGCGAGCGAAGCGAGCGAGAGGGTCAGGATGCGCCGACTCGGCGATTTCAGCGAATGACCAGCGATTCGAGCGAGACGTCGTCGGAGAGCACGTTCATATCGACGTACGCCTCGTCCGCGCTGCCGACTCCGTCGAGCCGGTCGCGGTTGGAGTACTGCCACACCGTCCAGTCGCGTCCGTCGGGCACCCGGGGCGGCCAGGCGACGGAGCGGAACCAGATGGGGTTGTCGGGGTAGAGGTCGACCAGGTAGGCGCGGTAGGCC
This sequence comes from Nocardioides sp. NPDC058538, assembly GCF_042719275.1. NCBI lineage: Bacteria > Bacillati > Actinomycetota > Actinomycetes > Propionibacteriales > Nocardioidaceae > Nocardioides > Nocardioides sp. NPDC058538. The sequence continues at coordinate 75,733 of NZ_JBHXNY010000021.1, read as the reverse complement.
GACGGGGTGGTGTAGATGACCGGCGCGATGCCGTAGTGAGCCTCGAGCTTGGCGAGCAGCGGGTCCAGGATGGCGCGGACCTCGGTGGCGGGCGGCAGGTTCCCCTTGAAGGAGCCATAGGGCTCCAGGTCGACGACCGGGACGAGAGTGCCGGCCACGCGAGGCACGGTGGCGATCATGTTGTGCGCCTGGTCGGCGCCCGGGCTCTCGAAGCTCATGAAGTGATAGGCGCCGGTCGCGATTCCAGCTCGCTGGGCCTCGGCCCAGTTGGCGGCGAAGCGCGTGTCCACGTGCGCAGAGCCCTCGGTCGCCTTGATCCAGGCGAAGTCGATGTCCTGCTCGGCGACCCGTGGCCAGTCGATGGTGCCGTTGTGGTGGGAGACGTCGATGCCGCGTACGTCGTACTTTGCCGCGAACAGGCGGGTCGGCATCACGACGCCTGTGTAGACCAGCGCGGTCATGATCAGGGCGAGGCAGACGACGACGGCGGAGCCGATCAGCACGCGTCGACGGCGGGCGGGGGCGAGGGGCACCGCGGAACCGTACCGGTTCTCACAGCTCTTCGAGCAGCTTCTCCATGATGTCGATCTCGACCGACTGGGTGGCCTCGACGTCCGTCGCCATCTCGAGCGCCAGTGCGTCGCTGCCCTTGGAAGCCATCGGCTCGGCCATCTCCAGGGCGCCCTGGTGGTGCTGGATCATCCCGGTAAGGAAGAGCCGGTCGAACTCCTGGCCACGGGCCTTGCCGAGCTCGCTCATCTGATCCGGCGTGAGCATGCCGGCCATGGTGTGCGCGGGGTCGGAGGCACGCGGCACCCGCAACCCGCGGGTGTTGAGCCAACCGCTCATCGCCACGATCTCGGGGCCCTGGGCCGACTCGATGCGCTTGGCCAAGGAGACGACCTCGGGGTGGACGCCGTACTCGCGCGCCAGCCGGGTCATCTCCAGCGCCTGGGCGTGGTGCGGGATCATCATCGTCACGAAGTCGGCATCGGTCTGGGTCCACGGGTCCGTGGCAGCAGCCGAGGGCGAGATCGTCGTCGCGGCCTCACCCGGCGCTCCGCCCTGGACCACCGGGGCCGACTGGGCGGCCGCCTCCGGGCTGGGCGAGTGACCTGCGTGCTCGCCGTGCGCGTCGTCCGAGGAACCTCCGCACCCGCCGAGCGAGATCGCAGCGAACACGACACCCGATGTGATGACACCCAACCGCCTACCGCGCACGTGTCTCCTTCCGAGATCCCGCAGAGGTGAACAATTTATTCATATTCCATGCCTCTCGTGTACGACTTTTACTAAAGTTGAGTGGTCCTGCCCGTGCCACCCCACGGCGGCCGACTCGGAAGGCTTGCGAACATGAGGCTTAGACGACCTACCCAATACCTGGCCCCCATCGCGGTGGTCATGGTTGTCGCAGGAGGGCTGGCCGTCGCGGCCCCGTCCTCCGCAGACGAGTCCCACACCCACGGCACCGAGACCACAGAGGCTCCCGAGGCCCAGACGAGCTGCACCGCCGAGGAGAAGCAGGCGATCACCAAGCTCGGTGACAACTTCGCCTCCGCCTGCGTCGCCGGCAACGATCTCGCCAACCTCGGCGCCAACAATCCGGTCGTGCCCGCCGGCGAGTCCGACGGCACACCCAACATGCACCTGATCGCCAACATCCCCAAGTCGGGTGCCTTCACCCCTGCCAACGCCCTCAACAGCGACCTCGCCTTCCAAGGGCATTACGCGTTCGCGGGCAACTACAACGGGTTCAACGTCATCGACATCAAGAACCCGAAGAAGCCGAAGCTCGTCAAGCAGTACGCCTGCCCCGGGTCCCAGAACGACATCTCCGTCTACGACGACCTGCTGGTTCTCTCCGTCGACTCCAGCCGCAGCAACAACACCTGCGACAACGTGGCGCAGTCGGCCGCGATCAAGGAGTCGTGGGAAGGCATCCGCGTCTTCGACATCAGCAACCCGAGAGACCCGGAGTACGTCGCGGCGGTCGAGACTAAGTGCGGCTCCCACACCCACTCGCTGGCACCGAGCAAGAACGGGAGGGACGTCTACGCGTACGTCTCCTCCTACGGTCCGCGTGCGGAGTACCCCGACTGCCAGCCTCCGCACGACAAGATCAGCATCGTCAAGATCCCGAAGCGGGCGCCGGAGCGGGCCGCGGTGGTCAACGAGCCGGTGCTGTTCCCTGACGGTGGGTACACCAACACCGCCGGCTGTCACGACATCACCACCTACCCGTCCAAGGACATCGCCGCCGGCGCCTGCATGGGCGACGGCATCCTGATGGACATCTCCGACCGCGAGAACCCGGTGGTGACCGAGCAGGTGACCGACACCGCGAACTTCGCGTTCTGGCACTCGGCCACCTTCAACAACACCGGCACCAAGGTCGTCTTCACCGACGAGCTCGGCGGCGGCGGTGCGCCGACCTGCAACCCGGAGACCGGGATGGAGAAGGGCGCCAACGGCATCTACGACATCGAGGGCGGCCAGCTCGTCTTCAAGTCCTACTACAAGATCCCGCGCACCCAGTCCAACACCGAGAACTGCGTCGCCCACAACGGCTCGCTGATCCCGGTCAAGGGCAAGGACATCATGGTCCAGGCCTGGTATCAGGGCGGTGTGTCGGTCTACGACTTCACCGACTCGGCCAACCCGAAGGAGATCGCCTGGTTCGACCGTGGTCCGTTCGAGGACACCTCGACGATCGCCGGGCCCTGGTCGACCTACTACTACAACGGCTACATCTACTCCAACGAGATCCAGCGCGGCTTCGACGTCTTCGACCTGCGCGACCCGCGGGTCGCCTCGGCGAAGCGAGTCAGGTTCGATGAGCTGAACGTCCAGGCTCAGCCCTCCTACTGATTGATAGCCGAGTCGGGGGGGGCCGCCGCGGGGGGGGGCGGCCCCCCCCGGCGATTGTTAGAGATCAGCACGGCGCCACCAACGGAGGGTG
>NZ_JBHXNY010000021.1:0-72764 GCF_042719275.1 Nocardioides sp. NPDC058538 | reverse complement strand
TACGCGAGTGCGTCTCTTTGCGATTACCCCCCCGCCACCCCACACCCACTTTGTTATCTCCGTGGGCGCCCCGCCGGGGGGCGTATGCCCCGACTCGGCGATTTCAGTGAATGACCAGCTCGTCGCAACCTTCTGGTCATCGCGCCAGGCCATGGTTCTCCGCGATGACCGAGACCGCTGCCGATGACGACTGTGTCGAGACCAACACGGTCGAATGGGTGATCGCAGCCCTCCTCGCCCTCCTTCTCCTGAGACTCCTGTGGAGCCTGGCGAGGAACGAGAACCTTCTCCCGGGTGAGGTCGTCAACCATCTGCTCCACCCGGACGTCCTCGCCGGGGTATGGCTCACGATCAGGCTGACCGTGCTGGTCTTCGCGGTGGCCTGGGCGATCGGGCTCGTCGCGATCTGGATAGAGAGGTCGGGCAACCCGGTGCTGGGCGGGATCGCGGCGGCGTACGTCTGGGTCTTCGGCAGCATCCCGGTGCTCGTCCAGCTGCTGCTGTGGAGCAACATCGCGCTGATCTTTCCCGACATCACCTTCGGGATCCCGGGGGTCCACATCGACGCGGTCCGGCTGGTCACGCCGGTCTACGCGGCGATCGCGGGGCTGGCGCTGGCGATGGGAGCGTACGCGGCCAAGGCTGCCCCGGGCGGTGACCGGCTGACCGCGCTGGGCGACCTTCTGGTGACGACGCTCCAGATGACGAGCCTGGTCTCGGTGCTCTCGATCACCGACCTGCTCGGGGTCGTCCAGGCGCTCGAGGAGCGCAGCCATCTGATCATCCCGCTGCTGATGGTGGCCGCGATCTGGTACCTCGTCCTGGTCACCACGGCCCGCGGCGCGATCCGTCTGGCTCGGCTCTCTCGTGTGACGGGTCAGGTGCGCCGACGGTAAACCCGAGGTAAAAGCAGCGACCATTGCAAGACCTGGCAACGCAACTCTTTGTAGAGTGCAGCGCGTGACTTTCGAGCGGTCTTGGCAACGGTGGCGCGATGAGCGGGAAGCCGAGCTGAGAAGCCCCGAAGGTTTCCTGGCGATCACCGGCCTGCACTGGCTGGGCCGCAGGCCGGTCCGGTTCCCCGGCATCCCAGGTGTTTGGTCGACAGGTCCGGAGGGTGCAGTCGTCGAGCTCGGCGAGGGCGAGTGGCTCGAGCTCGGCGGCGCCAAGCTCGCCGGCCGGCACGTCTTCGGTCACGTGGATCCCGTCGGCGTGATCGCGACCTTCGATGGCGGGACGGTCGAGGTCGCCGATCGCTTCGGCACTCCGGTGCTGCGGCCGCGGCAGCCTGACGGGCCGTTCCTGCGCGACTACACCGGCACACCGACGTACGCTCCGGACTCGGCGTGGCAGGTCAGGGCCTCCTTCACCGCCTACGAGACGAACCGGCCGATCTCGGTCGGCTCCGTGGTCGAGGGCCGTTCGAGCATCATCGACGCCGTGGGGGAGGTCGCGTTCGAGGTGGGTGGCCGCCCGCAGCGGCTGATCGCGTTCGACGGTGGCGACGGCGAGCTGTGGCTCCTGTTCACCGACGAGACCAGCGGCGTGACGACCTACGCCGCCTGCCGCCAGCTCGCCGTCGAACCACCGGTCGACGGCACCGTCGTCCTCGACTTCAACCGCGCCAAGAACATGCCCTGCGCCTACACGATCCACGCCACCTGTCCGCTCCCGCCCGCGACCAACCACATCGACGTGCTCGTCGAAGCGGGCGAGCGGACCCCGCCGAGACCACCTGCTGACTGACCGGGTCGAAGGTTTAACCGTGGGTAACGGACCAGAAACAGCGAAACAGGCAGACTAGGGCTCATGGTGGGGACGATGTTGTGGAGAGTGCGTACGACGCTGCCGGACCGACCGGGCACGCTGGCGGCGCTGGCGCAGCGCTGTGGTGAGGCCGGGGTCAACATCCTGGGGATGCAGATCTTCCCAGGGCTGGCGCAGGTCACCGACGAGTTCGTGCTGCGTACGCCCGAAGGCTGGGGCGAGAAGGAGATCTGCGACCTGGTCTCCTCCGCGGGAGGCGGCGCGATCGTCATCCAGACCGCGACCGAGGCGGCTCTGGCCGACCAGCCGACGCGCTACGTGCAGGCGGCCCGGCACGTCCTGGAGCGGCCGATGTCGTTCCCGGAGGTGGTCGCCCAGCTCTTCGACGCCGAGGCCGAGGCCCCGCCCGGGGTCGTCCACGACACCATGGAGCTGCGCGTCGCCGACGTCGACGTCCAGCTGCACCGCACTGCCCCCTTCACCGCGACCGAGCACGCCCGCGGCTCCGCGATGGCCGACCTGGTCAACGACGTCCTCGACCGCAGCCGCGAGTCCGCGGCGATCGGCACCACCCCGCCCGTACGCCGCCTGGGCACCGGAAGCACCCCCGACCTCGTCGTCACCGGCGAAGCCGTCACCGCCCTGATCGACGGCGTCGCCGTCGGCATCGGCGAGGTCCTGGCGCCGACCGAGGAGGACAAGAACGTACGCATCGTCAATCTGCGCGTCGACCCGGCCTGGCAGCGCCGCGGCATCGGCACCCGGCTGCTGGTCGACACCGCCAGGCTCGCGCACATGCTCGGAGCCGACGAGATCCTGCTCACCACCCAGTCCGACAACCAGGCCGTGCTGCCCATGGTTCTCGCCGCCGGGATGCGCGGACGCATCCGGATGGCCGGCGACCTGCTGACCGTCAAGGTGCCGGTGCGGGACCTCAAGCCGCTGCGGACCTGAGTTCGTCCGGATGACTCCTCACGTTTTCAGCCACGCGGGAGCCGGACCGTAGAATCTCTTCATGGAGATCCCGGAGAAGTTCGCGACGCTCGGCCTCACCTACGACGACGTACTCCTGATGCCTGGATACTCGGATCTGGCGCCGTCTGACATCGATACGACCTCCCGGCTGACCCGCGAGATCAACCTGCGGGTCCCGCTGATCTCCGCGGCGATGGACACCGTGACCGAGTCCCGGATGGCGATCGCGATGGCGCGTCAGGGTGGCATCGGGGTTCTCCACCGCAACCTGAGCATCGAGGATCAGGCCTACCAGGTCGACCTGGTCAAGCGCACCCAGACCGGGATCATCTCCAACCCGGTCACCATCGGCCCCGACGCGACGCTGGAGCAGCTCGACAAGCTGGCCGGTGAGTATCGGATCTCCGGGTTCCCCGTCGTCGACGTCGACCAGAAGCTGATCGGCATCATCACCAACCGCGACCTCCGGTTCACCCCGGTCGCGGAGTGGGCGACCACCAAGGTCAACGAGGTGATGACCTCCAAGGACCTGATCACCGGCCCCGCCGAGATCTCGCGCGAAGAGGCCACCAAGCTGCTGCGTCAGCACAAGCTCGAGCGGCTCCCGCTGGTCGACACCGACGGCCGCATCACCGGCCTGATCACCGTCAAGGACTTCGTGAAGTCCGAGCAGTTCCCCGACGCCTCCAAGGACGCCCAGGGCCGGCTGCTCGTCGGTGCCGCGATCGGCTACTTCGGCGACGCCTGGCAGCGGGCCACCACCCTGATCGACGCCGGTGTCGACGTGCTCGTCGCGGACACGGCGCACGGCAACGTACGCATGCTGATCGACATGGTCCACCGCCTCAAGACCGACCCGGCCACCAAGCACGTCCAGGTCATCGGCGGCAACGTCGCCACCAAGGAAGGCGCGCAGAGCTTCGTCGACGCGGGCGCCGACGCGGTCAAGGTCGGTGTCGGTCCGGGCTCGATCTGCACCACCCGCGTCGTCACCGGCGTCGGCGTGCCGCAGATCTCCGCCGTCTACGAGGCATCCCTGGCCTGCAAGCCGGCCGGCGTCCCGGTCATCGCCGATGGCGGTCTGCGCTACTCCGGCGAGATCGGCAAGGCCATCGTCGCCGGCGCCGACACGGTGATGCTCGGCTCGATGCTCGCCGGCACCGAGGAGACCCCCGGCGACACGGTCCTGATCAACGGCAAGCAGTTCAAGGCCTACCGCGGCATGGGCTCGATGGGCGCGATGTCGAGCCGCGGCAAGAAGTCCTTCTCCAAGGACCGCTACTTCCAGGCCGAGGTCACCGACGACGACATGATCGTCCCCGAGGGTGTCGAGGGCCAGGTCGCCTACAAGGGCTCGCTGGCCACCGTCGCCCACCAGCTCACCGGCGGCCTGCACCAGACCATGTTCTACGTCGGGGCGCGCACCATCGCCGAGCTCCAGACCCAGGGCCGCTTCATGCGGATCACCTCCGCCTCGCTCAAGGAGTCGCACCCCCACGACGTCCAGGTCACCGCCGAGGCACCGAACTACCACGTCTGAGGCGGCTCCTCCCGCGACAACTTCATCACGATGTGGTCTTTTCGGGCACGAGTCCGGAGTGATCGGAGTTCAATCCCTGAGTTGTATCTGGGGCTTGCATTCTGAACCTTCCGGGAGGACCCATGACCGTCATCGACACCGAGACCCTCGCCCAGGAGTGGGCAGCGTGGCACGAGGAGCACGAGAAGAGGCGCGCCTCGGCTCACGGGTTCCTCGCGATCACCTCGATCCGCTGGCTCGGCGAGGAGCCGGAGACGTACGACGACGTGCCGGGCGCCTGGTCGAGCGGCCCCGAGGGTCTCGTGGTCTCGCTGGCGCCGGGTGAGTCGCTGGTCGTCGACGGCGTCGAGGTCACCGGCCGGCACTCGTTCGGGGTCATCGACGAGCGCGGTGGGATCACCGCCGAGTTCGGTGACGCGGTTGTCGAGATCGCCAATCGCGGCGGCAGCGACATCATCCGCCCCCGCCACCCCGACAATCCGGTCCTCACCGGCTACCAGGGGACGGAGGCGTACGCGCCGGACCCGAGATGGGCCGTGCCCGGGCGGTTCGTCGCGTACGAGACGCCTGTGCCGACCACCGTCGGCTCGGTCGTCGACGGCCTGGAGCACGTCTACGAGGCCGTCGGAGAGATCGAGTTCGAGGTGGGCGGTGCGGTCCACAGCCTCGTCGCCTTCCCCGGCTCCGCGCCCGGCTCGCTGCACGTGCTGTTCGTCGACGAGACCTCCGGCAGGACGACGTACGCAGCCAATCGCACCCTCTCGGTGGACGCGCCGGACGAGGAGGGCAACCTCGTGATCGACTTCAACCGCGCCACCAACCTGCCGTGCGCCTACACCGACCACGCCACCTGCCCGCTCCCACCGGCCGGCAACCGGCTGCCGGTCGCGGTCGAGGCGGGGGAGAAGATCCCCGCCTGACCGCGCGGTCAGCCGCGGCGGGGCAGTCCGACGGCCACGAGCAGTGCCGCGACCAGGACGAGGACCGCGTTGACCGCGATCGCCACCTGGAGAGCACCGAGCGAGGCGACTCCGCCGGCAGCGGTGGCGACGGTGGACATGATCGGGATGCCGAGAGCGATCGCGACCTGCTGGGTCATCATCGCCAGACCGGTGGCCAGGCCCTGCTCGTGGTCGGGGAGCCCGGAGGTCGCCGCGACCATGAACCCGACGATCGCGGCGACGTGCCCGATGGCGCCGATGAAGTTCATCAGGCCGATGAACCACAGCCAGCCGACCGAGGGCCCGATCAGCACGAGTGCGCCGGTGGTGACCGCCTGGATCGCGAGCCCGCCGGCCACGGTGTTGCGTACGCCGAAGGTCTCGATCGTCCGCGATCCGACGGATCCGCCGATGATCGCCCCTGCCCCCATCGCGACGAGCATCAGCCCGGTCTGGAGCGCGTCGAGGCCGAGGACGTGCTGGAGGTACATCGTGAGCACGAAGACCAGCGACGACTCGAAGGCGAAGGTCGCGAAGCCGGCGATGTTGCCGAAGCCGATGGTGCGGCGAGTGAGGATGTGCAGCGGCACCAGCGGGTGCGGGTGCGTGGACTCGGCCCGCCAGAAGGCGACCAGCAGCACCACCGCGACGCCGATCGCCGCCAGCCCCCACACGTCGGTGATGCCCGCCTCGCCCAGGCGGGTCGCGCCGTAGACCAGCGCGAGCAGCCCGGACGTCACCAGCACAGCACCCGGGAGGTCGAGCCGCGACCGCTCCCGGTCGGCGGAGTCGCGCAGCACGAACGGCGCGACGGCGACCACCAGCAACGCGATCGGCACGTTCACCAGGAACGCCCAGCGCCACGACAGCAGATCGGTGAGTACGCCACCCAGCACCGCCCCGGCGGTGAACCCGGTCGACATCACCACGCTGTTCAGCCCCAGGGCGCGCTGGCGCAGCGGCCCCTCCGGGAAGGAGACGGTGAGCAAGGAGAGCGCCGCCGGGGTGACCGCGGCGGTCGCGAGACCCTGGGCGACCCGGGCAGTGAGCAGCAGCTCCGGTGAGGTGGCGACCCCGCCGAGCAGGGAGGCGGCGCCCAGCGCGACCATGCCGATCAGGAAGACCCGCCGCCGGCCGACGTAGTCGCCGATCCGGCCGAAGAGCAGCGTGAACCCGGCCGCGCACAGCGCGAACGCGGTCGCGATCCACTGCACGTCAGCCTCGGCGAAGCCGAGGCTCTCGCCGACGGTCGGCAGCGCCACGTTGAGGATCGAGAAGTCGACGGTGAGGGTGAACTGGGAGGCGAGCAGCAGCAGGAGCACCAGCAGCTGTCCGCGGGTCATGGCGGCCGGGCGTACGGGCTCGGCCTGCGTGGTGAGGGTCATGACATCAACGCTCTGGCAGATGACGTACGCCAGCCAGACACCTGTCCTGCCACCCACCCGCCTGCCTGTCACTGACAGGGGCAGGAAGAAATCGCGGTTCGGCCGCACTATAGGAACCATGACGACCGAGCTCGGAGAGTTCCTGCGAAGCCGCCGGGCGGCGATCAGTCCCGAGGACGCCGGGCTGGTGTCCTTCGGCGCTCGCCGCGTACCCGGGCTCCGGCGTGAGGAGCTGGCGATGCTGGCCGGCGTCTCGCCGACCTACTACACCCGGCTCGAGCAAGCCGACCACCACAACGCCTCCGACTCGGTGATCGACTCGCTCGCCCGGGCGCTGCGGCTGAGCGCGGAGGAGCACGACCACCTGCGTCGCCTGGCGCGCCCCGTCGAGACGGTCTCGGGCGGCGGCCGCAACGTGGAGCCGCGCCCGTCCGCGGTGGCGATGTTGATGGACTATCCCGGGCCGGCGCTCATCGTCGACCACGCCAACCATGTGCTCGCCTGGAACGATCTCGGTCACCGACTCTTCGGACATGGGCTGGACTTCGACGCCCCGTACGCGGGCCGTCCGCAGCGCCCCAATCTGATCCGTCGGTTCTTCCTCGAGCCCGGCGGGCCGGAGCTCTTCGTCGACCCCGAGGGCACCGCGCTACAGATGGTCGGCTTCCTGCGCTACTCCTCGGGCCTGCACCCCGACGACCACATCCTCAGCTGTCTGGTCGGCGAGCTCGTCCAGCGCAGCGACCTGTTCGCCGAGCTGTGGGCCGAGCATCCGGTGATCGACTGCGGCTACGGGATCAAGCGGCTGCGGCACCCGGCGGCGGGACGGATGGACCTGGCGTACGAGGCGATGGTGCTGCCCGAGACCAGCCAGCGCATCGTGCTCTACCGGGCCGAGCCCGGCTCGCCTTCAGCCGCGGCGCTGGAGCAGCTCGCGCCTGGGTTGTGAACCTGAGCGTGGTCTATAGGTCACGCTCAGGTTCACAACCTCTACAGGTCCTTCGCGTACGTCGCGGGGGGAGCGCAGATGATCTCCCGGAACGTACGTGCCAAGTGATGATGAACTCGCATCTGCCATCGTTCGTAAAGCCTTCAGGGTAGGCTCCGAGCGTCGCGGTGATCTTGATGTCGCCTGTGCGCTAATGGTGAGTCTCTCGGGGGTCTGATGCGTTCTGTCCGTGGTCGTTGGAAATCTATTGGTGTCCTCGCCGGCGCGAGCGCGCTGTTGATTGCGCTGGTTTCGGGCTGTGGTGCTGAAGGGGAACCAGCTGCCAATGACACGGGCGGCTCTAACCGGAGCTCGGGTTCCACCTCTGCTTCTCCGAGCTCAGAGGCCAAGGAGCCCGTGTTCGGTGACATCAACGCCGATGGGTACGGCGATGCGGTGGTCAGAGCCGCCAGCCTGATGGACTTCACCTCTGATGGGTCAGTCTTCAAGATGGCCAGCACCTCAGTGCCGACGAATTACCCAGAGGTGCTGTGCGACTTCGATGGCGACGGTCTCCCCAATGCCATCGAGGAGACTCGGGCCCGCAAGGGCACGACGGTCGATACTTACAGCGCCCTGGACCCGGAGGGGAACCCGATCGCATCGGTCAAGCGCCAGCGCAAGGTGCAAGGCCTGGTCGTCAATGGCGTCCATTGCGGCGACTTCGACGGCGACGGTCGCCCCGACATCGGCCTCGAGGAAGACATCTACAACCTCGCCGAGCTGGATCGCCCCGAGCTCCACAAGGTGGAGTCGATGCGAGTCCGGTTCACGGTCTACCGCCAGGTGGCATCCGGGAAGCTCGGCAAGCCTGAGGTATGGCTCGATACGCAGACCCCCGAGGGCGAGTCCAACAACACAGTCTTCGACAAGCGCATCGCGGTCGCTGACCTGAACGGCGATGCCAAGGACGATCTGAGTCTCTTCGTGGACTACACGACGCGCGATTTCATGTCCGGCGGGTTGGGTGCCATGTGCGGGCAGGTCGCGGCCTACTCCAACGGCAAGACGTTCCGGCGCGGCCCGGTGCAGAAGTTCGTCGACAAGGACCGCGGAGGCAGTTCGGTCGAGGATGCCGAGACCGCGTGCGAAGCCGTCCCTGCCGACACCGACGGGGACAGCGCCGACGAGTTGGTCGGCCTCGATGACGCCGGCAAGGCCGATGTGTGGTCGGCCAAGGGCGGCAAGTGGAACCGGACCAAGGCCAGCACCCGGCCGACCAAGGGTGGTGCGGACAGCCCCGGCATGCTCGTCGGTGCCACCGACGTCAACGGCGACGGCCTCACCGACCTGATCTCGATCACCGGCACGGACCAGGCATCGGTCATGCTGCACGCGGCACAGCCCGGGGGCGCACTCGCCGCTCCGAAGAAGATCCTTCAGCTTTCGATGAGCTCGAGCAACTACAAGATCGTGCCGAACCACCTGAAGCCGGCACGGTGACCGAACGGAGTACAGCTGTGAGTCTTCTTGCCCATCGACTACGACGTGGCTTGGCGGTGCTCTTCACTATCCCGGTCGTCGCGCTTGCTCTGCCGGCGGAAGCTACAACCTCAGAGCCCAGCCCGGCGCCGTCCGCTTCAGAGGGCGCCTCGGCGAACCCTCCACTGCCATCGGCCTACGTCGCCGGCAAGACCAAGGTGTTGAAGCCGTCAGGCTCTTACGCCGGCTGGCAGACCTTCCGCAGCAAGGGACCCGGCCTCAGCATCAAGGTCCCTCGCACGTGGAAGGAGGACGAGCAACTGGCCACGATCGACGGTGACAACGAGAGCGGCATCACCGGCGCCGATCAGCGCTTCATCACGTTGCCGCCCTGGGGTGAGGGAGTGGCCGACTGGACCGGCCTCGTAGAGCTCTTCGCCAAGAAGGACGAACCGCTCTTCGGAGGACCAACCGAAGACGTCTCAGACATGCCGGCCTGGCTGGACGGGCAGGTCGCCTCGAGGCTGCACGATCCGACCATGGCGTTCAGACTGCCCAATCTGAAGGTCGGCGGCCTGGAGTTCTACCACTACGTCGACTACTCCAGCGGCGATGGGGGCGCTCGCTGGCACAAGTTCGGTGGGTACCACAAGAAGCACTTCATCAACTTCAGCTGGAGCTTCCACTACATGATCTCGGCCGAAGAGGTCGAGAAGTACATCAACCAGATCATGGCGACCATCAAGGTCTCGTGAGAAGGGAAGCGGCAATGCGCATCGCGAATCTGATCGTCGTGCTGATCTCGGCCTGCGCCCTCAGCGCGTGCGGCGCTGGAACGGACGAGACCGGGGCTGGAGCCGAGACCCCCGCTGTGAAGGCCGATCCACTCTCTGAGCGAGACCAGGTGCTCTGCACACACACCGAGAATCTCCCCCCTCAGGAGGAAGATGAAGACGGGGCCTGGGACACCGTCTTCCTCATGATGAGCGACTGGGCCGAGGACACCGAGATCCGGGCCGTCGCCAACGAGTACAGGACGACCTACCTCGAGCCGGAAGACGCCGCGGTCTACCCCGACCGCATCCTGAAGATCTGCGCCAAGCACGGAGCCGTGGAAGGCGACTGAGTCCGCGTTAACGGGTCAGAGGTCCTTGGCATACGCCGCCGGGGGAGCCCCCACGACGTCCCGGAACGTACGCACCAGATGGGCCTGATCGCTGAAGTCCAGCTCCGCGGCGACCTCGGCCCAGTCGACGTCGCCGGAGTGGGCGCGAGCGGCGACCTCCAGCACGCGGAACCGCTGCACGACCCACTTCGGGCCGATCCCGACGTATTCGCTGAACAGGCGCTGCAGCGACCGAAGGCTCACGCCGGCACGGTCGGCGAGCTGCTCGGCGCGGGTGATCGAGCGGTCGTCCTCGGCGAGGGTCACCAAGCGGCGTACGTCCTCGGTGACCGGGTCGGTGGGGAGGCCGACCTCCAGGAGGTAGGACTCCATCGCGGCAGCCATCTCCGCGGGATCCGCGACGGCGAGGATTCGCTCGGCCGCCGGCCGGTCATCGACGCCGAGCAGCTCCTGAGCCGGGACCACCTGGTCGGCGATCGCGCTGACCCGGCTGCCGAGCACCGGACGGAAGAGGCCGGGCAGGAACGAGACGCCGAGCGTGTGGCCCCGGCCGGTCAGATGCCGGATGAACGGGCGCCGGCCGATCCCGTGCACCAGCAGCCGCCCATCCTCGGCGGCGACGTGGATCCGCGGCTGCGGGATGACCTGCTGGTCGTGCGGGTGCTCGAGCTCCCAGCCGACGTACCAGTGGTAGTCCACGTGTCCCGCGACCTCGCGGGAGGGCGCGAACCGCTCGGTGGTGATCGCCTTGGCTGCCGTCACCGGGCGCACGATCGCGTCGGGATAGCCCCTGCCCTCGGTGTCGTCGGCCATGTCGTCAACGATATGGCGCGTTCCTTCAATCCCGCGTCCCTGCTCCCGGAGCAGGCTGGACCCATGACCGAACAGAGCACTGACAAGACCTACGGCAACAAGGCGAGCACCACGATGACCGTGGCGCGCTGGCACGAGGCGGCCTACGTCGACATCGACGGCGAGGGCACCAAGATGGGGGACGACGTCTACATCCCCCACCGTGGGCTGACCACCGCCGAGACGGACTACACCTACGCCGGCGAGATCCAGGGCACGGGTGTCGCGCGGATGATCGGCGCCTACGGCAACCCCGTCGGCGGCGCGGTCTTCGAGGCGTACGAGCAGTTCGCCGGCTCCATCGCCGGGCAGGAGGGTTCGTGCGTGTGGCGGATCAGCGGGACGTACGCCGACGCCACCGTCCGCTCCCACCTCACCGTCGTCCCCGGCCTCGGCACCGGCGGCCTCGAAGGCCTCGTCGGCGAGGCCGACATGGTCCTCTCCGAGGAGGGTGGCGGCGAGGCGTACGGCTTCGTCCTCTCCTACGACTGGAGCTGAACTCGTCCTGCGTCGACCCGGGGGCGGGGGACGCGGGCGGCGGAGGACTGGCCGAGCCAGGAGGGCAGGGCGTGGCGTACCTCCTGGGCGGCGGCGATGGTGACCATCTCGGCGCGGAGCGCCATCGGCCAGGCGAGGTCGCCGCGCCAGATCTCGGTGAGCGTACGCAGACTGGCAGTGAGGCGCGCGTCCACCTCGAACCCGGGGTCGAAGTCGCAGACCTCGGCCTGGTCGGCGGCCACCATCAGCCACCAGCGGGCGACCTTCGGGTCGACGTCGGTGAGCCGGAACTCGACCACGGTGCGCTGCTCCGGCCACACGTCGATCGGGATCGTGCGGCGCATGTCCCACAGGAGCAGGTGGGGATCGAGGTCGGCCTGGCCCAGCGAGCTGACCCAGCGCGCACCCCACTCGTTGAGTGCGGTGACGACCGTGGCGAGCTCCTGGCCGCTGGCGGTGAGGTGGTAGGAGGTCCGGTGCCCCTCGCCGCGGCGCTGGATGATGCCCGCGCGCTCCAGGGTCCGCAGGCGCTTGGAGAGCAGGGCGGGCGACATCTTGGGCACCCCCCGGCGCAGCTCGTTGAAGTGGGTGCTGCCGAGCAGAAGCTCGCGTACGACGAGCAGCGTCCACCGCTCGTCGAGCACTTCCATGGCTTTCGCCATCGGACAGAACTGGCCGTACCCCGCCATTGGACCGCCTCCCCCTGGTGCAGCCCGAGATCCCTGTCTGTTCAGTAGACCGCTATCGGTGGCGGGCGGCAAGTACAGATAAGGAACTATCCGAGGCTGCGGCGCGGGGGCGATGCTGGGGCTCCAGATCTCCTCTCGGGTCAGACCTCCGTGGAGGAAGCCATGACCGCAGCACCCGTCCAGCCAGACCTGAAGGCCCGCCACCGTGCGATGTGGGGCCTCGGGAACTATGCCCGGGTCGCCGACGAGCTCATCCCCGAGCTCGGCCAGGTGATCGTCGAGGCCTGCGAGATCGGGCCGGGCGACCGCGTACTCGACATCGCCGCCGGCACCGGGAACGCCGCCATCCCCGCAGCCCTGGCCGGCGCGGAGGTGACCGCGAGCGACCTGACGCCCGAGCTGCTCGAGGTCGGCCAGGCCCGGGCATCGAGTGAGACAGGTGCCGACTCGATCACCTGGCGCGTCGCCGATGCCGAGGCGCTGCCGTTCGACGATGCCGCCTTCGATGTCGTCATGTCCTGCGTCGGCATCATGTTCGCGCCGTTCCACCAGAAGGCCGCGGCCGAGCTGCTCCGGGTCGTACGGCCGGGCGGCCGGATCGGCCTGGTCAGCTGGACGCCGGAGGGCTTCATCGGCCAGATGTTCGCGACGATGAAGCCGTTCATGGCACCGCCGCCCGAGGGCGCGCAGCCGCCGCCGCGATGGGGCGACGAGACCCACGTACGTGGCCTGCTGGGCGACCAGGTGACCTCCGTCCAGGCCGAGAAGCGGATGGTCGCCATCGACTCGTTCGAGACCGGCGCGGAGTTCCGTGACTTCTTCAAGGCCTGCTACGGGCCGACGATCGTCGCCTATCGCGGGATCGCCGACGACGAGTCCCGGACCGCCGAGCTGGACGCCGCGCTCGCCGAGCTGGGGGACCGCTACGTCACGGCCGGGGTGATGAAGTGGGAGTACCTGCTGCTGACCGCGGTCCGTAGCTAGCCCGGTCGTGCGTGTGGCTCGGTGCGTGTGGCCTTTCCGATCTCGATCCGGTCCCGTGGAACAATCCGTCATGTGACTGAGATCGAGATCGGCCGGGCCAAGCGAGCACGACGGGCGTACGCCTTCGACGACGTGGCGATCGTGCCGTCCCGGCGCACCCGTGACACCACCGAGGTGAGCACCGACTGGCAGATCGACGCCTACCGCTTCGACATCCCGCTGATCGCCGCGCCGATGGATTCGGTGATGTCGCCCTCGACCGCGATCGCGATGGGCAAGCTCGGTGGCCTCGGCGTGCTCAACCTCGAGGGCGTGTGGACCCGCTACGACGACCCGCAGCCGCTGCTCGACGAGTTGGCCGAGCTGAGCGGTGTCGACGCGACCCGGCGTCTGCAGGAGATCTACGAGGCCCCGATCCGGGCCGAGCTGATCACCGAGCGGCTGCGCGAGGTGCGCGCTTCGGGCGTCACCGTGGCCGGGGCGCTTTCCCCGCAGCGTACGAAGGAGTTCGCCAAGGCCGTCGTCGACGCCGGCGTCGACCTCTTCGTCATCCGCGGCACCACGGTCTCGGCCGAGCACGTCTCCTCGCAGGCCGAGCCGCTCAACCTCAAGGAGTTCATCTACGAGCTAGACGTGCCGGTGATCGTGGGCGGGTGCGCCACCTACCAGGCGGCATTGCACCTGATGCGCACCGGCGCGGCCGGCGTGCTCGTCGGCTTCGGAGGCGGTGCGGCGCACACGACCCGGACCGTGCTCGGCGTGGCCGTGCCGATGGCCTCCGCGGTCGCCGATGTCGCTGCCGCGCGCCGCGACTACCTCGACGAGTCCGGGGGCCGCTACGTCCACGTCATCGCTGACGGCGCCGTCGGCCGCTCCGGCGACATCGCCAAGGCGGTCGCCTGCGGTGCCGACGCGGTCATGGTCGGTAGCCCGTTCGCGCGGGCGACGGATGCCCCCGGCAAGGGATTCCACTGGGGCAACGAGGCTCACCACGCCGACCTGCCCCGCGGTGAGCGCGTCGCCTTCGAGCCCGTCGGCACCTTCGAGGAGGTCCTCTTCGGTCCTTCGCACGTCGCCAACGGCACCATGAACCTCGTCGGCGCCCTCAAGCGCGCCATGGCCACGACCGGCTACACCGACCTCAAGGAGTTCCAGCGGATCGAGGTTGTCGTCGGCTAGCAGATCCCGAGCGAAGCGAGGGAACTGCGCCGGCGACAAGATCGAGCAAGCGCGCGGCGGGCAAGCGAAGCGCGCCCGGCGCGACCGCGCGTCGAGATCTACGCGTCGGCTGACCGCCGAGGCGTCACCCAGGTCGGCCGAGGCGTCGCTCCCGCAGGCCGAGAGGTCACGAAGGTGACATCTCGGCCTGTTTGCGTGACGCCTCGGGCGACGGGGCTGACGCTTCGGCGGACGTACGTGACGCTTCGGCGCAGGGTCCGGGCAGCTTCCCTCAGCGGCGGGACTCTGGTTGCCTGCGAGCCGACGCACGTGGGGGATGTGCGCTCGTTTGCAGGGGTCGGCGCGCATGGCGAGGCGTCGCTCCGGTCGGTCGAGGCGTCACGTACGTCGGCCCAAACGTCACGAGGTGACGCCTCGGCCAACGGCGCTGACGCTTCGCCCGACGTAAGTGACGCCTCGGCCGACCTGCCTGACGCCTCGGCCGACGGGGCTGACTTCTCGGCATTGCTTGGACGCCGACCTTCCATGTTCTTGGGCTACCCCGTAGAGTGACCGCTGTCACCACCTAAGCAAGCGCTTAGATTAGCCGAGCACACGAGGGAATGAGCATGTCGAGGTTCGAAGGACGTACGGCGATCATCACCGGGGCCAGCCGGGGCATCGGTCTGGGCATCGCCCAGCGGCTGGTGGACGAGGGGGCGAAGGTCGTCATCACGGCGCGCAAGCCCGAGGCGCTCGCGGAGGCGGTCGAGGGGCTCGGGGGCAAAGAGGTCGCCCTCGGCATCGCCGGCAAGGCCGACGACCCCGACCACCAGGAGGAGGTCGTCAAGGCTGCGATCGACACCTTCGGCAGCGCCGACCTGCTGGTCAACAACGCCGGCATCAACCCGAAGGCCGGCGGCCTGATCGACATGGACCGCGAGTCGGCCCGCAAGACCGTCGAGGTCAACTGCCTCTCGCCGATCGGCTGGACCCAGCAGGTCTGGCGGGAGTGGATGTCCGAGCACGGTGGCGCGGTCGTCAACATCTCCTCGGTGGCCGGCCTGGCCCCGACCCCGCTGATCGCGACGTACGGCGCGAGCAAGGCGATGCTCAGCTACATCACCCAGGAGTTGTCGGTCGAGCTCGGCCCGAAGGTGCGCGTCAACGCGATCCTCCCGGCCGTGGTGAAGACCAAGTTCGCCGAGCTCCTCTACGAGGGCCGCGAGCAGGAGGTCTCGGCGGCCTACCCGCTCAAGCGCCTCGGCACCCCCGAGGACATCGCCGGCGTCGCCTCGTTCCTCCTCTCCGAGGACGCCGGCTGGATGACCGGTCAGCTGGTCACCGTCGACGGCGGCCTCACCCTCGCCGGCGGACGCGTCTGATGCCGATCGCACCCGACAGCACTGCCGTCGTCACCGGCGCCGCGGGCGGGATCGGCCGAGCCCTCGCCGCCCGACTCGTCGCCGAGGGCGTCCGCGTCGTGGTCAATGACATCGACGACGTACGCCTGACCGAGACGGCCAAGGAGATCGGCGCCCACCCGGTGGCCGGCGACGCGGCGTCGGTCGAGGGCGTGGCCCGCCTCGTCGAGGCGGCCAAGGACCACCTCGGCCAGATCGACGCGTGGTACGGGAATGCCGGTATCGACCGCGGCATCGGCCTGGACTGCTCCGAGGAGGACTGGCAGGCGTCGCACGAGGTCAACGTGATGGCCCACGTCCGGGCGGCGCGCCTCCTCGTCCCCGACTGGGTCGAGCGCGGTACCGACTCTGGGGCAGGTCGCTTCGTGGTGACCGCGAGCGCGGCGGGGCTTCTGATGATGGTCGGTACGCCGACCTACTCGGTCACCAAGCACGCCGCGGTCGCCTTCGCGGAGTGGCTCTCGGCGACATATCGCCACCACGGGATCGTCGTCCAGGCGATCTGCCCGCAGGGCGTACAGACCGGGATGCTCGAGCGATCGGGACCGATGGCCGGCCTGCTCAGCCGCGACGGAGCGCTGACCCCCGAGCAGGTCGCCGACGCGGCCTGGGAGGCGACGACCGATGACCGTTTCCTGGTGCTGCCGCACCCGGAGGTGGGCGACTACTACGCCGCGCGGGCGACGCAGACCGACAAGTGGCTCGGCGGGATGAACCGACTCTGGCAGCACGTGGAAGGACAGGTATGAAGGCGTGGCGGATCGGCTCGCTCGGCGAGCCCAAGGACGTGATGCGGCTCGAGGAGGTGCCCGACCCGACCCCCGGGGCCGGACAGCTCGTCGTGAAGGTGCTGGCCAGCCCGGCCAACTTCCCGGATGTCCTGATGGCCCGAGGTCTCTATCAGGTCAAGCCCGAGCTGCCGTTCACCGCGGGCGTCGAGCTGTGCGGTGAGGTCGTCGCGCTCGGCGAAGGCGTGGTCTCGACAGGCTCGACCAGCGAACTGAAGGTCGGCGACCGGGTCATCGGCGGCGGATCGCTGCCGTACGGCGGCTTCGGCGAGCTCGCGCTGATGGACGCCGCGACCACGTTCCCGGCTCCCGAGGCGCTCACCGACGCCGAGGCGTCGAGCCTCTACATCGGCTACCAGACCGGCTGGTTCGCGCTCCACCGCCGCGCCCACATCCAGCCCGGCGAGACGCTGCTCGTGCACGCCGCGGCCGGCGGGGTCGGCAGCGCCGCGATCCAGCTCGGCAAGGCCGCCGGAGCCACCGTGATCGGTGTCGTCGGCGGTCCGGAGAAGGCCGCGGTCGCCAAGCAGCTCGGCGCGGATGTCGTGATCGACCGCCACACCGAGGACTTCGTGAAGGTCGTCAAGGAGGTCACCGGCGGCAAGGGCGCCGACGTGATCTACGACCCGGTCGGTGGCGACACCTACGACCGCTCCACCAAGTGCGTCGCCTTCGAGGGCCGGATCCTGATCATCGGCTTCGCCGGCGGGCGCATCCAGGAGGCAGCGCTCAACCACTCGCTGATCAAGAACTACTCGATCGTCGGGCTCCACTGGGGCCTCTACAACGCGCTCGCGCCCGATCTCGTCGCCCAGTGCCACCGCGAGCTCACCCGGATGGCGGACGAGGGCTCGATCAAGCCGCTGGTCAGCGAGGAGCTGTCCCTGGACGAGGTGGCCGACGGCGTACAGCGCCTTGCCGACGGCACCACCGTCGGACGGGTCGTGTACGTCGCATGAAGGCTGTCATCTTCGACTACGGCGGAGTGCTGACCACGCCCATCGGCGACTCGATCCGGGCCTGGCTGGAGGCTGACGGCATCAAGCCGGAGAGCTTCACGAAGGTGCTCAAGGAGTGGCTGGGCCGCTACGCCGACGCCGGCACCCCGATCCATCGCCTCGAGCTCGGCGAGCTCTCGGTCAAGGAGTTCGACACGCTCCTGGCCGCCCGCCTGGAGACGTACGACGGCAACCCGGTCGATCCCGACGGCGTCCTGTCCCGGCTCTTCGCCGGGATGCGGCCCAACCCGGAGATGTTCGCGCTGGCCGAGGAGCTCCGCGACGCCGGTGTCCGGCTCGCCCTGCTCTCCAACAGCTGGGGCAACTTCTACCCACGCAAGCAGGTCGACGCGCTGTTCGAGGTGGTGGTGATCTCCGAGGAGGTCGCCATGCGCAAGCCGGAGCGGCCGATCTTCGACCGCACCCTGAGCAGGCTCGGCCTACCGGCCGAGGAGTGCCTCTTCATCGACGACGCGGAGCCCAACGTCCTCGGCGCCCGGGCGGTCGGTCTCGACGCACTGCTGCACACAGACCCGGCGAGCACCCGTGCAGCGCTCGCCCGAATGATTCCCACCCTCGGAGGTGCCGCGTGAGTAACACCCCACGACGTCCTCGCTCCGCTCCGGGCGCCGCGGGGACCCCGAAAAACACGACCGAATCCCTGCCCGGGCTCGACCTGGACCGGCTCGGCCCCTGGCTCGCCGAGAACGTCGACGGCGCGGGCAGCACCCTGAGTGCCACCCACATCTCCGGAGGCAAGTCCAACCTGACGTACGCCGTCTCCGACGGCACCCACGAGTGGATCGTCCGGCGCCCGCCGCTGGGGCACGTGCTCGCCACCGCGCACGACATGAAGCGCGAGCACACGGTGATCACCGCGCTGCGCGACACCGACGTGCCGGTGCCGCACACCTACGCGTTCTGTGCCGACGAGGAGGTGCTCGGGGCACCGTTCTACGTGATGGAGAAGGTCGACGGCCGGCCCTATCGCTACGCCCGCGAGCTCGAGCCGCTCGGTGCCGAGCGGACCCGGGCGATCTCGGAGCAGCTCATCGACGTGATGGCCGCGCTGCACGCGGTCGACCCGGCCACGGTCGGACTGAGCGAGTTCGGCCGCCCCGAGGGGTTCCTGTCGCGCCAGGTCAGGCGCTGGAAGAAGCAGCTCGAGGCGTCGTACTCCCGCGATCTCCCCGCAGCCGACGAGCTCCACTCGCTGCTGGAGGCGCGGGTGGGTGCCGCCGAGGCCGCCTCGACCGGGCCGGGCATCGTGCACGGTGACTACCGGCTCGACAACGTCCTCACCGACGGGACCGACCAGATCAGGGCCGTCGTCGACTGGGAGATGGCCACGCTCGGCGACCCGGTCACCGACCTGGCGATCCTGCTCACCTACCAGCGGATGGCCACGGTCTCCGGCGACGGCACCGTGACCGACGTCAGCAACGCCCCCGGCTGGCTCTCCGAGGACGAGATCATCGCCCGCTACGACGCGGCCAGCCCGCGCGACCTGAGCGAGTTCGGCTTCTACCTCGGGCTCGCCGCCTACAAGCTCGCCGCGATCCTCGAGGGGATCCACTACCGCTACCTCAAGGGCCAGACAGTCGGGCCCGGTTTCGACAAGATCGGGGACGGGATCCACCCGCTCCTGGACATGGGCATCACCGCGATGAAGGGACAGTAAGCGTGGACTTCGCACCCGACGCCAGGACCGAGGAGCTCGTCGCCTCGGTATGGGACTTCCAGAAGACGTACGTCGAGCCGAACGAGGCCGTCTTCGACGAGCAGCTCGCGGCTCAGGACGACAAGTGGGCCTGGGACAGCGTCCCGGTACTCGGCGAGATTCGCGCCGAGGCCCGCAAGCGCGGCCTGTGGAACCTCTTCCTGCCCGGTGAGGGCGGGGCGGGGCTGACCAACCTGCAGTACGCCCCGCTGGCCGAGATCACCGGCCGCAGCCACCTCGCGCCGGCCGCGTTCAACTGCGCCGCGCCCGACACGGGCAACATGGAGGTCCTGCACGACTTCGGCAACGAGGCGCAGCAGAAGGAGTGGCTGGAGCCGCTCCTGGAGGGGCAGATCCGCAGCGCCTTCGCGATGACCGAGCCGGCCGTCGCCTCCTCCGACGCGACCAACATCGAGACCTCGATCGCGCTCGACGGCGACGAGTACGTCATCAACGGTCGCAAGTGGTGGATCACCGGCGCGATGAACCCCAACGCCAAGATCCTCATCGTGATGGGCAAGACCGACCCGTCCGCCGAGCGCCACAAGCAGCAGTCGATGATCCTGGTGCCCCGCGACACCCCAGGCCTCACGATCAAGCGGGGCATGGAGGTCTTCGGCTACGACGACCACGACCACGGCGGTCACGCGGAGCTCGTCTTTGAGGACGTACGCGTGCCGGCGGGCAATCTCATCGGCACCGAGGGCATGGGGTTCGCGATCGCGCAGGCTCGCCTGGGCCCGGGCCGTATCCACCACTGCATGCGCTCCATCGGCCTGGCCGAGCGGGCGATCGAGCTGATGTGTGCCCGGGTCGAGGAGCGGGTCGCCTTCGGCAAGCCGCTCTCCGAGCAGGGCGTGATCCGGGACTGGATCGCCGAGTCGCGGGTGCGGATCGAGCAGCTGCGGCTCCTCGTTCTCAAGACCGCCTGGCTGATGGACACGGTCGGCAACAAGGGCGCCCACACCGAGATCCAGGCGATCAAGATCGCCACCCCGGCGACCGTCCAGTGGATCCTCGACAAGGCGATCCAGGCCCATGGCGCCGGCGGTCTCTCCCAGGACTTCCCGCTGGCCAAGTCCTACGCCGGCATCCGCACCCTGCGGTTCGCCGACGGCCCCGACGAGGTGCACAAGAACGCCCTGGCCAAGGCCGAGCTGCGCAAGCAGGCCGCGCGCAGAGAGGGCAGGAAGTGACTCCGGAAGAGGTCCGGAATCGGGTCGAGGAGTTCTTGGCCGAGCATCCGGTCGCGACGACCGAGCCGAGCGCCTTCCTGCACGCTCGCTACCAGGCCGGGCTGGCGTGGGTCGCGTTCCCCGAGGGCCACGGTGGTCTCGGCGCCTCCCGTGCCCTGCAGCCGCTGGTGTCCGACCTCTTCGAGGCGGCCGGCGCCCCCGACAACAACCCGCGACGCAACGGGATCGGGCTCGGCATGGCCGCGCCGACGATCCTGGCCTACGGCACCCCGGAGCAGAAGTCTCGTTTCCTGGAGCCGCTGTGGTGCGGCGACGAGATCTGGTGCCAGCTCTTCTCCGAGCCCGGCGCCGGCTCCGACCTCGCCGGCCTGGCGACCCGAGCCGTCCTCGACGGTGACGAGTGGGTCGTCAACGGGCAGAAGGTGTGGACCTCGGGCGCCCACAACGCCGACTTCGCGATCCTCGTCGCCCGCACCGACCCGGACGTCCCGAAGCATCGTGGTCTGACCTACTTCTTGTGCGATATGCACGATCCGGGGGTCGAGGTGCGGCCGCTGCGCCAGATCACCGGCGAGGCGGAGTTCAACGAGGTCTTCCTGACCGACGTGCGCATCCCCGACGCGCACCGCCTCGGTGCGGTCGGGCAGGGATGGGAGGTCGCCAACGCCACCCTCAACAACGAGCGTGTCGCCATCGGTGGCGCCGCCATGCCCCGCGAGGGCGGGATGCTCGGCGTGGTCGCCGAGTCGTGGCGTACGCATCCGGAGAACCACACCCCGGAGCTGCGCGACCGGCTGCTGAGGCTGTGGGTCGAGTCGGAGGTGGCCCGGCTGACCGGGGCACGACTGCGGCAGAAGCTGGCCGTCGGCCAGCCCGGTCCCGAGGGGTCGGCGATGAAGCTGACCTTCGCCAAGGTCAACCAGCAGCTCACCGGGCTCGATCTGGAGCTGCGCGGCGAGGAGGGTCTTCGCTACGAGGACGGCGACGGCTGGGCGATGGTCCGGCCCGAGCACGTCGACTTCGGCGGCCGCGACGCGGTCTATCGCTACCTGCGCGCCAAAGGCAACTCGATCGAGGGTGGCACCTCGGAGATCCTTCGCAACATCGTGGCCGAGCGAGTCCTCGGTCTGCCCGGGGAGCACCGGGTCGACAAGGACGTTTCCTGGAAGGCCATTCCTCGATGAAGGAGCCCGCGATGAGTGATGACGTGAACCTGCTCGACAACGAGCTCGACGCCGACCTGCGCTCCACGGTCAGGTCGTTCCTGGTCGAGCACTGCTCGCCGGCCGACGTGGTCAAGGCGTACGACGGGGACAGCTCGCTCACCCCGGTCCTGTGGAAGGGGCTCGCCAGCGAGCTCGGGCTTGCGGGGCTGCTGGTCCCGGAGTCCTACGGTGGTGCCGGGGCATCCGCCCGCGAGGCCGCCGTGGTCCTGGAGGAGCTGGGCCGGGCGGTCGCCCCGGTGCCGTTCCTGACCAGCTCCGTCGTCGCGACCTCGGTCCTGCTGGCCGGGCCCACCGAAGCCGGTGCGGAACTGCTGGCCGGACTGGCGTCGGGGGAGCGGACCGCGGCCCTGGTCGTGTCGCTCGCGACCACGACCGTCCAGCCGTTGGAGCCCGTCGCCACCGAGATCCGGTCGGTCGCCGGCGCTCTGGAGGCGGACACGCTCCTGGTGCCGGTGGCGACGCCCGACGGCATCGAGATCAGGGCCGTCCCCGCGGACCGGGCGACGATCACGCCGGTGAGCTCTCTCGACATGACCCGCCAGCTCGCCGATGTCACCCTCGACCCGACCGCCGGCGAGGTGGTCGTGACCGCCGAGCATGGTGCCGAGGGCGTACGTTCCGGTCTGCTGGCCGGGGCCGCGCTGATGGCCTCCGAGCAGGTCGGGGTGGCGCAGTGGTGCCTGACCACGACGGTGGAGTATCTGAAGGTCCGGCGGCAGTTCGGCCGGATCGTCGGTGGCTACCAGGCGCTCAAGCACCGGCTCGCCGACCTCTACACCAGCGTCGAAGGAGCCGGGGCGGCTGCGCGCTACGCCGCCGGGGCGCTGGCTCTCGGAGACGCGAAGGAGACCGAGATCGCGACCCATGTCGCCGCCGCGTACTGCGGTGACCTGGCCGTCACCGCGGCCGAGGAGGCGGTGCAGCTGCACGGCGGCATCGGCATGACCTGGGAGCACCCCGCCCACCTCTACCTGAAGCGCGCCAAGGCCGACCAGATCGCGTACGGCCTCCCCGGCCTCCATCGCGACCGGCTGGGGGCCCTGGTCGACATCTAGCCCGCTGGTCGAGCCCACCCCGCTGGTCGAGCCGCGAGCGCAAGCGAGCGTGTCGAGACCAACACAGTCTCATCGAGCGCCGAGGGGACCGTGTTGGTCTCGACACGCCGTCGTTCGTCCCTCACGACGACGGCTCGACCAGCGGGGGGAGGGGCTACTTCTCTAGTGCCATCAGAGCCAGCGCGAACAGGAGGCGATCACGCGGGTCGGAGATGCTCTTCGCGGTGAGGTCCTGGATCTGCTTGATGCGGTAGATGACCGTGTTGCGGTGGCAGATCAGGTCCTCGGCGGCGTGGGTGGGGGAGCCGCCGTGCGCGATGAGGGCGCGGAGCGTCGCCAGCAGCACGTCGGACTGGTGGGTCGGCTGGGCCAGGATCGGGCCGAGGGTGCGGCGTACGAGCAGCGACGAGACCGCGGGCGAGGCGGTCAGGAGCACCTGCGGCAGACGGTCGTCGACGACCGCGATGTCCGTACGCCCCCGGGGCACCGTCTCCACGGTGTGCGTGGCGAGCTGGAAGGCGGTGCCGAAGCCGCCGAGGTCGTCGGCGGTGGCGATCCCGACCCGGCCCGAGTTGCAGCAGGCGAGCTGCTCGACCAGATCGGCGACGGCCTCCGCGACCGGGCGCGACCCCAACGGGACCAGCCCGAAGTGGTGGTCGCCGCGTACGTGCCAGAAGGACACCAGACCAGCCTTCTCCAGCCGGTCGTCGGGGTTGCGCAGCGGTGAGTCGCGGTTGCCGTCGAAGGCCGCGACCACGCAGGCCATCCGTGCGTCGGCGGCGACCCCGAGGATGTCCTGCACCTCGGCGGCGAACGCGGGGTCGCCACCGCGACCCTCGGCGAGCCCGTCGAGGAGCCGGCCCTGGAGCTGCAGGTCGCGACGCTGCAGCAGCGCCGCCTCCTTCCGGTAGGCCCCTGACATGACCGAGTTCTGCACGTCCAGGTCGGTCCACACCTGGCGCCCGGCGAGCACCATCACCCGGTCGTCGATCCCGAGCTCCTCCTGCTGGTGGACCATTGCCTCCCACAGCATCCGGGTGCCGACGGTGTAGGCGTTGAGGCAGTACTCCAGAGGTACGCCCTGCCGCGCGCGCCGCCGACCGGTGTCACGCCACAGGTCGACCGGATTGGCTCCCGGGGTCATTCCAGCCATGGCCCGGATGCCGCGGCGTACGTGCTCCCGGGTGCTGGAGCGCAGGTCGGCCCGCACCGACGGCTCGGCGTTCTGGTGCCACTCCGGCTGGATCGCGATCAGGGTCAGCGTGATGTCGTCGGCGATCGCGTCCGCCTGGCTCACCAGCGAGGCCCAGGCACGCTCCACCAGCGGACGGAGTTCCGCGTCGGGAGATGTGTCACTCGTCACAGCCATGTGCGGAGCGTCCCACGCCTGCTGCCGCATCCGCCAGCAAACCAGGGAATCTCAGTCGGAGCGCCTGAAAGATTTTGTGCGCACTGCCCATATCCCCACTTGTGCGGAGAGTCCAAAGTGAGAGCCGTCACATAGGCGAAGGGAGCATGATGCAGATGCCTGGCGAAGACCCGCCGCTGTTCGCGGTCGAGGGGGTCTCGGTCCGGTTCGGGGGCGTACGCGCCCTCGAGGACGTCTCCTTGGCGGTCGCGCCCCATGAGGTGCTCGGCGTCATCGGCCCCAACGGTGCCGGCAAGACCACATTGTTCAACGTCGTGTGCGGCTTCGTCAGCCCCGCCGAGGGCGAGCTTCGGCTGCGTGGTGAGACGATCCACGATCTGCGCCCGCACCAGCTCGCCGGCCACGGCATCGCCCGGACCCTGCAGGGGCTCGGGCTCTTCGAGCGGATGACGGTGCTCGACAACGTGATGGTCGGCGCCGACCGTCTCGCCCGCGCCGGCTTCGTACGCGGCCTGCTCGGGCTCGGCCACCGCGACGACGCCCGGCTGGCCGCCAAGGCGCGCGAGGTCCTCGGCGAGCTCGGGATCGAGTCGTACGCCGCCCGCTACCCGGGCAGCCTGCCGTACCCGATCCGGAAGAAGGTCGCGCTCGCGCGCGCCCTGGTGGCCGAGCCGGAGCTGCTGCTCCTCGACGAGCCCGCCAGCGGACTGAGCGCCGAGGAGATGACCGAGCTCGGCGAGATCATCACCGGCCTGACCGAACGCACCGCCGTGATGCTCGTCGAGCACCACATGGACCTGGTGATGTCGGTCTGCCACCGGATCACCGTGCTCGACTTCGGCCGCGTCATCGCCGCCGGTACGCCCGACGAGATCCGCAACGACCCGGCCGTCCTCGCCGCCTACCTGGGCGACCAGATCGAGCACGACGACGCCGCCGAGGTCCACGCCCTGACCGTTGCCGAGGAGGCCTGATGTTCGCCGTCGAGGATCTGAGCGCTGCGTACGGACCTGTCAAGGCGCTCAACGGCGTCACCTTCACCGCGTCGAGAGGCCAGGTCACCGCCGTCCTGGGCGCCAACGGCGCCGGCAAGACCACGCTGCTGCGCACCGTGTCCGGACTGGTGAGGTCCAGCAAGGGCAGCGTGACGCTGAACGGCAAGGACATCACGCGCACCGCGACCGAGAAGCTGACCTCGTACGGCCTCTCCCACGTCCCGGAGGGGCGTGGCGTGATCGCCGAGCTGACCGTCACCGAGAACCTCCGGCTCGGCGGGCTGCACCGTGCGACCGGCTCCGAGCCGATGCCGGTCGAGCGGGTCTTCGAGCTCTTCCCGCGCCTGGGCGAGCGCCGAGAGGCCACCGCCCACATGCTCTCGGGCGGTGAGCGGCAGATGCTCGTCATCGGCCGCGCGCTGATGGCGCGACCGTCCGTACTCCTGCTCGACGAGCCCTCCCTGGGGCTCGCGCCCCGGGTGGTGGCCCAGATCTTCGACCTGCTCCGCGGACTGGTGCAGACCGAGGAGCTGACCGTCGTCCTGGTCGAGCAGAACGCCCGCAGTGCCCTGTCCATCGCTGACCACGGAGTCGTGCTCAACCTCGGCAAGGTCGTCGCCTCGGCGCCGGCCGCCGAGCTGGCCGCCGACGAGCAGCTCCGCCACGCCTATCTCGGGTTCTGAGGAGAAGCAGACATGCAACAGTTTCTCGACACCACCCTCGGAGGGCTGGTCCTGGGCGCGGTCTACGCCGCGTTCGCGCTGGCCCTGTGCCTGATCTGGCGCTCGACCCGGATCGTCAACTTCGCCCAGGCGGCGATGGCGATGGTGACCACCTACATCGCGCTCTCGCTGATCAACGCCGACGTGCCCTACTGGGTCGCCTTCATGGCCGCGATCGCCGCCGGGTTCGGCCTCGGCGCGGTGATCGAGCGGGTGATCATCCGCCCGGTCGAGGGCAAGGCCGAGCTCAACGCGGTGATCCTCACGCTCGGGCTGTTCATGGTGCTCCACGGCCTGACCGCGATCACCTTCGGCGTCCAGCACCGCGGCTTCCCGGCCCCGGTCAGCACCAACGCGATCAACGTCGGGGACACCTCGATCGGGATCACCCCGTTCGGCATCCTCACGATCGTCGTGGTCGCCGTCGTGATGGCCGGGCTCGTGGTCCTCTTCCGCTTCACCGACCTGGGCCTGCGGATGCGAGCCGCGGCGTTCAACGGCGAGGTCTCCCGGCTCCTGGGCGTACGCGTCGGCCGCATGCTCACCCTCGGCTGGGCGCTCGCCGCGGCCGTGGGTGCGGTGGCCGGGATGCTGATCGCCGGCGGCGACCTGGTGAACCCGGCGTTCATGGACCCGTTCGTGATCTACGGCTTCATCGCCGCCGTGCTGGGCGGCCTCGACTCACCGCTCGGGTCGGTGATCGGCGGCCTGATCCTCGGCCTCTCGCTCTCCTACGTCACCGGCTACGTCGGTGAGCACCTGGCGCCGCTGGTCGCGCTCGGAATCTTGATGGTGGTGCTGCTGGTACGTCCCAGCGGCCTCTTCGCGGCCGCTGCGGCCAGGAGGGTCTGACCCATGGAACGACTGCGCTCTCTTCTCGGTCCGCTCGTCCGTCCGGTGACCTCGGTGCCCCTGGCACGACACCTCATCGTGGCCCTGATCGCCTTCGTGGTGGCGATGGCGGTCATCGGCAGCTCCAGCCAATACCTGCAGACCCGCTACGCCGAGATGGCCTACTTCGCAATCGCCGCAGGCGGTCTCACGCTCCTGACCGGCCTCTCCGGCCAGCTCTCGCTGGGCCACGGCGCGCTCATGGCCGTCGGGGCGTACGCCGCCACCCTGGTGCTCGAGCGCACCGGTGGCGAGACCTTGGCCGACGTCTTCGTCGCCCTGATCGTCGCGATCGCGGTCTGTGCCGTGGTCGGGGTGCTGGTCGGGGTCCCGGCGGCGCGGCTGCACGGGCCCTACATCGCCGGCGCGACGCTGACGCTGGCCGTCGCGGTGCCCAGGCTGGCCAACCAGTGGGAGTTTCTCGGCGGCGAGCAGGGCCTCCAGGTGCCCGTGCCCCGAGCCGCCGACCTCCCGGTCTGGATCCAGGACCTGGTCTGGTTCTTCACCGCCGTCGAGATCGACCAGTACTCCTTCCTCGCCTACCTCGGCTGGCTGCTCCTCGCGATCACCTTCGTGGCGCTCGCCAACCTGAGCCGCTCGCGGATCGGTCGTCGCTGGCGCGCGGTGCGGGACGACGACGTCTCCGCCGAGCTGGCCGGCATCCACCTGGGCCGCGCCCGCGTGGTCGCCTTCACCGTCAGCGCCATGGCTGCCGGTCTCGCCGGCGGCCTGATGGCCATGAACGTACGTCTCACGGCGCCGGGCGCGTTCACGATCACGCTCTCGCTGACGCTGCTGGCCGCGGTCGTCCTGGGCGGGCTCGGCAGCCTGACCGGAGCGCTCATCGGGGCCGGCGTACTCGCCTTCCTTCCTCACTTCGCCACCGATCTCGGGGAGTCGGTCGGGCTCAGCGCGACCCAGGCCGCTGAGGTCACCCCGGTGGTCTACGGGCTGGTGCTGATGCTCGTCATCCTCCTCGCTCCGGCGGGGATCGTCGGCAGTCTGCGCACTTTCCTGGCGCGCTCATCTCTCACCTCATCTCTCGGGCAAACCAAGGAGAAGACAACATGAGAAACACTGCACGCAGAGCCGTACAGGTCGTCTGTGTCCTCACCACTGCCTCCCTCCTCGCGGCCTGTGGCGCGGGGCAGGAAAGGCCGTCGGAGGACGGGTCGGCGGTCGGCGTCACCGACACCTCGATCAAGGTCGGTGCGCACTTCCCGCTGACCGGCCCGGCCGCGCCTGGCTACTCGGAGATCCCGTCGGGCCATCAGGCCTTCTATGAGTACGTCAACGACAACGGTGGCGTCCACGGCCGAGACATCGAGATGGTCGTCAAGGACGACGCCTACAACCCGACCAACACCAGCGCCGTCACCAACGACATGATCCTTCAGGACGAGATCTTCGCGATGGTCGGCGGCCTCGGCACCCCCACGCACCGTGCGGTCGTGCAGCGCCTCAACGACGACGGCATCCCCGACCTGTTCGTCTCCAGCGGCTCGCTGCAGTGGGGCGACGACCCGTCCGGCTCGCCGATGACGTTCGGCTGGCAGCCCGACTACGAGATCGAGGGCAAGGTCATCGGTCAGTACGTCAAGGAGAACATGCCCGATGCCAAGGTCGGCCTCTTCCTGCAGGACGACGACTTCGGCGAGGACGGCGAGAAGGGCGCGCGGCAGTTCCTCGACGCCCAGATCGTCGACGTACAGAAGTACACGCCGGGCGGGTCGACCGACTTCTCCCCGCAGATGTCCTCGTTCAAGTCCAAGGGCGTCGACCTGGTGATCGGCTTCAACACGCCGTCCTACACGGCGCTGAGCCAGATCGCCGCGCAGGGCGTCGGCTTCAAGTCGAAGTGGTTCTACTCGAACGTCGGCTCGGACCCGGCGCTCGTCGGCGGGCTGCTGGCCTCGATGACCAAGGGCAAGATCCCGGCCGAGCAGGGCGTGAAGCTGATGGACGGGATGATGACGACCGAGTACATCCCCGGCGTCGACGCTCCTGAGGACGAGTGGGTCAAGCTCTGGCAGAAGGTCTGGGACGAGTACTCCAAGAAGGGCTCGGAGAAGCTGACCAACTACCGGATCTACGGCATGTCGCAGGCCTACACCTTCGTCCAGGCCCTGCAGGCCAACGGCAAGGACCTGACCCGCGAGTCGATCGTGGAGACGATCGAGAAGGACGGCGCCTCCTTCGAAGGCCCCGGGCTGGCTCCGTTCCGGTTCTCCGAGGACTCCCACATGGGGATCTCCGGGATGAGCGTGGTCGAGATCAAGAACGGTGCCTCTGAGCCGCTCACGCCGGTCCTCGTCACCGACATCGGCGACGCCGCCATCGAGGAGGACGACAGCGCCGCCTCGGACGCCCCGCCCTCGTCGGGCATCCCGGAGTGAGCACGGGCGAGTAATCCGGCACCACCTGATACTGATCAGTAGGTTGCCGCATGTTCACGGACCGGCCTCGGTTACAGTGATTAACCCTCACTAACGCCACTGGAGGTGGTCGGTCCGTGAACGTACTCGCACCCGGGAGCGGGGTGGTTGTGACCGGAGCAGCCCGAGGGATCGGGAAGGCCCTGGCCATGCGGTTCGCAGCGGAGGGGTGTCGCGTCGTCGTTGCCGACATCGACGACGCCGAGCTCCGCTCGGTGGCCGACTCGATCGGCGCCCTTGCGGTCCCCGGCGACGCCGCCTCGGCCGCCGGCACCGCGGCTCTCGTGGACGCTGCCCGGGAGGAGCTCGGCAAGATCGACGCCTGGTACGGCAATGCCGGAGTCGAGCGCGGCCGCGGCCTCGAGGCCTCCGACCACGCCTGGATGACCTCGTACGAGGTCAACGTCCTCGCCCACGTACGCGCCGCGCGGCTGCTGCTGCCGGAGTGGGTCGCCCGCGGTGCTGGTCGGTTCGTGGTCACCTCCTCCTCCGCGGGCCTCCTCACGCTGCTCGGCTCCCCCTCCTACGCGGCCACCGAACACGCCGAGATCGCCTTCGCCGAGTGGCTCGCCGCCACCTACCGGCACCAGGGCGTCGTCGCTCAGGCGATCGTCGCGCGCAGCGTGAAGACGGCGATGCTCGAGCGTTCCTCCGGGCTCCCGGGTTTCCGGTCGGCCGAGGGCGCGCTCACCGCCGAGGAGGTCGCCGACGCCGTCTGGGACGCTGGGCAGAGCTCGCAGTTCTGGATCTCGCTCGAGCCCGACGTGGCCGAGGAGTACGCCACGCGTGCCTCCGACGTCGACGCCTGGATCGACGACGTGAACCGTGTCCGGCAGGAGCTCGACCGGACCGACTAGTGGTGCGTCCTGGAAGTTCCTGGATGCTTGGCGTCGTCAGGGTGCGTGCATGGCAAGGCGGCGTCGCGAAGTCATACCGGGCGTCTTTCGAGCGTCGTCAACGCAGCCAGGTGCGTGCCATGGCTGCGCGAAGCGCCTAGGAACTTTCGGGACGCGCCACTAGCCTCGAGGCGTGGAATCTTTGGTCTCGACCTGGCTCAGCGGCCTCGACGGCATCCCGACGCAGGCCCAGAACGTCAACCAGCAGCACTATGCGGCGAGCCTGATGAAGGTGCCCGTCGCGATCGCCGCCTATCGTCTGCGCGACCGCGGGCTGCTGTCGCTGGACGAGCCGATCGCGGTGCATCCCGACTTCGACTCCGCGGTCGTCGGGTCGCGTTTCGAGATGGACCCGGCCGAGGACCAGGACCCCGACACCTGGGCGGCGGTCGGGTCTCCGCTGCCGCTGGGTGATCTCGTACGCCGCTCCCTGACCGTCTCCGGCAACCTGGCCGTCAACCTCGTGCTCGAGCGGGTCGGGCTCGAGGCGGTCGCCGCAGTGCTCGCCGACGCCGGCGTGACGCCGATGACGACGGTCTCGCGGGGGATCGAGGACGCGCCCGCGCGCGAGGCCGGGCTGCAGAACCTGGTGACCGCCAACGACATGGGCAAGCTGCTCACCAAGCTCGCCTCCGGCCGGCTGCTGTCGCCCGAGTCGACCGCAGAGCTGGAGGGGATCCTGGTCGCCCAGGAGTATCGCGACGCGATCCCGCTCGGCGTGCCCGAGGACGCGGTGGTCGGCAACAAGACCGGCTGGATCGACGGCGTACGCCACGACATGGCGATCATCCGGCCCGCCCAGGGCGAACCGCAGGTGATGGTCGTGCTCACGACCGGCCTGGACGACGACGAGTCGGAGTTCCGGATCAGCGAGGTCGCGCGCTATCTGTGGTCGACCCTGTGACTTCTCCGCGCATCGTCGCGGTGCGCACCCAGCGTGTCCGGGTTCCGCTGCACACCCCGTTCGTGACCGCGCTGCGGCGTACGGAGTTCGCGGAGACGGTCGTCGTCACCGTCGAGGACTCCGACGGGTGCGTCGGCTGGGGTGAGGCGCCACAGGTCTGGCGGGTCACCGGGGACTCGCTCGCCGGGTCGGTCGCCGCGTTGGAAGGGCCGATCTCCGACGCTCTGGTCGGGGCCGCCGCGGACCTTTCGGCGGCCGGGTCGATCCAGCAGGCCGTCGTCGGGAACCGGTCGGCCAAGATGGCCGCCGACATCGCGCTTCACGACCTCGTCGCCCGACGTGCCGGGGTGTCAATGGCCGAGCATCTGAACGTGTTGGTTTCGACACGCCTTCGCCTAGCGGCTCCGGCGGCTCAACCAACGCCGAGCCCCCGTTGGTTGAGCCCGGCGAGCGCCAGCGAGCCGGTGTCGAAACCAACACAGCTGCTCACCGACATGACCCTCTCGGTAGGCACCCCCGCCGACCTGGCAGAGGCCGCGGCGGCCCGAGCCCGAGACGGGTTCACGACGCTCAAGGTCAAGGTCGGTACCGACGCGGCCGGCGATGCCGAGCGGGTGCTCGCGGTGCGCGAGGCGGCGCCGGGGTGCGTACTCCGGCTCGACGCCAACACCGGCTGGCGTGCGGACGAGGCGGTGGCGGTGCTGACCACCCTCGCCGACCAGGATGTCGAACTCGAGTTCGTCGAGCAGCCGGTCGCCCGGCGAGACCTGGAGGCGATGGCGTACGTCCGCCGTCATCAGCCCTACAAGATCCTGGCCGACGAGTCGGTCTTCGACCTCGAGGACCTCGTCGACGTCATCCGGGCCGGCGCGGCGGACGCAGTCAACATCAAGCTGGCCAAGTGCGGCGGGATCACACCCGCGATCGAGCTGCTGGAGGTCGCGAAGCGGCACGGCCTCGGCCGTCTCGTCGGCTGCATGATGGAGTCCCACCTCGGCATCGGCGCGGCGGCGGCCCTGGTCGCAGCACTCGGCATCCCCGGCGAGCAGGATCTCGACGCGGGCTGGTGGGCGAAGGCCAGTCCGTATATCGGTGGCACCGGCTACGACGGTCCCCGCATCCTGTTCCCCGAAGCCCCCGGCCTCGGCATCGAAGGAGTCCTCCCATGACCACGGTCAACCAGCCCACCTTCGTCGTGGCCGAGCCCGCCGCTGACGCCGAGCACGAGACCGAGGTCGTCCCCGGCGAGGAGATCGTCGTTCTGAAGACGCAGGGGGACTGGACGTACGTCGTCGTCCCCTCCCACTCCTCGACGAAGGACGAGCGGGGCTATCCCGGCTGGCTGCCGACGGCGGCCCTCGCCGAGCCCACAGCCACGCTGCTGGCCAAGGCCCGGAACTACCTCGGCGTCCCCTACGTCTGGGGCGGCACCACCGAGGCCGGCATCGACTGCTCCGGGCTGGTCTTCCGAGCCGCAGAGGCCATCGGCGTACGTCTCCCGCGAGACGCCCGCGACCAGGCCGCCGCGCTCGCGACGATCGGCCTCGACGAGGTCCGACCAGGCGACCTCTACTTCTTCGCGCACCCGGACGGGCGGGTCATGCACGTCGCGATCGCGACCGCGCAACCCGAGCCCGACGGCGTACGTCCGATGATCCACGCCGACGGTGACAAGATGATCGTCGTCGAGGAACTCATGCCTCCGGACCGCCTCGCCACCCTCGTCAGCGCCGCCCGTCTGTGACGGCTGCGTGACTTATCAGTCGGCGCCGGTGAATTCTCGCGCGCCAGAAGTGACAATTCGGCGTGGTGAGTTAACTTCGAACGTATGACTCGTACAGGGGCACTGAGTCCACACAACCGCGACCTCGCGATCGGCACGATGGTCGGTGCTGCGGGGGAGACCGAGCTCGACGTACTCGTCGTCGGCGGAGGTGTGACCGGCGCCGGCGTGGCGCTGGACGCCGTCACCAGAGGCCTGAGCACGGGCCTGGTCGAGCAGCGCGACCTGGCCTCGGGAACGAGCTCGCGGAGCTCGAAGCTCGTCCACGGCGGACTCCGCTACCTCGAGATGCTCGACTTCGAGCTGGTCCGCGAAGCGCTCCAGGAGCGAGGCCTGCTGCTCAACACCCTGGCCCCGCACCTGGTCCGGCCGGTGCCGTTCCTCTATCCGCTGACGAACCCCGTGTGGGAGCGCGCCTACATCGGTGCCGGCCTCGCGCTCTACGACGGCATGGCGAGCTTCGGCCCGCTCTCCGGGATGGGCAACTCCGGCCTGCCGCGCCACCGTCACCTGACCCGCCGGGGCGTCGCTCGGATCGCCCCCGACTTCCGCACCGACACGATCACCGGCGCGATCCAGTACTACGACGCCCAGGTCGACGACGCCCGCCTGGTCATGACGATCGCGCGCACCGCCGCCTCCCACGGCGCCCACATCGCGACCCGGGTCCAGGTGACCGGGTTCCTGCGCGAGGGCGAGCGGGTCGTCGGGGTCCGAGCCCGCGACCTCGAGCATGACCAGGACCTGGTCATCCGGGCCAAGACGGTCGTCAACGCCGCCGGGGTATGGACCGACGAGATCCAGGCGATGGTCGGCGGCCGCGGCGCCCTGCACGTCAAGGCGTCCAAGGGCATCCACCTCGTCGTCCCGCGCGACCGGATCCGCTCCGAGTCGGGCTTCATCGTCCGCACCGAGAAGTCGGTCCTCTTCGTCATCCCGTGGGGCCGTCACTGGATCATCGGCACCACCGACACCCCCTGGACCTACGACCTCGCCCACCCGGCGGCCTCCAAGACCGACATCGAGTACGTCCTGGAGCACGTCAACGCGATCCTGCGCGTGCCGCTCGACCTCGAGGACGTCGAAGGCGTGTACGCCGGGCTCCGCCCGCTCCTGACCGGCGAGTCCGACCAGACCGCCGCTCTCAGCAGAGAGCACACCGTGGTCACGCCGCTGCCGGGTCTGGTGCTGATCGCGGGCGGCAAGCTGACGACCTACCGGGTGATGGCCAAGGACGCCGTCGACGCCGCTGCCCACTCGCTCGGCACGACCACCAACATGACCCTGCGCGACTCGATCACCGACAAGGTGCGGCTGGTCGGGGCCGAGGGCTTCGAGACCCGCTCCAACCAGCGCGTCCTGCTCGCCCGGCGCTCCGGCCTCCACGTCGCCCGGATCGACCACCTCCTGGGCCGTCACGGCGGCCTGATCGACGACGTGCTCGACCTCATCCAGGAGCGCCGCCCGCTGGCGCTGCCCCTCGAGGGCGCCGAGGACTACCTCGCCGCCGAGGTCGTCTACGCCGTCACCAACGAGGGCGCCCGCCATCTCGACGACGTCCTCGAGCGCCGCACCCGGATCTCGATGGAGACCTTCGACCGCGGCGTAAGCGCTGCCCCGGGGGTCGCCAAGATCATGGCCGACGAGCTCGGCTGGGACGAGCAGCGCGCCAAGGAGGAGGTCGACCACTACCTGCGCCGCATCGAGGCCGAGCGCCGCTCCCAGCTCATGGTCACCGACGAGGACGCCGACCGCGCCCGGCTCGAGGTCGAGGTCTGAGCCTGCGACCCTGCGACGAAGGAGCAGGGTCGCAACGCGAAGAGATCGAGCGAGCGTGCGGCTGAGCTTGCGAAGCCGCATCCGCGGGTCGAGATCAATTCAAGGGGAGCGAATTGCCGTGGCGGAGCAAGCGGTTGACGTAGCAATCTGATCCCATGTTCCTGGTCGCTGATCCTCCCGAGCCGTTGGCCACCGACGACTTCGTGCTCGCGCCGCTGAGTCCCGAGCTGCTCGACCTGGACACCGAGGCCTACCTGGCCAGCCCGGACGTGATCCGCGACCACAGCTGCGGCAGGTGGCCGCTGGAGGGCTTCGGCAGCGACGACAACCTGCCGCTGGTGATCCGGCACTGGTCCGACCACCAGGCGAAACGCGCCTTCACCTACCTCTTCCTCGACCCCGAGGGCACCTCCTCGCTCGGCTGCCTCTACGTGCAGCCCCTGTTCCCCTACCTGGAGGCGATGGGCGCGGATGCCCAGACGCTGTTGAGGTACGCGGGTGGGTCCACCGCCCGGGTCAGCTACTGGCTCCGCCAGGACCGAGAGCCCGGGCTCACCGCATCGGTCGCCGAGCGGCTCGATGAGTGGCTGCGTACGAAATGGCCGTTGGACGCCTATCTCTACAGGGCCACGCCCGCGGAGGAGTGCACCGTGCACGCCCTCGACCGGTTGCTCCTGGACCGCGTCGTGATCGACCTTCCGGCCGAGCAGTACGACTATCTGTGGTGGGCCGCGGATGTTCGCATGGTGAGTTAGTGGGACGGCTGTCTGGCTTCAGAGACGCCGGTCACATACTCTCGGTACATGAGCGCATCGAACCCGACTTCTTCCGGCGGCCCGATCGTCGAGGGCCCGCTCGATCCCGAGCACGACGCCACGGCGTCCCTGGCCCTCGAGCCTGACTACGTCTCTCGCCTGACCGGCCGGGTCGTGGCGACCACGGGGGAGTCCCGAGAGGTCATCAGTCCGCTCAACGGGGCGCCGCTGGCGCACATCCCGCAGTCGAGCGATGACGATGTCGCTGCGGCCTTCGCCAAGGCCCGGGTCGCGCAGGAGAAGTGGGCCGCGACCCCGGTCGCCGAGCGCGAGCGCATCCTGATCAGGCTGCACGACCTCGTCCTCGACCGGCAGGCCGAGATCCTCGACCTGATCGTGCTGGAGTCGGGCAAGGCCCGCAAGCACGCCTTCGACGAGCCGCTCCACATCGCGCTGACCGCCCGGTACTACGGCCGCAGGAGCAGCAAGATCCTCGACACCGAGCGCAAGCTCGGCGTCATCCCCGTGCTCACCCGGGTCGAGCTCAACCACGTCCCCAAGGGCGTCGTCGGCATCATCAGCCCCTGGAACTACCCGTTCACGATGGCGCTCTGCGACGGCATCGCCGCGATCGCCGCCGGCAACGCGGTCGTCATCAAGCCCGACTCGCAGACCATGCTCAGCGCGCTCCTCGGTGCCGAGCTGCTGGCCGAGGCCGGGCTCCCGGAGAACCTGTGGACCGTCGTCGCGGGTCCGGGCTCGAAGATCGGCACCAGCATCATCCAGCGCGCCGACTACGTCTGCTTCACCGGCTCGACCAACACCGGCAAGCTCGTCGCCAAGCAGGCGGCCGAGCGGCTGATCGGCGCCAGCCTCGAGCTCGGCGGTAAGAACCCGATGCTGATCCTGAAGGATGCCGACATCGAGAAGGCGGCCGAGGGTGCGACCCGCGCGGTCTTCTCCAACTCCGGCCAGCTGTGCGTGAGCGTCGAGCGGCTCTTCGTCGACGACAAGGTCTACGACCGGTTCGTGGAGCGCTTCGTCGCCCGCACCCAGGCGATGACTCTCGGCGCCACCCTGGGCTGGGAGAACGACATGGGCACCCTGATCTCGCAGGCCCAGGTCGACACCGCGACGGCCCACGTCGAGGACGCCGTCTCCAAGGGCGCCCGCGTGCTCACCGGTGGCAAGGCCCGCCCCGACCTGGCGCCGTTCTTCTTCGAGCCGACCATCCTCGAGGGCGTCACCCCGGAGATGACCTGCTTCGGCAACGAGACCTTCGGCCCGGTCGTCTCCCTCTACCGCTTCCACAGCGAGGAGGAGGCGATCGAGCGCGCCAACGACGGCGAGTACGGCCTCAACGGCTCGATCTACAGCCGCGACACCGCTCGTGCCCGCCGCATCGCCCGCCAGGTCAAGTGCGGCACGATCAACATCAACGAGGCCTTCGGCGCCACCTTCGCGAGCATCGACGCCCCGATGGGCGGCATGCGCGAGTCCGGCCAGGGCCGTCGCCAGGGTGTCGAGGGCATCCTGCGCTACACCGAGACCCAGTCGGTCGCGTCCCAGGCCATCTTGCGGTTCGCCCCGCAGTTCGGGATGAGCGACCAGGCGTACGCCAAGTTCATGACCGCCTCGCTGCGTGCGCTGAAGGCGCTGGGCCGCGCATGAGCAAGAGCCACTACGACGTACTCGTCATCGGGTCGGGCTTCGGGGGATCGGTCAGCGCGCTGCGGCTGACCGAGAAGGGATACAAGGTCGGAGTGGTCGAGGCTGGTCGCCGGTTCAGCGACGACGAGCTGCCCAACACCTCCTTCGACCTGCGCAAATACCTCTGGGCGCCGGCGATCGGCTGCTACGGCATCCAGCGCATCGACATGGTCAAGGACGCGGTCATCATGGCCGGCGCCGGGGTCGGCGGCGGCTCGCTGGTCTACGCCAACACCCTCTACGAGCCGCTCGACCCGTTCTACGAAGACCCTTCCTGGAGTCACATCACCGACTGGAAGGACGAGCTCGGTCCCTACTACGAGCAGGCCAAGCGGATGCTCGGCGTCACCCTCTACCCCCACCTGACCCCTGCCGACGAGGTCATGCAGAAGGTCGCGGCCGAGGCCGGACGCGGTGACACCTTCCACAAGGCGCCGGTCGGCGTCTTCTTCGGAGGCCCGGGCCAGGTGGAAGGGCAGGAGGTCGCGGACCCCTACTTCGGTGGGGAGGGCCCCGACCGGCGTACGTGCACCAACTGCGGCGAGTGCATGACCGGCTGCCGCCACAACGCCAAGAACACCCTGGTCAAGAACTACCTCTACCTGGCCGAGAAGTTCGGCGCCGAGGTGCACCCGCTGACCACGGTGACGCGCGTCTACCCGGCGAAGACCGGAAGCGGGTACGTCGTCGAGACCCGCTCCACCAAGGCCAAGCTGGGCATCGGCCGGACGAGGCGGTTCACCGCCGACCAGGTGATCTTCTCGGCGGCCTCGCTCGGCACCCAGAAGCTGCTGCACAAGCTCAAGCGCACCGGTGACCTCCCGCAGATCTCCCCGCGCCTGGGTGAGCTGACCCGCACCAACTCCGAGTCGATCCTGGGTGCGATCGCGCCGGACACCGCCATCGACTACACCGAGGGCGTGGCGATCACGTCCTCGTGGCACCCCGACGAGCACACCCACATCGAGCCGGTCCGCTACGGGCACGGCAGCAACGCGATCGCGGCGATGCAGACCGTGCTCACCGAAGGGGGTCCCCATCGCCTCCGCCGGTGGCTCAAGGAGATGTGGCTGCAGCGGCGGTCGCTGCGTACGTTCTACGACTTCAAGCACTGGTCCGAGCGCACCGTCATCGCGCTGGTCATGCAGGCGCTGGACAACTCGATCACGACCTTCCCGAAGCGCACGATCTTCGGGTGGCGGATGTCGTCGAAGCAGGGCCACGGCAAGCCCAACCCGACCTGGATCCCCGCCGGCCTGGACGCCGTGCGGAAGATGGCCGGGGTGATGAGCAGGGGTGAGAAGCCGGGCTATGCCGGCGGCACCATCGGGGAGCCGTTCAACAAGCCGATGACGGCCCACTTCATCGGCGGCTGCACCATCGGCGACTCGGTGGACACCGGTGTGATCGACCCCTACCAGCGGCTCTACGGCTACGACGGCCTGCACGTCGTCGACGGCTCCGCGATCTCCGCCAACCTGGGCGTGAACCCGTCGCTGACGATCACCGCCCAGGCCGAGCGGGCGATGGCGTTCTGGCCCAACAAGGACCAGGCCGACCCGCGACCGGAGCTGGGTGCCGGCTACGCGCGGATCCAGCCCGTCACGCCGGCCTCGCCCGCGGTGCCGGCGAGCGCGCCGGCCGCCTTGCAGCTGCCTATCGTTGACGTACGGTGACCAACCTGTTGCCTAGGTGACACGGGCTGCGCAGGAATTTTCTGGCAGGAAGTTTTTAGTTGACCCGTAACCGTGGTTAAAAGAGTTCGTTGGAGTGATCAGACCCGGGATTGCTCCCTCCCTAATACATGCCGGGTCTTCCGTCCGGGACAGTTCTGCCTCGGGCAATCAGGGCCCGACCACCTCCCTCCCCGGTCGGGCCCTGGTGCATTTCAAGCGAGCAGCAGGAGATTCGGCTCGCGGCGTACGTCCTCGTTAGGATTCGTGCATGACGCAGGCTCCTGGGGCGGAAGAGCACGATCTGGTTCTCGTGGTGGACTTCGGCGCGCAGTATGCGCAGCTGATCGCCCGCCGCGTACGTGAGGCGAAGGTCTACTCCGAGATCGTGCCGCACTCGATGCCGGTCGAGGAGATGCTCGCCAAGAACCCGAAGGCGATCATCCTCTCCGGCGGCCCCTCCAGCGTGTACGCCGAGGACGCCCCCGCCATCGACAACGCCCTCTTCACCGCGGGCACCCCGGTGTTCGGGATGTGCTACGGGTTCCAGCTGATGGCGCAGGGCCTGGGCGGGACCGTCGACGACAACGGGGCGCGGGAGTACGGCCGCACGCCGGTCACCGTCGGTGTCTCCGGCACGCTGCTCAAGGACATCCCGCCGGCCCACAACGTGTGGATGTCGCACGGCGACTCGGTCTCCGAGGCGCCCGAGGGCTTCACCGTGCTCGCAAGCACCGCCGACACCCCGGTGGCCGCCTTCGAGAACGTCGAGAAGCAGCTCGCGGGCGTGCAGTGGCACCCCGAGGTGCTCCACTCCGAGCACGGGCAGAAGGTGCTCGAGCACTTCCTGTGGGACATCGCCGGCGCGCGCCAGACCTGGACCATCGGCAACATCGCCGAGGACCAGATCGAGCGGGTCCGCGAGCAGATCGGTGACCACCGCGCGATCTGCGCGCTCTCGGGTGGCGTCGACTCCGCGGTCGCCGCAGCCATCGTCGCCAAGGCGATCGGTGACCGGCTGACCTGCGTCTACGTCGACCACGGCCTGATGCGGAAGAACGAGTCGGTCGCGATCGAGAAGGCGTTCCGGGAGTCGACCGGCGCCGAGCTGAAGATCGTCGACGCCGAGAAGGAGTTCCTCGACGCGCTCGCCGGGGTCACCGACCCGGAGGAGAAGCGCAAGATCATCGGGCGCGAGTTCATCCGCTGCTTCGAGCGCGCCGAGGTCGAGATCCTCGGCGACAGCGACGAGAAGGTCGCCTTCCTCGTCCAGGGCACCCTCTACCCTGACGTCGTCGAGTCCGGCGGCGGTGCCGGCACCTCCAACATCAAGTCCCACCACAACGTCGGCGGCCTCCCGGAGGACCTCGAGTTCGAGCTGGTCGAGCCGCTGCGTGAGCTCTTCAAGGACGAGGTACGCGCCGTCGGCTCCCAGCTCGGTCTGCCCGACGAGATCGTCCAGCGCCAGCCGTTCCCCGGCCCCGGCCTGGGCATCCGCATCATCGGCGAGGTCACCAAGGAGCGGCTCGACATCCTCCGCGAGGCCGACGCGATCGCCCGCGAGGAGATGACCCTCGCCGGTCTCGACCGCGACATCTGGCAGATGCCGGTCGTGCTGCTCGCCGACGTCCGCTCGGTCGGCGTCCAGGGCGACGGCCGCACCTACGGCCACCCCGTCGTGCTCCGCCCGGTCACCTCCGAGGACGCGATGACCGCCGACTGGGCCCGGCTTCCCTACGAGGTCATGGAGCGCATCTCCACCCGGATCACCAACGAGGTGAGCGAGATCAACCGGGTCACCGTCGACATCACCTCGAAGCCCCCGGGCACCATCGAATGGGAGTGAGTGAGCCGGAATCGCGAGCTTGCTCGTCGATTTCCGGCGAGCGAGCGAGCAGCGACGCGAAGCGTCGCCTGGGAATGAGCCGAGGACCGGCTCCGTCCGTGGACAATGTCCTCCATGACTGAGCCGGATCTCGCTCGACGACTCCTCGACGCCCACGTCGCCCATGAGATGGCGGCGATGCGCGGCGTACGCTTCCTCGATCTCGTCACCGGCGAGATCGACTTCGCGCTGCGCGCTGCCAGTGAGCTGACGCTGGACCAGGTGATGCCTCGCGAC
This sequence comes from Nocardioides sp. NPDC058538, assembly GCF_042719275.1. Taxonomy (NCBI): domain Bacteria; kingdom Bacillati; phylum Actinomycetota; class Actinomycetes; order Propionibacteriales; family Nocardioidaceae; genus Nocardioides; species Nocardioides sp. NPDC058538. The sequence goes on along the minus strand of NZ_JBHXNY010000021.1, from coordinate 31,998 downwards.
CTGATCAAGGAGGTCGCGCTGAAGTACGTCAGCAACTTCCGGCTCCCGGGCGCGATCCCGGAGGTGGCCGGCGCGCTCGCGACGAGGCTCAAGGCGCATCCCGCCAACGACACACCGCTGGGCAAGGTGGTCAGCCGACCGCGGATCGCCGAGCTCGTCGAGGCTCTCGTCGAGATGCGTACGCTGCGCCAGCAGGTCCTGCGCAGTCTGGCCGACAACACCGGGATCCAGGCCGGCGTCGGCACTCTGATGCGTGGCACCGCTCGGGGTGCCGTCGACACCGGCCGCAGGTTCGCCGACAACCTCCCGGGCGGCTCGCTCGGCTTCTCGATCGCCGAACGTGTCGCCGGCCGGATGGCGGACACGGTGAAGGGCACCCCGGTCGGGGCGGCCGTCGACCAGAGCGCTCGCGAGCTCGCGGAGCGGGGCGCCGGAGCGCTGCTCGGATACCTCACCGACACCGCCGCGAGCTCGGTCACCGACGAGGAGGTGCACGACGCGCTGCTGGAAGTCTGGGACGCGCTCGCGACCCGTCCGGTGCGCGAGCTGGCCGACCTGGTCGACGACGAGCAGCTGGTCGCGCTCTTCGTCGGGCTCTACCAGGTCTGGCTCGACGTCCGCGATTCTGAGTACCTGCAGGCCCTGGTCGACACCGGCGTCGACTTCTTCTTCGACACCTACGGGAGCTTCACCCTCGACCGGCTCCTGGAGGAGTGGGGTCTGGGCCGCGATGACCTGGTCGAGGAGGCGCTCCGCTTCGGCCCGCCGGTGATCGAGGCGCTCGCCGAGGCCGGCGTCCTCGAGCAGCTGGTCCGTCGCCGGCTCTCGAGCTTCTACGAGTCACCGGAGGCTCGGGTGCTTCTGGGCTGAGGCCGTGTGCCCCGCCGCCGGGGTGGGTACCGGATCGGGGCAGTAGTCGATCAGGCAGGAGGCACGAGATGGCCGAGACGATCGTCGACGACAGGCTCTGGGAGAACTTCCACCGCGCGGTGAACATGACCTCGCGCGACCTGCGGACGTGGCTCGCAGTGCAGGGCGCGGGGGAGACGACCGAGACCGAACCGGACCGGGCCGGCAGCGCGCTCGGCCACCGGGTGGCCGCCATCCTGGGCAAGCGCCGCGCCGACCTCACCCCCGACGACGTGGACGTGATGCAGCGGGTCGTCGACAAGGTCACCGACCTGCGCGGCGGGGACACCGGCCAGTGGGAGCCGACCGCGGGTGATGCACACTGGCGCCGCCGGCTGATGAACGTCGGCCACGACCCGCTCGCCCCGTGATCGAGCGTCAGCGAGTGAACAGTCCAGACAACACGCGACGCGCCCCTCTGCCGTCCTCAGGACGGGAGGCAGGCGACGTACGACGGTCTGGTCGCCGATCTGCAGGTCGCCGCCGCCGCTCTCGAGAAAAAGTGAAAGGCGATGTCGAGATCGCCGGTGCACGCTCGACGCGTGGGTAAGAGCAACACCACCCACCCTTGAGGAGATCGAGATGAGCACCAACGCACAACGAGCCGGCTGGGTCATCACCGTCCTGGTCACCCTGTTCCTCGGCTTCGACATCGTCACGCACCTGCTACGGGTCGAACCCGTCATGGACTTCAACGACAAGATCGGCGCTCCGGGCTGGTTCCCCGTCGTCTGCGGCGCCGTCCTCGGCCTGTCGCTGGTCGCCTACCACGTCCCGGCCACCCGGGCGATGGGCACGATCCTGATCACCGCGTACCTGGGCGGCGCGGTCACGGTGAACCTGGTCTTCGGGCAGCCGGCCTTCAACACCGTCTTCGCCATCGCCACCGCGGTCCTCGTCTGGGCAGGTGCCTGGCCGCGCGACGAGCGGCTGCGCGGTCTGATCACCGCGTGAGACTGTGGGACGTTCAGCCGGCGTGCGAGGGGGGCTCGCAGCCATGGCGGAGGGTTCGGCCTTGTGAGCGATTCACAAGGCCGGACCCTCTGTCATAGTGACGGGAATGTGCGGGGCCTGGCGAGGATCTCTGGCGGAGCCGTATGGCGCCCTGACTGGACGGAACCGAGAAACGTCCGAGGCTTAGCATGGTTGTCATGAACGTTGAGGACTTCGCCTATGGCGTGCTGATGGAGGCACTGCCGTCCATCCCCGCTGATGTGCTCGAGGTCATCGCGGACGACATCGACGCAGGTGAATATCTGACGTCCTTGATCGAACTGATCGAACGAGCCCCGGAGACCGTCTCCGTGGCGGTCGTCGATGCCCTGGAGGGCCATCTCGAGACCCTTCCCGAAGGGCCGCACCGCAGGGTTGGTGCCGATGCGGTGGCCCGACTCCGGCACCTCAAGAGCGCCTGACCTCACCGGCAGCCTTCGAGCGCCTATCGCCTAGCCGCGGCGCAGTCGCGTGAACGCTCCGAGCACGGTCTGCTCGGAGAGGATGAGGTAGCCGCGCAGCTCCTCAGCGGCCGCAGGGCCGCCCTGCTCGAGGAAGGTCTCGAGCAGGGAGCGGTTGCGTGTGACGAACGGTGCGTGGAGGGCCTCGGGGTTGTCGATCTCGAGGAACGCGAGCCGCAGCTCGGCGGCGATGTCGCGGAACAGGCGCTCCAGGCGCGGGCTGTCGGCGAGGGCGACGATGGCGTCGTGGAACGCCATGTTGGCGGTGCCGACCGTGCGCCAGTCGCGCGCCTCGAGGCTGGTTTCGCCCAGGTCCACTGACTCGCGCATCGCCGTCACCGCGGGATGCAGCGGGGAGCCCGCGGCCAGCGCGGCGGGCTCGACGTAGCGCCGCGCCCGATAGATGTCGACGACGTCCGCCACCGTCGGGGAGGCGACCGAGACTCCGCGATGGGGCACGTGCTCGATGAGGCCCTGCTCGGCCAGCACGCGGAACGCCTCCCGAAGCGTGTTGCGCGAGACCCCGAGCTTCTCGGCGAGCGAGATCTCCGACAGCCGGGTGCCGGGCGCGAACTCGCCGTCGATGATCCGCCGGCGCAGGGCGTTCGTCAGGGTGTCCTCGACATCGGGCATGACCGCATCCTAGGGGAATCGCATCCGCGGACAATCGAAACACCATTTTAACAATGTCGGGTGTTGTTGTAGAACAATCTATGCCATCTTGTACTACACAAGAGAGTGTGGTGCCAGCCACACAGCGATGGCAGGAGTCCCCCATGACCGAGACGACCAGCGCCGAGCGCGCGAAGAGCTTCGCCCGTTCCCGCCGAGGACCCATCCTCGGCGCGATCTTCCTGATGGCCACCTCGGCCATCGGCCCCGGCTTCATCACCCAGACCGCGACCTTCACGGCGCAGCTCGGCGCGGCGTTCGCATTCGCGATCCTGGCTTCGATCCTGATCGACTTCGCGCTGCAGATGAACGTGTGGCGCATGATCACCGTCGCCGGCAAACGGGCCGGCGACCTGGCGAACGAGGCGGTGCCGTACTCCGGTCACCTGCTGGCGACGCTCATCGTGATCGGTGGCCTGGCGTTCAACATCGGCAACATCGCGGGTGCCGGTCTCGGCCTGAACGCCCTGCTGGGCATCGAGCCGAAGGTCGGCGGCCTGCTCTCGGCGCTGCTCGCCATCGGCATCTTCATGTACAAGCGGGCCGGCCGCGTCGTCGACATGGTCGTGCTCGTGCTCGGTCTGCTGATGATCGGGCTGACGCTCTTCGTCGCGATCGCGTCGCAGCCTCCGGTCGGCGACGCGCTGCGCCAGACCTTCGTGCCCGGCACGCTCAACTTCGCGACGATCACCACGATCGTGGGCGGCACCGTCGGCGGCTACATCACCTACGCGGGCGCCCACCGCTACCTCGACTCCGGTCTGACCGGCCCCGAGCACGTCCCGGCCGTGCACCGCGCCTCGATGAGCGGCATCCTGGTCACGGGGATCATGCGCTACGTACTCTTCCTCGCGATCCTCGGTGTGGTGGCCTCCGGCGTCACCCTCGACTTCTCGAGCCAGGCGGCCAACCCTGCCGGTCAGGCGTTCGGCGCCGTGCTCGGTGACGCGGGCATCCGCATCTTCGGCGCGATCTTCTGGGCCGCGGCGATCACCTCGGTCATCGGCGCCGCCTACACCTCGGCCACCTTCATCTCGACCTTCTCGAAGAGGCTTGGAGCGGGGTGGCCGCTGCAGCTCGCGACCGTCGCCTTCATCTTGGTCTCCCTCGTCCTCTACCTGCTGATCGGTGCCGCACCCGCGGCGATCCTGGTCTTCGTCGGCGGCTTCAACGGTCTGATCCTCCCGATCGGCATGTCGATCTTCATGTACATCGGCTGGTTCCGTCAGCGCGACGTCCTCCGCGGCTACCGCTACCCGGTGTGGCTGCTGGCTCTGGGGACGACCGCGACCCTGCTCAGCTGGTACATGGGCATCGTCTCGATCCGCCCGATCTTCGCCTTCATCGGCATTGGAGCGTGAACACCGTGAACAACAAGGCAACCATCGACCTGAACTCCGACCTCGGAGAGAACGCACCCGACCGAGTGGTCGCCGACGACGCCGCGATGCTCGCGATCGTCTCGAGCGCCAACGTCGCCTGCGGGTTCCACGCCGGCACTCCCGAAGGGATCCGTACGACGCTCGCAGACGCCGTCGCCAACGGCGTCACGATCGGTGCGCACCCCGGCTACCGCGACTACGAGAACTTCGGACGTCGCGCCATGGACATCGAGTCCGCGACGCTGCAGGCCCACGTCGAGTACCAGCTCGGCTCCCTGCTCGGCCTGACCTCGTCGGTCGGCGGCGCGGTCCGCTACGTGAAGCCGCACGGCGCGCTCTACAACACGATCGCGCGCGACGAGCGGCAGGCACGTGACGTGGTCGCCGCGGTCAAGGCGATCGACCCGTCCCTCGTGCTGCTCGGGCTCGCGGGCGGCGTCGTGCTCGACGTCGCCGAGAGCGCCGGGCTCGCGACGGCCGCGGAGGCCTTCGCGGACCGCGCCTACACGCCCGGCGGCGAGCTGGTCTCGCGCGCCGAGCCCGGCGCGGTCCTGCACGACGCCGACGCCGTCGCGGCCCGCATGCTGCGGCTCGCGCGCGAGGGCGTCGTCGAGGCGATCGACGGCACCGATGTCGCCGTACGCGCCGACTCGATCTGCGTGCACGGCGACAGCGACGGGGCGATCCGGATGGCAGCCGCGACCCGCACCCTGCTCGAGGCCGAGGGCATCGTGATCGCCCCGTTCGCCGGAGCCGCGGCATGACCGCGAGCATCACCCAGCTCGCCCAGGCTCGTGCCGCGCGCACCTCGTACCGGACGGGCGAGGTCGCACCGACGAGCGGCGTCGCCCACGGCCTGGTGCAGGCGAACCTGATCTCCGTGCCGGCCGACTGGGCCTTCGAGGTGCTGCTCTTCGCGCAGCGCAACCCGAAGCCGTGCCCGGTGCTCGAGGTGCTCGACCCGGGCGCGTACGAGTCGACGCTGGCGCCCGGCTCCGACCTGCGCACCGACATCCCGGCGTACCGGATCTGGCGTGATGGCGTGCTGACCGAGGAGGTCACCGACGCGAGCGCGGCTTGGGAGGAGCACCCCGACCTGGTCTCGTTCCTGATCGGCTGCAGCTTCACGTTCGAGGCGGGCCTGGCCGACGCCGAGATCCCGATCCGCCACCAGGAGCTCGGCCGCAACGTGCCGATGTACCGGACCTCCCGCCCGTGCGCTCCCGCCGGGCGCCTGAGCGGCGACATGGTGGTCTCGATGCGTCCGATCCCCGCTGATCGCGTCGCCGATGCCGTACGCATCTCCGGGCGCTATCCGGCGGTGCACGGTGCGCCGGTGCATGTCGGCGACCCCGCGTCGCTCGGCATCGCCGACCTCGCCGCTCCCGAGTTCGGGGACCCGCCGGAGGTGCGCGACGGCGAGGTGCCGGTCTTCTGGGCCTGCGGGGTCACACCACAGGCCGCAATCATGGACTCGCGTCCGCCGTTCGCGCTCACCCACGCGCCCGGCCACATGTTCATCACCGACGTACGGGATTCGGAGTATCTGGCGTGAGGCACGTTCTCATCGCATCGGATCAGGCGCTGCTGGTCGAGGAAGACGACCTCGAGGGCGCGATGCGGCTGCACGCGGCGCTCGTGGCCGCGCCGCCGACCGGCGTCGTCGAGCTGGTGCCCGCGGCTCGGACGGTGCTCGTCCGGTTCGACCCGACCCTGGTCGACGAGGCCACTCTCGCCAAGGAGTTGGCCCGCGTCGAAGCCGTCCACGGTGGCCTTCCGACCGCCGGCTCGGTGACCATCGGCGTGAGATACGACGGTCAGGATCTCGACGAGGTCGCCGAGCTGCTCGGGGTCAGCGCCGAGCAGGTGGTCGCGCGTCATGCGGCCGCGACGTGGCGGGTGGCCTTCACCGGCTACGCGCCGGGCTTCGGCTACCTCGTCGGCGACGACGCGCTCTTCGACGTACCGCGGCGCCCCTCTCCGCGCACCCGGATCCCGGCGGGCTCGGTCGGGCTGGCCGGGACGTTCTCGGGCGTCTACCCCCGGGAGAGCCCCGGTGGCTGGCAGCTGATCGGGCGTACGGACGCGCCGATGTGGGATCTGCGCCGGGATCCGCCCGCCCTGCTCGCGCCCGGGATGACCGTGCGGTTCGAGCGGCTCGAGCGGGAGTCGGTCTCGGTCGCCGCACCGGCTGCGCCGACCGATGCTGCCGAGCACCCCTTCGCAGTCGAGGTCGTACGTCCCGGCCTGCAGCTGGTGCTCGAGGACCTCGGCCGCCCCGGCCATGCCGCCCTCGGCGTCTCCGCGTCGGGAGCGGCCGACCGCCGCGCCCTGCGGGCCGCGAACCGCGCCGTGGGGAACGCTCCGGGAGCGGCAGGTTTCGAGCTCGCCGGTGGCGGTGCGGTCCTGCGCTTCACCGGCCCGGCGGTCGTGGCGGTCACGGGCGCTCCTGCCGAGACGACGGTCGTACGCACCGACGGCCCCTCGCTCCCCGTCGGGCACGGCGTCGCCACCGCCCTCGAGGACGGCGAGGAGCTGCGCCTCGGCGCAGTGGGCTCCGGACTGCGCACGCTGATCGCCGTCCGCGGTGGCCTGGATCTTCCGCCGGCGCTCGGCAGCCTCTCGAGCGACACGCTCGCGGGCCTCGGCCCCGGCGACCTCGGCGGCCGTCCCCTGCGCGCAGGGGATGTCGTGCCGCTGCACGGCCCCGCGGCCGCGCCCCATGCGGTGGACCCGGACCCCGCTCCCGTCGACTCGCTGCCCGCGCCCGGTGACACGGTCGAGCTACGCGTCGTACTCGGCCCGCGCGAGGACTGGTTCACCCCGGCCGGCGTACGCACCCTGGTCGAGCAGGAGTGGACCGTCACGCCCCGCTCCGACCGCGTCGGCGTACGTCTCGAAGGCGCCGTCCCGCTCGCTCGCGACATCACCGGCGAGCTGCCGAGCGAGGGGGCGGTGACCGGCGCGATCCAGGTGCCGCCCGACGGCCAGCCCGTGCTTTTCCTTCCGGACCACCCGCTCACCGGCGGCTATCCGATCATCGGCGCGGTCATCGACCGCGACCTGGACCTGGCCGGTCAGCTGCCGCCCGGGGTCCGCATCCGCTTCCGACCCGTCGCGCCTGTTGTGCCGACGTCCGAGACCCGAGGAGAATGATATGCGCAGGGTGCTCATCGCCAACAGGGGAGAGATCGCCGTCCGCGTCGTGCGGGCGGTTGCCGAGGCCGGCCTCGTGTCGGTCGCCGTCTACGCCGATCAGGACGCCGACGCGCTGCACGTGCGTCTGGCCGACGAGGCGTACGTGCTCGGTGGGTCCACCGCCGCCGAGTCCTATCTCAGCATCGAATGGCTCATGGCCGCGGCGCAGGCCTCCGGCGCCGACGCGGTGCATCCGGGCTACGGGTTCCTCTCGGAGAGCGCCGAGTTCGCGCGCGCCGTCGAGGCCGCCGGCCTGATCTGGATCGGCCCGGCCCCTGCGAGCATCGACAGCCTCGGCGACAAGATCACCGCGCGCCGGATCGCGCAGAGCGTGGGCGCGCCGCTCGTGGCGGGCACCGACCGGCCGCTGGAGTCGGCCGACGAGGCGGTCGCGTTCGCGCGCGAGCACGGGCTTCCCATCGCGATCAAGGCGGCCTTCGGTGGTGGCGGTCGCGGGCTGAAGGTCGCCCGCGAGCTCGACGATGTCGCCGATGCCTTCGACTCCGCCTCGCGCGAGGCGCTGGCCGCGTTCGGTCGCGGTGAGTGCTTCGTCGAGCGGTTCTTGGAGCGTCCGCGGCACATCGAGGCGCAGGTGCTCGGCGACGGCACCGGGCACGTCGTGGTCGTCGGCGACAGGGACTGCTCGCTGCAGCGCCGCAACCAGAAGCTCGTCGAGGAGGCGCCCGCGCCAGGGCTGACGGAGGAGCAGCGTCGCCGCATCCACGACGCCGCGCGTGACATCTGCGCCGCGGTCTCCTACCGCGGGGCCGGGACCGTCGAGTTCCTGATGGGCGAGGACGGGGTGATCTCGTTCCTCGAGGTGAACACCCGCCTCCAGGTCGAGCACCCGATCACCGAGGCCGTCACCGGCGTCGACCTCGTCGCGGAGCAGCTGCGCATCGCCGCGGGCGAGGGACTCTCGTTCTCGGAGACGCCGGCGCCGACGGGCCATGCGATCGAGCTGCGGATCAACGCCGAGGACCCGGGCCGCGGATTTCTGCCGAGCCCCGGCGTCGTGACCGGCCTGCGGGTCCCCGCCGGGCCAGGGGTGCGCTGGGACGCCGGGATCGAGGCGGGCGACACGGTGCAGAGCGCCTTCGACTCGCTGATCGCCAAGCTGATCGTGCACGCGCCGGACCGGGACACCGCCGTCGTACGTGCCCGCCGCGCGCTCCGCGAGCTCAGCGTCGAGGGGGTCGCGACCGTCGTACCCTTCGCTCGCGTCCTGCTCGACGACCCGGCCTTCTCTACCGCCGGGTTCGCGGTGCACACGCAGTGGATCGAGACCACGCTGATGCCGCGCCTGGAGACGCAGCGGCGCCCCGAGCCGGCGCCCGTGCAGCCGCTTCGGCGGGTGCCGATCGAGATCGACGGACGCCGGGTCATGCTCGGGCTCCCCGATGAGCTGCTGCGGGGGATCGCCGCAGGCGGGCCGGTCGCGACCGACGCCGGGCCGGCGGCCGCCGACCCCGCCGTGCTCGAGGCCACCGTCCCCGGAGTACTCGTCGACTGGCTCGTCCCCGACGGCGAGCAGGTCACCGAGGGCCAGGACGTCGCGGTCATCGACGCCATGAAGATGGAGACCCGCGTCGCCGCACACCGTGCGGGAGTGCTCTCCCGCGGCACCGACGTGGGTGGGACGGTCGCGATCGGGGACGTGCTCGGGAAGATCGAGTAGCTCTACGCGGTGTGGTCGATGATCGCCGGGACGACCGTGTCCCAGGTCGAGGGCGGGGGTGGCTCGTGGCCGACGCCGTCGAGGACGAGGAGCGTCGCGTCAGGGATGTCGCGGGCGAGGATCTCGCCGTGACCGATCGGGAACAGCGGGTCACGGGTGCCGTGGATGACCAGCGTCGGGGCGGCGATGTCGGCCAGGGTCGCCTCGACCGGCTCACCGTCGCTCATCGCCTGGTGGTTGGCGAAGCTCGGCCGCATGTCCGGCGTGCGGCGTACGACCCGCTCGACGACCGCCCGCATCCTGACCTCGTCGTAGCCCTCCGGGACGAACGCCCGCTGGTCCTCGACCAGCATCGACACCAGGGCTTCGTGGTCGTCGGGATCCGGGACCGTGGTCGTGGCCGCCTTCGCGAAGAAGTCGGCCAGCTCCTCGCCGATCGGCGGCAGGTCGGGTACGCCGTCGAAGGCCGGTGAGGTCTCGTTGAGGATCAGCGTCTCGACCCTCTCCGGATAGAGCACCGCCGCACACTGGGCCAGCGCCCCGCCCATCGAGATGCCGAAGATGTGGCCCTTGTCGAGGCCGAAGGCGTCGAGCAGAGCCGGGATGTCCGCGATCATGTCGCGCCCGGTGTAGCCCGGCTCTCCCGGTGGCCAGGTCGTCGAGCGGCCGGTGTCGCGGTGGTCGTAGCGGATCACGAACCTCCGGCCCGCGGCGAGCGCCTGGCAGAAGTCGTCCTCCCAGTAGTCCATCGAGGCGCTCATCCCACCGACGAGCAGGATCGGCGGGTCCGCCGGACTCCCGAACGTCTCGACGCACAGCTCGATCCCGTTGACCGCCAGTGTCAGTTCGCCCATGGCGTCCAGCAAACGGGCGGGTCGGAGCCGCGTCAAGCGCTTAAGGCGTGGCGTACGCGTCGATCTCGCCGCGCAGCCGGATCTTGACGTCGTCGGGTGCGTAGGAGACGTCGACGGCGGCACGGGCGAGGTCGGCGATGCCGGCGGTGTCGAGGCTGAGGAGGTCGGCTGCGATCTCGTACTCCTGGTTGAGCGTGGTCGCGAACATCGGCGGGTCGTCGGAGTTGATCGTGACCGGCACTCCGGCATCGACGAACGTCTTCAGCGGGTGCTCCTCGAGCGTCGCGACGGCCCCGGTGGCGACGTTGGACGAGGGACAGACCTCGAGCGGGATCCGGTGCTCGGCGAGGTGGGCGAGCAGGGCCGGATCCTGGGCCGCCGAGGTGCCGTGGCCGATCCGCTCGGCCCTCAGCACGGTCAGGGCGTCCCAGATCGTCTGCGGTCCGGTGGTCTCGCCGGCGTGCGGCAGCGAGCGGAGCCCCGCGGCACGGGCCGCGTCGAAGTGCCTCTCGAACTGCGGCCGGGGAACCCCCACCTCGGGTCCACCGAGTCCGAACCCGATGAGCGCCTCCGGGCCGTGGTCGACGGCGTACGCCAGGGTCGCATCGGCCGCCGGGATCCCCGACTCGCCCGGGATGTCGTAGATCCAGCGCAGCGTGATCCCGAAATCGCGCTCGGCTCCCACCCGGGCGTCCTCGAGTGCCTCGGTGTAGGCCTCGATCGCCATCCCGGCGTGCCCGGTCTGCCCGGGCTCGCGCACGGCCAGGTCCGGGCGTACGGAGGTGTAGGGCGTGCAGGTCAGCTCGGCGTAACGGACCTGCTGGGTCTGCGCCAGGTCGCGCGCGATCTCGTAGGTCAGGTAGCGGATGTCCTCCGGCGTACGGACCAGGTCGACGACCGAGAGGTAGACCTCGATGAAGTGCGCGAAGTCGCTGAACGTGAAGTACTCCCGCAGCAGCTCGATGTCGGCCGGCACCGTCCCCGGATGCCGCGCCGCCAGCTCCGCGACGATCCGCGGCGAAGCCGACCCGACGTGGTGGACATGGAGCTCGGCCTTGGGCAGCCCGGCGATGAAGGTCTTCAGGTCACTCACGCCCCGATCCTCACACGAGGGTTCGCCCTCCCGCGACTCCGTTTCTCGGCTTCGCCACCAAGACTCCGAGTCCGGACCGATCCGCGTACGCAGGGCACGATGTAGCCTCAGGCTCACTGGCTGGTTAGGGGGAGAGATGCGGGCGATCCACCACTGGGACCTCTGGGTCGACGACTTCGAGACCGCTTCGGGGGAGTGGGGCTGGCTCTTCGGCGAGCTCGGCTGGGAGGCCGGCGAGAAGGGTCACTTCTGGGAGGCGTCGGACGGGACGTACGTCTTCATGGAGCACTCCACGGACCAGCACGGCACGCAGGACCGGCTCCGGCCCGGCGTCAACCACATCGCGTTCATGATCGATGACCGAGACCAGCTCGACAGGATGCGGGCGGCGTCGACCGAGCACGGCTGGCACGAGATGTACGCCGACCGCTACCCGCACGCCGGCGGCGACGAGCACACGGCGCTCTACCTGGAGAGCTCTGAGGGGTTCGAGGTCGAGATCGTGCTGGAGATCGACGACCTCACGGCCTAGCGCTCCTGGTCCCCGTCGTCGCTGTCGTCGATGATGTGCATCGCAGCCTCCTCGGCGGAGGCGCCGGCGCCGTCGATGCCGGCATCGATCCCGTAGAGCTCGGACTCCGCGTCCTCGCCCTCGCCACGGTCGGGGTCGACCAGCCGCCCCGCTCGCTGGTTGCCGACCTCGCGGCCGTCAGGGTCGTCGCTCTCCTCGGCATCGTCGTACTCGACCGCGTAGGGATCCGGCTCCGGCACCTCCTGGTGGCGGCGCTGGTCGATGCACTCCCGGTGCTCCTCCTCCCAGGGCGTGTTGCCGTAGTCGGTGGAGTAGCGGTCGGCGGTGACGATGCCGTGGTCGAGCTCGTCGCGCACCTCACCTTCGAGAACGTCCCCGGAGAGCGCGTCCTCACCGGTGATCTGGTCCTCGTCGTCGACACTGTAGTCGCCGTAGTTCTCGCGCGATTCGCTCACTAGAGTCTCCTGATCGGCCGGGCATTGGGGTCATGACGGCCCCCTTCGGTAACGTTAACCCGGTCCGGTATGGAGTGGAACCGGACGGAAACATACGACGCGGGGATCGACCAAGGGAGCAGAGCAGATGGCGCCTCGCGCCCGATTGGCGGTGGCGGCCGTTGCCGTGCTCGCCGGCGCCTCGATCGCGCTCGGCGCGATGCCCGAATCGGCCGGGCCGCTGGGGTCGCTGGGATCTCTGGCCGGGAACGCCTTCGCGCGCGACAACGACGGCGTGGTGCCCTCGACTCCGACATCGACGCCCGACTGGGCGCCCTACTCCACCCAGCCCAACATCCTCATGATCACGGCCGACGACCTCGCCTACGAGGATCTCGAGTTCATGCCCCACACCCGCAGCCTCCTGGCCGCGCAGGGCACCTCGCTGACCGAGGCGATCGCCCCCACGCCGATCTGCGTGCCGGCCCGCGCGTCGCTGCTGACCGGGCAGTACAGCCAGAACCACCACACCGTGACGATCAACGGCGAACGCGGTGGCTACCAGTCGATGGACCACACCGGCACGCTGCCCGAGGCGCTGCAGAGCGCCGGCTACGACACCCTCTTCGCCGGCAAGTACCTCAACGGCTACGGCCTCGACGGGACCGCCAAGGACGTGCCGCCCGGGTGGACCGACTGGCGGGCGACGACCGACATGTCGACCTACAACTTCATCCGGCCGCGGATCAACCACAACGGCAAGCTCACGACCTACAACCGCTACACGACGTACGTCATGCGGGACCAGGCCAACGAGATGATCTCGGCGCCGGAGCGTGCCGACAAGCCGTGGTACATGTGGCTCAACTACGTGGCACCGCACCACGGTGGACCCGATGAGCCGGAAGACCCGGAGGGCACCAGCACGACCAGGCCGGCGGAGGAGGACAAGCACTCCTTCGACGGTCTCGAGCTGCCGGACACTCCCTACATGTTCCGCACCCCGACCGATGCGCCGCGGATCTCGGCATCGCGCAAGCACTTCGACGCGCAGGGCCGCGCCGAGCTGCGGATCGCGCACGAGCAGCGGGTCGAGGCCGTCCAGTCGCTCGACCGCGCGGTCGCCAGCCACGTACTCCGCCTGCAGGAGACCGGCCAGCTCGACAACACCATCATCATCTTCTCCTCGGACAACGGCTACACCACCGGCGGCCACAACATCAACGGCAAGCTGATGCACTACCGCGAGACGCAGCGGATCCCGGTGATCCTGCGCGGCCCGGGCATCCCGGCCGGACGGACCCTGGCCACCGGGGTCGGCAACCCCGACATCGCCACCACGATCATGGCGGTCGCCGGCGCCGAGCCGGGGCGGACCCAGGACGGCGTCAACATCATGCCGTGGCTCGAGGCCCCCGCGCAGGACCGGGTGATCCCGCTCTCCGCCTGGCGGGTCAACGACGGCTCCAAGCAGATCTACTCGGGGATCCGCTTCGGTGACTGGACCTATGCCCGCTTCTCCGACGGCAGCGAAGAGCTCTACGACCTGGCCGAGGACCCCTACCAGATCCGGTCGCTCGCACTGCTCCCCGAGTACGCCGACGAGCTGGCCGAGCTGCGTGGGCTGAGCGAGAAGTACGCCGACTGTGCCGGTGACACCTGCCCGAAGGAGTTCTACCCGGCGGACTGATCGTCCAGGTCGGCCGCGCAGCGGAACCCCAGGTTGCCAGCGGTCGAGTCGGGCGGGCTGCTGGAGCGCGCCGAGAGCCGGTAGCGGTGGCAGTAGGAGTCGTGGCAGAGGTAGGAGCCGCCGCGCATGACCCGGGTCAGGCCCTCGGCGGGGCCCCGCGGGTCCGCGGAGGAGCCGGAGTCGACGAGGTCGGCGTAGTAGGTCGGCGAGAACCAGTCCGCGCACCACTCCCAGACGTTGCCGATCATCTGGAACAGCCCGAAGCCGTTGGGTTCGTACGTCCGCACCGGCGCGGTCGTGACGAACCCGTCGTCGGCGGTGTTGGTGTCCGGGAAGACTCCCTGCCAGACGTTGGCGTGGTGGGTGCCGTCCTGCTCCAGGTCGTCGCCCCACGGGAACCGCGAGCCGGCGAGACCGCCGCGGGCGGCGTGCTCCCACTCGGCCTCGGTCGGCAGCCTGGTCCCGGCCCAGTCGCAGTACGCCTGCGCGTCGTCGTGGGAGACGTGCACGACCGGGTGGTTGCCGCGGCGCCCGACGTTGGAGCCGGGGCCCTCCGGCGCCCGCCAGGAGGCGGCGCGTACGCCGAGCCACCAGGGTGCCTCGGGCGAGCGGCCCAGGACATCGCGTGGCGAGCCTTCGAAGGCCAGGTGGAAGACGGCCGAGAAGCCCTCTCGTTCGGCCGTGGTGACGTGTCCGGTCGCCTTCACGAACCGGGCGAACTCCTCGTTGGTGACCGCGGTCGCGTCCAGCCGGAAGGCGGGCAGGTCGACCGCGTGCACCGGACCTTCGCCATCGGCCTGGTAGCCCTCGCCGAACGAGTCCCCGGCGGCGTACGTCCCGCCGGGGAGGTCGACAAGGGTCCGGCGGCGCTTGCGGGGCAGCGCCGGCGGGCGCTGGGCCGGATCGGGGCTGGGCCCGCGGGTCGCGCCGAAGGTGAGGTCGGAAGGCACGCCCACCAGCCTACGAGCTGTGCCTATTGCTTCGGGCTTCGCTTCAGCCGGTGTACGTCGCCTTCAGACTGCCCGCGCTCGCCACGATCTTCCCCTTCTTGCCGGTGACCATCAGGCCGGGCGTGCGGGCCTTCCCGGTGGCGTCGGCCTTGATCTTGACCGTGCAGGTGGGTTTCTTGCCGGCACACTTGAAGTCACCCGTCGGCCGGTAGGTGATCGTCGTCGTCTGGTTGTCGGCCAACCCCTCGACGTAGGCCGCCATGTAGGTGCACTTCGGCTTCCCCTTGGGGCACGAGCGCTCGACCGTGTGCCACTCCATCCGGGCCGCGGCCGCCTTGCCGCAGAGCTTGGCCGGCTCGCCGGCGCGGACCGTGCCCCAGGCGTACGTCACCTTGGTGGTCGCCTCTACGCAAGCCTCGGTGCCGCCCTTGGCGACCGGCAGCGTGTAGGTGAGCTCCGGGTCCTCGCCGGCGGTGGGCTGGGTGGCGCCGTCGTCGATGGAGGCGATGCCGGAGGTGACCGCCGGGGCGGTGACCTTCAGCGTGACCTCGCGGTAGCCCGCGGCGGCGGCTCCGGTCGGCGCCTCGGGTGTGCGGGCGTAGCAGCTGTCGAGGTGGGTGATCGTGGCGACGTTCTTGGCGGCGAGGTCCTCGTCGGTGAGCCGCAGGTTGGTGACGGCCAGGACACCGGCGATCGCCGGGCGGCCGACCTCCCGCACGCATCGGGGGTCATCGAGCGTCCAGGCGTCCGCGACCTGCCTGCTCCAGCTGTTGGCGCCGCCGTCGGCGCAGTCGAGCAGTTCGGAGTACCACTGCGAGCCCAGCGCCGAGGGCCACTCCCCGGCATAGCTGAACCCGCTGCCGGTCTTGGTGACCACTCCGGCATCGGCGAGCCCGGCGCTGCCCTTGTCCTTGACCATGGCGTCCCCGGCGCAGCGGATCTGCTCCGGGGTGGCCCAGGCCGGGGTGTCGCCGGCGAGGGCGAGAGTGCGCGCTACGTCCTTCTCGGCACCGCGCAGCGGACCGATCTCGCCGGTGAAGTAAGCCCACGCCGAGGTGCCGAGGAAGGCCACGGCGACGAGCACGCCGACGCTCACGAGCCAGCGCAGCGCCAGGCGTACAGGGCGGCCCCGGTCGCGCCGCCGCCGTGGCAGCGGCGGCAGCCCGAGCCGTCGCCGACGGGCCTCCTCAGCCGCCGCGTTGGCGAGCTCGGTGGGTTTCGGTTGTTGCTGAGCGGTACTGCCGGTGGGGTCGGACATCTCACTCTTCCTCGAGACGGTTCAGCGAGGATCGTAGAGGGTAGCCGTTTCCGATACCCCCTGCCACTTCTCGACGGGGGCATGGGCGTCGTGTGACCGGCACACCGGTCATACGACTGGAATTCCAGTCATATGACCGTTAGAGGTTCATCGCGTCCCGTACAACGTCGTCCGTTCGCGTACGTCGCGCTCGATGCCTGCGCCGATCTCCTCGAGCTCGGCGACGGTCTTTGCCGAGCCGTGCTCGGAGCCGGCCATCCGGGAGATGGTCTCTTCCATCAGGGTGCCGCCGAGGTCGTTGGCGCCGGCTTGGAGCATGGCCCTGGTGCCGTCGATGCCGAGCTTGACCCAGCTCGTCTGGATGTTGTCGATGCGGCCGTGGAGCATGATCCTCGCCAGCGCGTGGACGGCGAGGTTGTCGCGCATGGTCGGGCCCGGGCGGGCGGCGCCGGCGAGGTAGATCGGGGCGCTGGTGTGGACGAAGGGAAGCGGCACGAACTCGGTCAGCTCGGCGTTTCCGTGCTCGCGGGCCTGGTCCTGGATGCCGGCCAGGACGCGGAGGTGGCCGACCCAGTGGCGCGGGTTGTCGACGTGGCCGTACATCATCGTCGAGGTCGTCGGGATGCCGACGCGGTGGGCCGTGGAGACGATCTCGATCCAGGTCTTCGCGGGTAGCTTGCCCTTGGTCAGGACCCAGCGGACCTCGTCGTCGAGGATCTCGGCTGCGGTGCCCGGGAGCGAGCCCAGGCCGGCCTCGCGGACCTTGATCAGGAAGTCCTCGATGGAGAGTCCGGTGCGGGAGGTGCCGTTGACGATCTCCATCGGGGAGAAGGCGTGCACGTGCATCTCCGGCACCCGCTGCCTGACGGCCTGGACGAGGTCGAAGTACGCCGTCGAGGGGAGCTCGGGGTCGATCCCGCCCTGCATGCAGACCTCGGTGGCGCCCAGGTTCCAGGCCTCCTCGGCACGGTCGGCGACCTGGTCCAGATCCAGGGAGTACGCATCGGCGTCGGTCTTGCGCTGGGCGAAGGCGCAGAACCGGCAGCCGACGTAGCAGACGTTGGTGAAGTTGATGTTGCGGTTGACGACGTACGTCACGGTGTCGCCGTTGACCTCTTTGCGTAGGTCATCGGCGAGCTTGGTGACCTGGCGCAGCAGGTCGCCCTCGGCGGTCATCAGGGTCAGCGCGTGCTCGTCGGAGAGGTTGCCGGGGTCCTTCTCGGCCGCGGCGAGAGCCGCATGCCCCTCCGCGTGCAGAACCGCGGGAGCGCCGGTCGCGGTGGCCGCCTCCCGCACGGCGTCCCAGTCGCCGTAGACCGTCTCGAAGTCGTCGCGCCGGTCGTTGGTGCGCCCGGTGGTGTCGACGGAGGCGTGCAGGTCGACCCGGCCGGCCGCGGTGAAGCCACCGTCCGGCTCCTGCCAGGGGTGGCCCTCGGGCCGGACGCCGTCGCGGGCCAGGCCGTCCGCGTCGGCGAGCGCCTCGACGTGGGAGAGGACCCGTGGGTCGATCCAGGACTGGCCGTCGCGCAGGGTGCCGGCGACGTACTCCGGATGGACGGTCAGTCGGGCCTTCAGCTGGAAGCCGGCCTCGGCGGTGACCTGGCGCAGCGCGTCCAGCGAGGGCCAGGGGCGCTCGGGGTTGACGTGGTCGGGCGTGAGCGGCGAGACGCCGCCCCAGTCGTCGATGCCGGCGCCGAGCAGCGCCCGGCACTCGTCGAGGTCGACCAGGTTGGGTGGCGCCTGGACCCGGGCCTTGGGGCCCAGGACGATCCGGGTCACGGCGATCGCGGCCAGATACTCATCCAGCCCAAGGTCGTCGACATGACGCATCGCGGTCGACGGCTTGGCCCGGAAGTTCTGGACGATGATCTCCTGCAGCCCGGCGTAGGCCTTGTGCACCTTCCGCAGCGCGAAGATCGTCTCCGCGCGCTCGGTGAGGTTCTCGCCGATGCCGACCAGGAGTCCGCTGGTGAACGGGATCGAGAGACGACCGGCGTCCTCGAGCACCCGTAGCCGCACCGCGGGATCCTTGTCGGGCGAGCCGAAATGGGCCTCGCCCTTGGTCTCGAAGAGCCTCCGGCTGGTGGTCTCCAGCATCATCCCCATCGAGGGGGAGACCGGCTTGAGCCGGTTCATCTCCTCCCACGACATCACCCCGGGGTTGAGGTGGGGGAGCAGACCGGTCTCCTCGAGCACCCGGATCGCCATCGCCCGCACGTAGTCGAGGGTCGACTCATAGCCACGCGACTCCAGCCACTCGCGCGCCTCGGGCCAGCGGTCCTCGGGCCGGTCGCCGAGGGTGAACAGCGCCTCCAGACAGCCCAGCTTCGCACCCTCGGCGGCGATCTCCAGGATCTCATCAGGGCTCAGGTAGGGCTCGCGGCCCTCCCGCTCCGCCTGCCCCGGTGTCTCGACGAACGTGCAGTAGTGACATCGGTCCCGGCACAGCTTGGTGATCGGGATGAAGACCTTCGGGGAGTACGTCACTGTCCCGGGTCGTCCGGCCGCGACCAGTCCGGCGTCACGGACCTTCGCCGCGGCGGTGGTCAGTCGTTCGAGGTCATCGCCTCTGGCCGCGAGGAGTGCCGAAGCCTCCGCCACGTCCAGGGCTGCGCCGCGTTCGGCCCGGGCCAGCGCCCGGCGGATCTGCTGAGGTGTCGGCTGCTCGCTCATCACCAAGCAGCCTAGTAGCCACCGCCCAGTTGTCGAACTAGTTGTCGATCTGAGCGCTCGCACCGGGGGCTGTGGCGACGAACTTGTCCGTCCAGTCCTGCGGGCCCGACCACTGGACGACGGCGCCCCGGCCGTCGCCGGCTGGAGTGCCTGGATAGGTGCACTGAGCGCCCTTCGCCTCCGAGCACTTACCGCCGTTGCGGGTGAGCTTCACGTTGAACTTCTTGCCGGGCTCGAAGCCCTCGAAGTTGAGCTGCCACGTGTTGCACGCGATCTTCCGCTTCGTGTAGGTCGGGTCGGTGCACTTGTCGAGCTTGTCCCAGGTGAGCTTCTTCGGCTCGGCCTTGCCGCACGCGTCGGCGTCGGTGGCCTTCTCGGTGCCCCAGGCGAAGTTGACGGTGGTCTTGACCGCGATGCAGCCCTCGACACCACCCTCGGTGACGGGGAGCTCGTAGGTAGAGCCCTTGAGCTCCTCGTAGCTGCCGCTGCCCTTCTTGGCGATCCCGATCACCGACTGCCCGCCGGGAGCAGTGGGCTCCTGCACGTCGAAGTCGACCTGCATGTAGGCAGGCTTGGGGGTCACCTTGGCGCCGAGGGCGTCGGCCTTGACGTAGCACGCGTCGAGGGCCTGGACGGCCTTGTCGCTGGCCGGGCCGGCGGCGCCGGTGTCGCCGTCCTTGAGGAGGTCCCCGACCGCGAGGAGGCCGGCCATGGAGGTCTTGTCGACCTCCTTCTCCATGCAGCGGGTGTCGCCGACCTTCCAGTTGTCGCCGATCTCGGTCGCCCAGGACTCGGTGCAGTCGAGCATGCCCTGGGTGAACTTCATCGCGTCGTCGGCGGGCCAGTCGCCGGTGTAGGTCCAGTCGTCGCCCGCGTCCACGACGCCGTGGGAGCGCAGCTCGGCCGCGGGAACCTTCCCGACCAGGGTCTCGGCCGCGCAGGTCATCTGGTCCTCGGTGGCCCAGCCCGGCTTGGGTACGCCACTGGCGATCGCCTCGGCCGCCTTGGCGTCGTCGCCGTGGAGACCGAAGATGCCGAAGCCCTGGGTGAAGATGCCGACGCCGAGGAGCAGGACCGCGGCGACCCCGCCGCCGACGATGGCGTAGAGCTTCTTCTTGTCGCCGCCGTTGCCCTGGCCGGCGCTGGAGTGGTGCGACGGCAGCCACTCGGGCTGGCCGCCGCCGGCGCCGGTGCCGCCGGTCGAGGACGCGGCGGCGGCGGCGGCCGCGGTGTGGGGCAGGCCCTTGCCGCTGTGCACGACGGTGGAGTCGGTCTCGTTGGCGAGCGGGGCGGGAGGCGGGGTGCCTTCGCCCGGGCGCTTGACGATCGTCGGCTGGGCTTCGGCCTCGGGGACCGGCGTGCCGCCGCCGGAGGTCCCGCTCGCGGTCGTGTCGTAGCTGACGCCGGGACGGGAGCCGAGATCGGCGGCGCCCGCTCCGGCGACAGCGCCGATGACCCCACCACCCAGACCGGACTCCTCGAGCCGGTCGGCGGCCTTGTCGAGGGCCTTGGAGAGCTCAGCCGCGGTGCGGAAGCGGTTCTCCGGCTTCTTCGCCAGCGCCCGCTGGATGATCGGGTTGATCAGGTCGGCGCCCGGCGTCGAGGCGGGCAGCCTCGGCACCGGGCTGTTGATGTGGGCGCTCATCAGCTCGAAGTCGGTGCCGACGTAGGGGGCCTTGCCGGTCAGGCAGGCCCACAGCAGACAGCCGGCGGCGTAGATGTCGCCCGCCGCGGTCGCCTGCTCACCCATGTGACGCTCGGGCGACATGTAAGGCAGCGAGCCCACCACCGAGCCGGCCCGGGTCACGTTGGAGTCGCCCTCGGTCGCGATGCCGAAGTCGGTGAGGTAGGGGACGAGCTCGCCCTCCTGGCGCTCCCACAGGAGCACGTTGGACGGCTTCACGTCGCGGTGGACCACACCGGCGCGGTGCGCGTCGAAGAGGGCGTCGCTGACGTCACCGACCAGGCGCAGCGCCTGGACGGTCTCCAGCTGCCCCTGGGTCTTCAGCCAGCCGTGCAGGTCGCCATCGGGGACGTACTCGGTGACGAGGTAGACCGTGCCCTCGACCTCGCCGTACTCGATGATCTGCACGATGTTGCGCGAGCGCAGCTTGGCCAGGATGTTGGCTTCCCGCTCGAAGCGGGTGATGAAGTCCTTGTCGACCGTGAGTGAGGGCAGCACCAGCTTCAGCGCCACCTTGCGTCGCAGTGCCGGGTCCTTCGCCTGGTAGACGACACCCATGCCACCTTGACCCAGGACCCGCTCGATCACGTAGCGACCGAACTGCTCGCCTTCCTGGGGGAACGCAACCATCTTTTAGAACCTCGCCCTGATTTTTTTACCCGATTCCAGACCTCTGCCGAAACCCTAGCGTCCCGTCAACGATCGTCGTGCGGCAACGCCACGGGCGAGACCAAAAGTTAAGAAGGCCTTAGTTGGGAAGTACCGCCTTGAGACCGTCGACCTCGGCGGTGAACCGGTCCTTCCAGCCCTTGGGTGCGGTCCAGTTGGTCCAGGTGCCGCTCGGCTTGGTGACGAAGGCCCTGTCCGAGCACGATCCGGAGGCCGACCGGCAGTTTCCGCCGTTGAGCTTCAGCTTGATCGTGACGCTGGAGAGGAGCTCATAGCCCTCGTAGCGGAGCGTCCAGGAGCTGCACGGGGCGTACTTCGGCTGGGCGCACGACTTGTCCTTCGTCCACCACAGCCGGCGGTCCTTCGCCTTCCCGCAGGCCTCGCTCTCGCTGGTCTTGGTGGTGCCCCAGGGGTAGTTGATCGAGGCCTGGAAGGTCGCGCAGCCCTCCTGGCCGCCTTCGCGAACTGGGATGTTGACCTTCCCGCCGGTCACCGGGGCCCACTCCGAGGAGTCGGCGGACTTCGCCTGCACGACCACCTCGCTGCCCTCGACGGTCGGTGACGTGACTGCGAAGTCTACGCCGAGCACGGCGGGGGTCGCCGTCGCGGCGGGCGCGGTGAGCTCGTCGCTGACGTAGCACTCATCGAGCGCGGCGACCGCCTTGTCGGCCTGCTTCGTGACGCCGGCGTCCTCGACCTCCATGACCTGGGTGGTGATCAGGCCGGCCATCGCGGTCTCGTCGACGTCGCCGAGGCAGTCGGTGTCGGTCAGGGCCCACTCCTTGCCGATCGCCTTGCTCCAGTCACCCGAGCAGGAGAGCAGACCCTCGGAGTACGTCGTCGCCTGCTGTCCCCGCCACGCGCCGGTGTAGGTCACCGACTCGCCGGAGATCTGGATCAGCCCGGCCTTGCGCAGGGCGTCGCTGCGCTCGTCCTTGACCAGCTGCTCGGCGGCACACTTGGCGTCCCCGGCCGAGGCCCAGGTCGGCTTCGGCGCGTCCGCGGCGATCGCGGTCACCGCCTTCTTGTCCTCGGCGCTCAGCGGGCCGAACCCGAGACGCCCGGTGAAGAACGCCCACGCCCCCGTGCCGAGCAGCGCGACGAGCACCACCGCGCCCGCGGCGCCGAGCCCGATCAGCAGCCCCTTGTTGCTCTTCTTCGGCTGCTGGTGGTGCGGCGGCAGCCCATAGCCCGTGGCGTACGCAACCGGTGGCTGCCCTGGAGGCGGCCCGTAGCCGCCGGGCGGTGCCGCGGGCATCGCCATCGTCGGTGGCGGCGGGGGCGGTGCCGTCGGCGGCTGAGCAGGCGGGGGCGACGAGGGTGGGGGTGATGACGGAGGGGCCGACGACGGGGGAGGCGGAGGCGGCGGCGGAGTGGGGCTCGCGCTGGGGATCCGGGTCGCGTCCGGGTCGATGGGGTTCGCCGGTCCAGGCGCCGGAGGCGGCGTGGGCCGCGGCGTACCGGGTCTCGTCTTGTCCTGGTCGTCTGGCCCCATGTCGCACGTCCCGCATGTCAGTGAAGTGGAGCGACCGGGCCGAGCGACCCGAGTCGTAGGCACATCGTAAAGACACTTCGCGGATTTCGCAGCCGGGCCCTCAGTACTGGCCAGGATTGCGCGGCCCGGGCTGCGGTCGGCCACGAAGATCAGGCTGGCCCCGGAGGTCCCGAGGGGGCCGCGGGCCGCGCATGGGCGCGTGCTGGGCCGCGGGCATCGGAACCCGACCGGCCGCCGGATGCGGCGAACGAACTCTCGTTCGCCCGCGGGCGAGCCTGCTCGGCCACCAGATGACGTCGCCCAGATCGAGGTTGATGGCGGTGACCAGGATGGAGCGGACGACGAGGGTGTCGAGGAGTACGCCGAGGGCGATCGCCAGGCCGATCTCTATGAAGCTCACGTGCGGCAGCGTGGTGAGCACCGCGAACGTCGCGGCCAAGACGATACCGGCGCTGGTGATGACGCCGCCGGTCGCCGAGAGGGCGACCAGGGACGCGCGCCGGGTGTCGCCATGGGCGACGACCTCCTCACGGACCCGGTGCATCAGGAAGATGTTGTAGTCGATGCCCAGCGCGACCAGGAACACGAAGACGAACAGCGGGAACTCGCGGCCCTGTCCGGCGAATCCCATCGCGTCGAAGATGATCGCCGAGAGGCCGAGCGCGGCGCCGAAGCTGAGCACGACCGTGGCCATCAGCAGCATCGGTGAGAGGACCGAGCGGAGCAGGATCATCAAGATGATCAGCACCAGCCCGAGCACCAACGGCATCACGACCTTGGTGTCCCGGTCGGTCGCCGAGGCCATGTCGAGCTGGATCGCGGCGGTGCCGGTGGCGAGCGCGTCGGCGCCGTCGACGTTGTGGACGACGCTGCGTACGTCCTCGACGGTGTCGAACGACGCCTTCGACATCGGGTCGGTGGCGAGCGGGACCGCGGTCAGCGCGACCTGGTGGGTGCCGTCGGTGACCGGGGTGACGCCGTCGTAGCCGGCCTTCGTCAGCGCCTCGGCGATGTCCTTCTCGGTGCCCTGGGCCGAGACGACCTGGATCGGGTTGGAGGGGTCGCCGAGGTCGTGCTCCTCGAGCACCCGGTCGCCGATCAGCGACGGGAAGTCCTTGGTGTACGTCTCCGAGCTGTCCAGCGTGGTGATGTTGAGCATCGAGAGCCCACCGCAGCAGGCCAGCAGCGCCGCGGCGGTGCCGATCCAGACCGCCCGGGGCCGCTTCCGGATCCAGTCGCCGAGCCGCGCCCAGATGCCGCCGGTCTTCTCGCCGGAGGTGCCGTACGCCGGTTTGACCGGCCAGAACACCCAGCGACCCGTGATCACCAGCAGGGCCGGGAGCAGGGTCAACATCACGACCAGGCCGGCGACGATGCCGATCGCGCAGACCGGGCCGAGACTCGCCGTCGAACCCATGGTGGCGACCATCAGGCCGAGCATGCCGACGGTGACCGTGCCGGCCGAGGCGATGATCGCCGGCGCCGACCCGCGCAGCGCCGCCGCCATCGCCTTGTGCCGGTCCTCGTGACGGCCGAGCTCTTCGCGATAGCGGGCGATGAGCAGCAGCGCGTAGTCGGTGCCGGCGCCGAAGACGAGCACGTCGAGGATCGCCCGGTTCATCTGGTTGAGGGTCAGCCCGGCGTACATCGCGCAGAGATAGACGACCCCCATCGACACGACCAGCGCGACCAGCACCGAGACGAGCGGGAGGAACCACAGCACCGGGCTGCGGTAGGTGATCAGCAGGATCACGATGACCACGCCCGCGGCGGCGTAGAGCAGCGCACCGCCGATGCCGGCGCCGGCCTCCATCTGGTCGGCCGTGGAACCGCCCGCGCCGCCGATGTAGACGTCGACGCCGTCGATCTTCGTCATCTCGACCAGGTCGTCCCGCAGTTCGAGCAGCGCGGTCGGGTCCTCGTCGGCGTAGTTGACCACGAGCGAGACGGTGGCGACCTCGCCGTCGGCGGAGACCAGACCCTGCTTCTGGCCCTTCTTCTCCCCGGTCGGGTAGGCGATCGCGGGCATGACGGGCTGATCAGGCTTGCTCTCCTGGGTGACCACCCCGTCCAGGGAGGCGATCTCCGGGATCTGCAGCACGATCGCGGTGTAGTCGGACTTCGTCAGACCACCCTCGCGGTGGTAGACGATCGTCGTGGTCAGGTCGTCGGGGTCCTGCACCTTGGCGAGCTCGTCGATCGCCTGGGTCGACTCCGCGTTGGCCGGGAGCCAGTCGGAGTTGTCGTGGGACTCGACATCGCCGAGCTTGCCGGTCAGCGGCCCCATCAGGATCAGCATCACCAGCCAGAAACCGAGCACGACCCACTTGGTGACGGGTCCGGTGATGGCGCCGACGATCCGCTCAGACATGCGCCCCATGCAACCAATGCCCGTGGGGGCAGCGTCACATCGGGACGTCCGGGGCGGTCGTGGGTGTAAGGGAGTTCACACGCCCGTCCGGGATCAGACCAGCCACTCCTTGACCTGGGCGATCGACGCGAGACCGTCGGTGCCGAAGGCGGGGGTCACCTGGAGGCTGGTCACGCCGGCCTCCTTGAAGGCCGCGATCCGCTCCTTCACGAACGACTCCGGCCCGACCAGGTTGCCGGCCTCGAGCCAGGCGTCGGGGACCTCGGCCTCTGCGTCACGCTTGTGACCGTCGAGGTAGAGGTCCTGGATCTTCTTGGCCGCGTCCCCGAAGCCGTACTTCACGGCCATGTCGTTGTAGAAGTTCTTGCCGCGGGCGCCCATGCCGCCGACGTACAGCGCCAGCAGTCCACGCATCGTGTCGCGGTGGCGCTTGGCCTCGTCGGGGTCGTCGGTGATCGCGAGGAGGCCGCCGGCGGAGATCTCGAGCGGCTTCAGGTCGGCCGAGCGCTTGGCCAGGCCCTTGTCGATGGCCTCGCCCCAGACCTCGCGGGCCTTGTCGGGCAGGAACTGGAACGGCAGCCAGCCGTCGGCGATCTCGGCGGTCATGGCGACGTTGTTGTCACCGAGCGCGGCCACCCACAGCGGGGTGTCGGCACGCTCGGGCCGGTTGAGCAGCTTGAGCGGCTTGCCGAGGCCGGTGCCCTGGTCGGCCGGCAGCGGGATCTTGTAGAGCCCGTCGCTCTGCAGCCGTTCGCCCCGCAGGCCGGCGCGCAGCAGGCCGATGATCTCGCGGGTGCGGGTCAACGGCTTGTCGTACGCCACCCCGTGGAAGCCCTCGATGACCTGGGGCCCGCTCGCCCCGAGGCCCAGGATCGCGCGGCCGCCGGAGACGTTGTCGAGACCGGCCGCGGTCTGGAGCAGCGCTCCCGGCGTACGGCTGTAGATGTTGAGGATGCCCGCGCCGAGCTCGACGGTCTCGGTCTTGGCGGCCAGGTAGCCGAGCAGCGAGACCGCGTCGAAGCCGTACGGCTCGGCGACCCAGAGCTGGTCGAGCCCCGCCTTCTCCAGGCCGACGACCTGGTCTGCGGTCTCGCGCGGGTTGCCGAAGTAGGTCAAGGGCATCGCAAGCTTCATGCTGGGCTGCTTCATGCTGGGGAGGCTACCGTGACCGTGTGACGGAGATCAGGTTCGGATACAAGGCGTCCAACGAGCAGTTCGCACCCACGGAGCTGCTGAACTACGGAGTGATGGCGGAGGAGCAGGGTTTCGACTCGGTCTTCATCTCCGACCATCTCCAGCCCTGGCGGCACGACGGCGGTCACGCGCCTTTCGCGATGACCTGGCTGGGCGCGCTCGGTGCGCGCACGGAGCGCATCGTGATGGGCACCTCGGTGCTCACCCCGACGTTCCGCTACCACCCGGCGATCGTGGCGCAGTCCTTCGCGACCCTGGGCTCGCTCTTCCCTGACCGCGTCGTGCTCGGGATGGGCACCGGCGAGGCGATGAACGAGGCCCCGCTGGGCATCGAGTGGCCCGAGGGCAAGGTGCGCTTCGCGCGCTTCCGCGAGGCCGTACGGGTGATCAAGAAGCTCTGGTCCGAGGACCGGGTCACCTTCGAGGGCGACTACTACCAGCTCGACCGGGCGACCATCTACGACAAGCCGACCACGCCGGTCCCGATCTACCTGGCCGGCAGCGGCCCGGCCGCCACCAAGTACGCCGGGCGTGCCGGTGACGGCTACATCACCACCTCCGGCAAGGGCGCCGAGCTCTACACCGACACGCTGCTCCCGGCCGTACGGACCGGCATCGAGCTCTCCGAGCGCAAGCCGGAGGACGTGGACATGATGATCGAGGTCAAGGTCTCCTTCGACCACGACCTGGAGCAGGCGATGGAGGCGACCCGCTTCTGGGGTGCTCTCGGTCTCACCCCCGAGCAGAAGCACTCCGTCGAGGACCCGGTGGAGATGCAGCGTCTCGCCGACGCGCTCCCGACCGAGGCGACCGCCAAGAGGTTCATCGTGTCGACCGACCCCGACGAGCACGTCGCCAGGATCAAGGAATACCTCGACATGGGCTTCACCCACCTGGTCTTCCACGCCCCGGGCCCGGACCAGGCGAAGTTCCTGAAGCTCTACGGCGACGAGATCCTCCCGAAGCTGCGCGGTCTCGTCTGAGTCTCGGAGACGAACCAGGGCCCCGGCCGGGAGACCCACTCACTCGCACAGCGGCCGGGACCCTGGGAGGACCGCCCCACATACGTGGTACGTCGTCCGGATGGATTGCGTTGCACCAGTTTGACTTTGATTGCAAAATTCGGGTCGGGAGTGTCGTTCGGGGCCTACGCTCACCGCCATGAGCGCGATGGGTGACCCGTTCGTGGATGCCGCCGAGAAGCACCGGCGCGAGCTGCGGGTGCACTGTTACCGGATGGTGGCGAGCTTCGACGAGGCCGAGGACCTCGTGCAGGAGACCCTGGTCAAGGCCTGGGAGCGGCGCGACCAGCTGACCGACCCCGAGGCGATGCGAGCGTGGCTCTACCGGATCGCGACCAACACCTGCCTCGACTTCCTGCGCCGAAACGAACGGCGGCCGAAGACGTACGCCCCGCTGCCGGGGTTCGACCACGGCACCGGTGAGCCCCCGGAGCTGCTGGAGTGGCTCCAGCCGTTCCCGGACTCCCTGCTCGAGCCGGAGCGTCCGGAGGAGGAGGCGGTCGCGCGGGAGACGATCGAGCTGGTCTTCCTCACCGCGATCCAGCACCTGACCCCGCAGCAGCGGGCGGCCTTCGTCTTCCGCGAGGTGCTCGGCTGGTCGGCCGCCGAGACCGCGGCCGCGCTCTCGGTCAGTGTCCCCACGGTCAACTCGCTGCTCCAGCGGGCCAAGCCGGCGCTCCGCCGGCATCTGCCCGAGGACCGGTCGACATGGCGCACCGAGGGGCCGAGCGAGGAGGAGCGGAAGGTCATCGACGCCTACATCGCGGCCGGGGCGAGCAATTGGCGCGAGGGCATCGCCGACCTGCTGACCAGCGACGCCGTGCTGACCATGCCGCCGAACCCGTTCTGGTTCACCACCCGCGACGCGCTGCTGTCGTTCGTCCTGCCCAACCTCGATCCGACCTCGCCGACCTACCTGGGTGAATGGAAGTTCATCGCGGCGCAGGCCAACCGGATGCCAGCGGTCGCGGGCTACGTACGTCGCCCGGGCACCACGATCTACCGCCCGCAGACGCTCGACGTGCTCCGGATCGTCGACGGCCGGCTCGCCCAGATCACCACCTTCGAGCCGCATCTCTTCCCCGCCTTCGGGCTCCCGCAGGCGCTCACCTGAGAAAGTTTGCGCCTACCCGATGAGTTGCCGGCCCGGCGTACGTCCTAACGGGCAGATCACGCACACCAGGTGCGCGAGGACAGCTCAGGAGACATCATGAACGCACAGCTTCAGGACCGCACCGCCATCGTCTGGGGCGGCGCGGGTGACATCGGCTCGACGACCGCGAAGACCTTCGCCGAGGCGGGCGCGAAGGTCTACCTCGCCGGCCGCACCGAGGCCACCCTGGCGGCCAAAGCCGAGGAGGTCGGCGCGGCCGGCTACGGGGTGGTCGACATCCTCGACGAGGACGCGGTGGCCGCCTTCGTGGCGCGGGTGGTCGCCGAGACCGGCTCGCTCGACATCTCGTTCAACGTCGCCGACCGCGGGGATATCCAGGGGCAGGCGCTGCTGGAGATCTCGGCCGCGGACTACACCCAGCCGGTCGTACGCGGCATCGCCGGCTCCTTCCACACCGCCCGCGCGGCCGCGCGGCAGATGGTGGCGCAGGGCCGCGGCGTCGTGCTGGCGCTCGACTCCGGCTCCGCACGCGGCTCGGCGCCCGGCATGGGAGGCACCAGCGCCGCCGACGGTGCCCTCGACGCGCTGGTTCGTGATCTCGCCGCGGAGGTCGGGCCCTCGGGCGTACGCGTCGTGGGGATCTGGACCGCCGGGATCACCGAGACGTTCACCGCGGAGAAGTTCGAGCGGGTCCTCGGGACGCGGCTCCCGGAGGAGGCCCTCGACGGGATCCGTGCGAACCTCGACGGCATGCGGATGACCAAGCGGTCGCCGCGGCTGAAGGAGGTCGCCGACACCGCGACCTTCCTCGCCTCGGACGGCGCCGGCGCGATCACGGGCACCTGGCTGAACGTGACCAGCGGCATGTATCCGAGCTGAGCCAGGTTAGGGCATGTCGGGCAAATCCACGCCCGCTGCGCGGCGGTTCGCATCCGATCTGGCTGCGTTGCCGCCACTCGACAGCCACCAGGATGCCTTCGTGGCTGGCGCCTTGCCAGATCGGCCCGAACCGCCGCTCGCGGCCGCCGTGTCTTTACCCGACATGCCCTAAGGTTCCCGGCATGTCCTGGACCAGGGGTGAGCCGCTCACCGACGTACATCGGGAGCGGCTCATCGCCGCGGGGCTCGAGCCGGAGGTGCTCGTCGGGCTCGAGCTGAGCGAGATCACCGGACCGTTGCCGGAGTGGTGGCACGAGGGTGGCAATGCGCTCTACCTGCGTGACGGGTTCCCGCTCGATGAGCGACTGATCGAGCTGCTCGGGTTCTACCCGTTCTCCGACGCGCTGATCGTGGTCGCGACCGACATCACCTCGATGCAGGCGCTGCTGGTCGGCGGCGACTCGCCGACGATCTTCATCGGCCCGGACACGAGCCTGGTCTGGGGCGAGATCTACTGCGGGGGCGGCTCCGCGGTGATCCTCTCCGGTGGTCTCGTCGCGACCTCCCGCGCGCAGATCGATGCCCGCAACGGCGGCTCGATCGTGGCTGCCCGCGACCAGCTCTGGGCGGCCAACGTCTACGTCGCGACCGACGACATGCACCGGCTGGAGGACGGTGAGACGGGGCAGCGGATCAATCCGTACGGCGCCAACATCCGCTTCGGCGAGCACGTCTGGCTCGGCCGCGACGTGATCGTCACCGGCCACGCCGAGATCGGTGACGGTGCCGTCGTCGGCATGCGCGCGATGGTCCGCAACCAGAAGGTCGAGCCGCGCACGGCCGTCGTCGGCGTCCCCGCCCGGCTGATCCGCGAGAACGTCGTCTGGTCCGGCGAGGACACTCCCTGAGGGGGACCCAGGGGGACCGAACCGGCCGTGCTTGATCAAAGATGGCCCGCCGCTCGTAACGTCCCATTCACATTGCGCCCGCCGCGGCGTCGCTGCCGGCACGCACGCTTGGCGCCATGGCATCGGCCCACCGTCCCCTTGTGATCGGCCATCGCGGAGCGCCCGGCTATCTGCCGGAGCACTCCTTGGAGTCCTACCGCCTGGCGCTGCGTCAGGGCGTGGACGCGCTCGAGACGGACGTGGTGATGACGAGCGACGGGGTGATGGTGCTCCGCCACGAGAACGAGCTCTCCCGCACCACGGACGTGGCCTCGCGCCCGGAGTTCGCGGAGCGGCGTACGACCAAGGTCATCAGCGGCAAGAAGTGGACCGGCTGGTTCACCGAGGACTTCACCTTCTCCGAGCTGCTCAGCCTCGGGGCGCCGACCACGAGCCAGCCGATCATCACCCTCGACACGCTGCTGCTGCTCGTCGCCGACGAGTCGCGGCGCCGCGGACGGCGGGTCGGGCTGCACGTGGAGGTCAAGCACCCGACGTACTTCGCCTCCATCGGCCTTCCCGTCACCGAGACCCTGCTGCAGACTCTCGCCGACCACGGCGTCGAAGGCTGGAACAGTCTCCCGGGCCTGCCCTCCCAGCGGCTGTGGCTGCAGAGCTTCGACGAGGCGTGGGTCCGCGAGATGAGCACCCGCACCGACCTCCCGCTGGTGCAGCTGGTCGACAAGAAGTGGGGCGCGGTCGACTGCGCGGAGATCGCGACGTACGCCCAGGCCATCGGCCCCAAGAAGTCGATGGTCCGCAAGAAGGGCCAGCCACCCACCGGCTTGGCCGACGAGGCCCATCGGCACGGTCTGCTGGTCTTCGTCTGGACCCTGAAAGCCGGCCGCGACCAGGCGAATCGCCTCTTCGAGGCCGGTGTGGACGGGGTGTTCGCCGACTACCCGAACCGCCCGATCGCGGCCTTGGTCGACATCTCACAGGTACAAACCGCCTGAGCGTGGCGCCCGCACGTAGGGTGTGGGGCATGCCGCCCCTCAACGCGGACCGCGCGGTCCTGATCGCCGCTCGGGAGGTCCTGCTCAGGGACCCCCGCGCGACCATGGCCGCGGTCGCAGAGGAGGCCGGGATGGGCGTCGCCGGGCTCTATCGCCGCTACGCCAACAAGCAGGCGCTGTTGCGGGCCGTCGCCGCCGACAGCTACCGCCGCTACATCGCCTTCGCGGAGGCGGCGCTGAGCGACACCGACGACCCGTGGCACGCATTCACGGGTTTCCTGCGCCAGGTGCTCGACGACGGGCTCCCGCGGCTCACCCTCGCTCTGCGCGACGAGGTCAGCTTCGACCAGGGCCTGCGTGACCTGGACAAACTCGCTGTCGACACCACCAACCGCCTCCTGCGCGGCGCCCGTGGCAGCGGCATCCTCCGCCCCGACGTCACCCGCGCCGACATCACCGTTCTCCTCGAGCAGATCAGTCGCATCGACGTAGGAGACGACGTACGCAGCGCCGCCCTGCGCCGCCGATACCTCGCCCTCGTCTGCGACGGCCTGCGCGCCGAGGCAGCCAGCCGCCGCCTCCCCGGTCCGCCTCCGCATGAGGCCGAGCTGATCGGGCGATGGGCGGGGGAGATCTCCAGCGTCTCCTAGCTTGTCGGTCGTCTTCTGGGGCTAACTCGTCGAGTCCTGGGTTGGTCTCAGTTCGCCGCGCTGGAGGTGAGCGTGGCTTCGTGTTGGTGTTTCGCCGCCGACGCTTGGTTCGATTGTTTCTCGATCGCGCGCCGCGTCAAGGCGACGACGAGACTCACGAAAAGTGCCCGCGAAACACCTTCGGTGCCTCATCTAGGAGTGCCCGCGAACCGGTGATCCTCGGGGTGTATGAGGAGTGTG